>CACLDR010000024.1 GCA_902605755.1 uncultured Marinoscillum sp. | reverse complement strand
CTTTTTTCGTATTTGGTCATGATCTTTTTCATTGGACACATCATGATTTATACGATACTGCCTCGCCTGAATTTGATAGTATAATAAATGCCAAAAAAGGTTATTTTTACTGGCCTCTAAGTGATCACCCGTCCACTCCTGTTTTTTTTATAGCAAGGATGTCATTTTTCTTTGGATTGTGGTATTATTTGTTCTTAAAGCTTAGGAATTTGGCTTTTCAAGAGGATTTAGAGGGAGGCACGGCTTCTTGGTATAATATGAGAAAGTTATCTGCGGTATTTTTAGTAATTTTTGCAATAACCTCGTCCATAGCTGCTTGGGATTGGGTGATGTCAATAGATACACACTGGTTCAGTACTATGTTTGGATGGTATGTTTTCGCAAGTTGGTGGGTTACGACGCTTGCGTTGATCACTTTTATAACCATTCATTTAAAAGAGAAAGGCTTGTTGTCCATTGTCAATGAAAATCATTTACATGATATAGGTAAATTCGTATTTGCGTTCTCTGTATTTTGGACTTACATATGGTTTTCACAGTTCTTGTTAATTTATTATGCCAATATTCCCGAAGAATCTGTATATTTCGTTGAACGTTGGAATAATGATCAATATGGAATTATTTTCTTTGTTAATTTGTTTTTAAATTTTGTATTACCATTTCTTTTATTAATGCCAAGAGATTCAAAACGTCATACGGCCATTTTAAAAGTAGTAACTCCAATCGTAATTTTTGGGCATTGGATTGATTTTTATTTAATGATTACTCCGGGTATTCTGAAAGAGAATGGTGGATACGGTTTAGTAGAATTTGGGACCATGTTAATTTATGGTGGTGCTTTTTTATACGTTTTCTTCAATAGCCTAGCGAAAGCACCGTTATTTGCTAATAAAGATCCGATGTTAGATGAGAGTTTACAACACCACGTACAATAAATTATTTATAACTCTATGTTGAATGTAATTATAATTATCGCTGCAATACTTATTTTGGTTATACTGTTTGCCATTTTTAGAGTCTCATCCCTTGTAGATGTAATTAAAGGAGACTCAAGTAACAAAATTCCCTCTTCCAATGGTCTGCAAGCGAATTTATTGTTATTATTTTTAATTATTGGATTGATTGGCGGTTTTTACTATTCATTTGGCGGCTTGGAAGAGGATTTTGTTCTACCAGTGGCGTCGAAACATGGTGTCATTACCGATAACCTATTTTGGTGGACAATGGCCATTACAGGTATTGTGTTTATTGTAACTCAGATCTTTTTGTTTGGTTTTTCATGGAAATATCAACATCGTGAAAATCAAGTGGCTTATTTTTATCCACACAATAATAAATTAGAAATGGTTTGGACTATAATCCCTGCTATCGTTCTTGCGGCTCTTGTATTTACAGGATGGAAGGCTTGGATTGATATCACCAGAGAATCGCCAGAAGGTTCTGAGGTTATTGAAATTATGGGTTATCAGTACGCTTGGTCAGTGAGGTATCCGGGGGCAGATAATGTGCTAGGAAATTATGATTACTTGAAAATTGACGCTACTAACCAAATGGGTATTGATTTTTCAGATCGAGCCTCTTTTGATGACTTTATTCCAAGAGAAATTCATGTACCGAAAGGAAAACCTGTCCGTTTCAATATCAGGGCGCGTGATGTTATCCACAGCGTGTATCAACCTCATTTTCGACTACAAATGAATGCTGTACCTGGCATGCCAACACAATTTTGGTTTGAGCCTACCAAAACTACAGAAGAGATGCGTGTGGAAACTGGTAATCCGGATTTTCAATACGAGCTCGTGTGTAATAAAATATGTGGACAAGGACATTTTGCTATGAGATATATTATCGTAGTCGATGAGTTGGAAGATTACAATGAATGGTTCAAATCCCAAGAGCCTTGGTTAAAACAAAATGCAGATTACCTCACGGAAGTACCTGAAAAATTGAGAGAAGTAGCAAGCATAACAGTAGGAATAGAAAATGAGGTATGGTCGAATGTTCAAAAAGGCTTAACAAATAGTAGTTCTAAATAAATAAATATGTCGATTACAGATATACAAATTACAGAAAAGTTGACTCATGGTGATGACCATCACGATGACCATCAAGAACAAAGTTTTATCTTCAAATATATTTTTTCAACAGATCATAAAACAATTGCTAAACAGTTTTTAATTACAGGAATTTTTTGGGCTATTCTGGGAGGTGGGCTCTCAGTTCTTTTCCGTCTTCAGCTTGGGTTCCCGGATATGGATATGGGTTTTCTACAACCCTTTTTAGGAGATTGGATTTCTAATTCTGGTAAATTGGACCCAGAGTTCTATTTGGCCATGATTACCATGCATGGGACTATTATGGTATTCTTCGTTCTAACAGCTGGTTTGAGTGGTACTTTTAGTAATTATTTGATTCCTCTGCAACTAGGAGCCCGAGATATGGCTTCTGGATTTATGAACCTCTTATCTTATTGGTTCTTTTTTCTAAGTAGCATAATTATGTTTATATCTATGTTTTTATCCACTGGCCCGGCAAGTGGAGGTTGGACAATATATCCTCCATTAAGTGCTTTACCGCAAGCCATGAGCGGGTCTGGAATGGGTATGACACTTTGGTTGGTATCCATGGTTTTCTTCATTGCTTCCACTTTATTGGGTGGGATCAATTATATCACTACTGTCATCAATTTAAGAACAGAAGGTATGACCTTTAGAAGAATGCCTTTGACAATCTGGGCTTTCTTTATCACAGCTGTTCTAGGTTTATTGTCTTTTCCTGTATTGGTTGCTTGTGTACTATTGCTCGTTTTTGATCGTTCTTTTGGTACAAGTTTTTACCTTTCTGAAATATTTATAGGGGGAGAAGCACTTCCCAACTTAGGAGGTAGTCCTATTTTGTTTCAGCACCTATTTTGGTTTTTGGGTCATCCTGAGGTTTATATTGTAATTTTACCCGCTTTGGGTATAACATCGGAAGTTATTTCAACCAATTCTAGAAAGCCAATTTTTGGGTATACCGCCATGATCGGTTCTATATTAGCGATAGCCTTTTTATCCTTTATCGTGTGGGCACACCACATGTTTATAACAGGAATGAATCCATTTCTGGGCTCTATTTTCATGTTCCTTACTTTGATTATTGCTATTCCATCTGCAGTTAAGGCGTTTAACTATATCACCACATTATGGAAAGGTAATCTTGTATTTACACCAGCAATGTTATTTTCGATTGGACTAGTTTCTTTCTTTATATCAGGAGGTCTAACAGGTCTTTTCTTAGGTAATGCAGCGATTGATATTAATTTGCATGATACATATTTCGTAGTTGCACATTTTCATTTGGTTATGGGTAGTGCTGCTTTTTTTGGTTTGCTTGCTGGTGTCTATCATTGGTTTCCTAAAATGTTCGGTAGAATGATGGATGAAAAACTTGGGTACATCCATTTTTGGCTAACTTTTGTAGGAGTTTACTTGGTATTTTTTCCTTTACACTATATTGGTATTGCTGGATTCCCTAGAAGATATTACTCATTTACAAACTTTGATGCCTTCAGCTCGTTTGTAGATCTAAATTCATTTGTAACCGTAGCAGCATTTATCACATTTGGTGCTCAGTTCATTTTTTTATTTAACTTTTTTTATAATATTTTTAAAGGCAAAAAAGCACCTATAAATCCGTGGAATTCTAACACCTTAGAATGGACGACACCGAGAGTACCAGAGCACGGTAATTGGCCCGGTGAGATTCCTAAGGTTTATAGATGGCCTTATGATTATTCTAAGCCGGGAGCAAAAGATGATTTTATCCCGCAAACGATACCTTACCACAAGACTGAAGAATCAAATACAGATTTCGAGAATGAGGAAGGCAAGAAAGAGCGATTTGATAATTAACAGGTTGGTTGAAATCACTAATGAAGAACATAGTAATATTAAATATCGATTATTTATCAAATAAGTTAATAGCATATATAGAGTTGTTGAAACCAAGATTATCTTTTCTTGTAGCGTTTTCGGCAGCTTTTGGTTTTTTGTTGGGAACTGATGGAATCCCTAACCTATTTATTTTACTAATGCTTAGTTTGGGATCATTTCTTATATCGGGTGCTGCGGTAACAATTAACCAAATCATAGAAAGAAATTTGGATGCATTAATGAAAAGGACATCGGAGCGTCCTTTACCTACTTCCAAAATCACTCATCATGAGGCAATCATTAATGGTACTGTGATATTTTTCATCGGGGTATTCCTTGTTGCTTACCATACCAATTTTTTTGCTTTTGCACTTGCGATACTCTCATTGATCATTTATGCTTTCATGTATACTCCTTTAAAACGTGTGGGTCCAGTCGCAGTTTTTGTTGGAGCAATTCCTGGTGCCTTACCTCCTTTAATTGGATGGGTGGCAGCTACAGGCTCACTTTCCTACGAAGCATGGATTATTTTTGGTATTCAGTTTATTTGGCAATTTCCTCACTTCTGGGCTATTGCATGGGTTTCTGATGATGATTATAAGAAAGCAGGTTTTAAGTTATTACCTGGCAGCGGTAAAAAAGATCTTAACACGGCCATCAATATTATGGTTTATACACTTTTTTTATTGCCATTAGGCTTACTTCCTACTTATTTTGGTTTAACGGGATTAAATAGTGGTATCATTGCTACATTTTGTGGTGTTTTGTTTTTGGCGCAAACCTTCCAATTAATGAAAGATAATTCGCAAAAATCAGCTTTAAGAATTATGTTTGGTTCATTCATTTATCTACCAATTGTTCAAATTTCATACTTATTAGACAAATTATAATGAATAATACGGCAATTATTTTTGCAAAGCGCAATTTAAAATTAAAATCAGTCAATGCTAAGAAATTTGCTTTATGGCTTTTTATTGTATCTATATGTATGCTTTTTGCAGGTTTGACAAGCGCTTACATTGTAAAAAAATCTGATGGGAGGTGGTTGGAATTTGAGATGCCAGATATGTTCTTGTATTCTACCCTAGTACTTATTCTAAGTAGTATTACGATGCACTGGACCTATTCAAAGGCAAAAGATAATTCACTCAAAGCGGTGAAAATAGGAATCACGGGTACTGCCATTATAGCCCTAGCCTTTTTTTACATGCAATATTTAGCATGGATTGAATTAGTAGCTGAAGATGTATTTTTTGTAGGAAATCCCTCTGGATCTTTTGTATATGTATTTTCAGGATTGCATTTAGCACATCTTATCGGTGGCTTGGTATTTCTTTTAGTAATTTTTTTAGATACAATTAATTATAAAGTTCATTCCAAGAATATGTTGACCATTGAAATGTGTACAACCTATTGGCATTTCCTTGGCGTACTGTGGATTTATCTTTATCTTTTTTTGGTAATGAATAACTAACCATGAATGATGTCAAGCACAACAATAGATATTAAAGAAAAAGAAAATTTATGGGGTGGAGGTGTTTCACCAATGAAAGCAAGCTATGGAAAACTTATGATGTGGTTTTTCTTGCTGTCGGATGCCTTTACTTTTTCCGCATTACTTATCACTTACGGTCTGATTCGATTCAGCCACCCCTCCTACGAGGGAGCTATTGATGACTTTGTCTTTTCTCAAGATTATTGGCCCGTTCCCGAAGTTGTTTTTGAGGCCGTTCCTTTCCTTCACGGTGTACATTTACCCTTGATTTTCGTAGGATTTATGACATTCGTTCTTATACTCAGTAGCGTAACAATGGTATTAGCTGTCGAGGCGGGCGAAAGAATGGATCGCAAGGGAGTTGAAAAGTGGATGCTTTGGACGCTCTTAGGGGGTATTGCTTTTTTGAGTTGTCAAGCATGGGAATGGAGTCATTTTATTACAGGCACAGAAACGGGATCAAAACTGTTGGACGGAAGTATTTTTTATGGAGCAAATCTGACCATGAATGAATACGGTCCTCAAAATTTTGCTGCCTTATTCTTTTTTATTACCGGATTTCACGGTTTTCATGTCTTCAGTGGTGTTATGCTGAACTTTATGGTCTTTTTTCAAGCTGTTACAGGTAAGTTAGAGCGTACAGGACATTATGAAATGATTGAAAAAGTAGGTCTATATTGGCATTTTGTTGACCTAGTTTGGGTATTTGTATTTACTTTCTTTTACTTAGTTTGAATTTATAAAGTTAAATTAATTAAATATGCAGCGAAATACACCTATTAACGTAAAGCCTATAAATAAAAATAAGGTTAAGTTATTCTTGCAGGTAACTTTGTACCTTTTCATAATTACAGTATTCGAATTTGCTATTGCCTTTACGGTCCCACATGAATATAAATGGGTAAGGATCTTCATCTTTATAGCGTTGACCATAGTTAAGGCTTATTATATAATGTCTGAATTTATGCATTTAGGTCATGAGAGGGGTTCATTAAAAATGTCGGTCTTATTACCTTTATTATTTGTTGTATTTTTATTGTTTATACTCTTATTTCAGGCAGATGCCATCTATCAAGCAGTTTATTAATTGAAGAATACATTAAAATTTTTAATCCTTACTATTGTATTTGGTTTACCCTTAAGCTGGTATTTATTTCTTCAAGCGTTTGGTCAAAATCAGTTCCAATTATCTCCGGTAGGTATGATTGGCGAAATATGTGAATTAACATCTGGTACGTTATATATCCTTGATACTACAGTAAGTGGTGATGAAAAATTACAACTTCAAAGATTGTTAGTTCAGCTTACAGATAATGAATTGCCTTATCATTATTATAGCTCTAGTGAGGCTTGTTTCGGTGATTTAAATAAATTTCCCTTGATACTTGTTGGGGATAACAGGGAGATCATAGGAAATTATAAATTGAGTATTGAAGAAGTTGATAGAGTTATTGTTGAGTTTGATTTATTTAATCATTTACGATAAAGGTTATGAACAATAAAAGGTATTTAGTTTTAATAAGAATAATTTCTATTGTAGTTCCTTTGTTGGTGGCTTTTTTGTTGTTTTTCCCAACTAAATTGAGTGTTGGTGATTGGGTTTATTATATACCACCTTTCAATGCTTTTATAAATACACTAACGAGTATCTTACTTATTGGCGCCCTTATTGCTATAAAAAATAAAAATATCAGATGGCATCAAACTTTGATGACTGCTGGTTTCAGTTTGGGGGCTATTTTTTTAATAACCTACGTGCTTTACCATTCCTCTGCCAGCACCACCATTTTTGGAGATGGCAATGGAGATGGTATACTTTCCGATGCTGAATTTGATCTTGTAAGCACAAGTAGATCTATCTATATAGGTATTTTGAGCTCACACATTGCACTATCGGTAATTGTAATACCGCTTGTTTTGACTTCTTTCTTTTATTCGCTGAATAAACGAATAGAAGATCACAAAAGAATAGTTAAGTTCACTTTTCCCATTTGGCTGTATGTTTCCATTACTGGTGTGGTTGTATACCTCATGGTGAGCCCTTATTATACGCACTGATGAAATTAAAAAGTATTTTACTGTCATTTTTTGTTTTCCTCAGTATTCAAATAATCAATGCCCAATGTGTGATGTGTCGTACGCAGGTAGTTAACAATGTGAGTCATGGTGACATTGAATTAGCTAGTGGTCTTAACTTAGGTATTATATACTTATTTTCAGCTCCTTATCTTTTGATCATAATCGTTTTTATCTTGTGGTACAGGTTTTTTTATTTCAACGGAAAAAAAAATAAGTTTATCAACCGTTATTAATGAATGCTGTCGAGAGTGAAGGAAAGGAAATATTTTTTTAAAATCCTATCCTAATCGTTAATTATTTCATAAACGGGATCTGTGACATGCCAGTGTGACTAAGGTTATGAGATTGGTACTAGCTTTTTTAAGGAGCTTTGTAAATCAGTTATATATTTTTAGGTGATATATTTATTTTATTCACAATAATTTTATTTCTTTTTTTTGATGGCCCTGATTCAAAATTTTATATTTATCATTAATAATATCCTCAATTATACTCTTTTTTGTTATTTATTGGTTCTCTCTGATTATTTGTATTCATTTGTTGATAGCGCGAAATATGATTGGGCTTTGAGTACTAATTAGCTCAGTTTCTTAAATAATATTTAATGTCGTTACGATTAATCAAAATAGCTATTTTCTGGGTTTTTAGTTGCGCTATAATAGTATTCGTGTTAAATACGAATAAATTTGATCAGGTTCCACTTAAGATAAATCAAAAGATCGCCAATATTATTGGTGATCAATTGATGAATTTAGAGCTATTTTCCGATCAATCAATGTATGATGAATTGACCTATCCGCAAGATTTTTTTAGATTAAATTATCCTATTTACGCTTATCGAGATGGTCAGCTGATTTTTTGGAACACTAATGCTTATTTCCCTGCCTATGAAAAAATAAAATCTAACGATAAGGTGCGTTTTATCACGGATGATAATATAAGTGTTATTTCCCTTAGCATATGGAAAGAGGAAGATTCTGGTGCCTTGGTTGAAGTGTATTCTATCATACCTATTGCTTCCAACTTTTTATCCAGTGATCACCAATCGATTAATCTGTTTAATGAACAATTATTTTCAGATGTTGAAGTGGACTTCAGTACTGACGGATTTGCTGTTAATTATGATGGTGAACTATTATTTAAATTATCGGCCGTTCCAAAATCAGCAGCTACATCTTCATTGAATTTTGTAATACTCTTTGTTTTGGCATTAACCTTATTTTATACAATCAACTTTATATTAACTTTTATAGCATTAAAAAAATCAAAGATTTATTTGTGGGTTTTGGCTTTATTATTGCCTTTGTGGCTCACATATTTTTTTTTGATGAAAGCGGGAGGAATACATTCACTTGTTTTTTTTGAATTTCAATTAGTTCCAAATCTTTTTTCACTCAATCTTGAACAGATTTTCGTGTTTTTTTTATTTTTATTTTTCATACTGTTTAAGCTTACTATTGCTTTATTTAAATCTAAAAAAGTAGTTAAGCTAGCCCTTATTAAATTTAGGAATTTAACCGCTATATTCTCCTTTTTAGGTGGGGTAATTATCGCTCATTTGTTATTTTCAGCTATAGAGTTGGTTGCACAATGCAGCCTCTTAAATTTAGACATTACAGAGTCAGTGCGGTTTACTAATCATCGCATATTGTACTATATCTTTTTAATGTTGTTAGCATCTTGTTATTTCTTTTTGAACCATACCCTCTATAAATTTTTTATAAAAACTTATAATTTTTCAAAACATGCAGGCTTTATATTAATCATTTTACTTGGCTATTTTTTGAGTCCTTTTGGTAGCCAGTGGTATGTACTAACTTTTCAATTAATAATTTGGGCAGTAATGTTTATGACTGCCTGCTCTTTTCAGTTGAGTAAGTTTAAATACATCACTCTTTTTTATCTAATGTTAATTTCTTTATTCGTCTCAATTTTGAATGCTAGAGTAATTTCTAAATCTCACATTGAATCAGAATTAATTGAAAAACAAGATTACGCAGTTAAAATTGAAACTGGAGCCGACTCATTGGGAGAGTATTTCATCAGTAAACTTGTTGAAAAAATGGAAAATGATTCGATTATTTCGTTAACATTTAACAATGAATTTTTTTTTTCGAATTTAATTGTAAATCGTTTTAAAGAGTTAAAGGGTTCTTATTTAAATAATTATGATATACAAATCTATTTGCTTGATAGTTGTAGAAATGCTTATGGCTTTACTAAAGCAGAGGGGATTTATTTTTCGAAAGATTTATTTCTAAAAGCAAATACTACTACTTATAAGAATATTTATTCTGTACCCATGATTGAAAATGGGCTCCATAAGTATTATAGTGTGATTCCCATTAACTCTCAAGACCAAAGAGGGGAGATAATTGTAGAATACACTAAAAAACGATATTCACCTCAAACCGTATTTTCTTCTTTCTTCAAAATTGAAAATGAAAATTTTCAAAACTCTAAAATTTTCGATTATGCTATTTATCATAATGGCATACGCAAACATCAATTAGGCAATTACAAGTTTCCATTAAAACTAGATGGATACTGTCCTAATGCAACTAATCAAACCATCTGTATTCATGAGGATCATTCCATTTATTTGACTCAAATTCAAGATAGTCGAATGTTAATGATCGTATCGGATGCTTATAGTAATTATAGAAATTTCGTAAATATTACATTTACCTTTACTTTGAGTCTGTTCTTCTTTGGATTTGTTTTCTTCATAGTGACAAGACTTAAACCGATTGAAAGCTTCAGTTTAACTAATAAAATTCAACTGTATGTAGGCCTTTCCTTTTATGTTTCCACGGCTATTGTTAGTGCACTCATATTGTCTCAAATAACGTCATCTTATCGAGCTGAAATTAATAGAAGTTATCAAAAAAAGGCAGTGAATATTGCTCAAAATTTCAAACAAGATCTAAAGTTATTTATTGATAATAAAATTAACAAGTACCAATTGACGGAGAAACTTGCTAAAATTTCCAATTTATCCAGAAGTGATATTTTGCTGTACGGAGCAACAGGTAAAATATTGGGATCTAGTAATCAGGATGTATTTGATCAAAACATTTTATCAAAAAATATACATCCTATGGCATTTGAACACATAATTAGTGATCAAGGTCAAACAAAGATAATTGAGGAAGATTTGATAAGCACCAAATTTAAAATGGTCTATGTAGCTGTTTATGGGAGTGAAATTAATCAATTGATGGGAATTCTTGCCTTCCCTTTTTTTGATTCCAAAAATCATGTAAATGCTCAAAAAATCGAAGTTTTCAACGATTTTATCTTATTTTTCACCTCTATTTTTATACTCACTATTGTGGTTGGTTATTATGGAATGAAAGGTATTATTAATCCTATTAAAATAATTGCTTATAAAATGAAAAGAACTCAATTTATGTCAGAAGAGATCACTCCATTATTATATAAGGAAAAAGATGAAATAGGTATGCTTGTCTTTGAGTACAATCAAATGTTATCCAAATTGGAGCTTAGTAAAGATAAATTAGCTAAAATTCAAAAAGAGACTGCATGGCGGGAGCTTGCACAGCAAGTGGCTCATGAAATTAAAAATCCATTGACGCCCATGAAGCTAAAGATCCAACAGATGCTTAGGTCAATGAATGATACAAGTGTTAATTATGAAGTACTTAATTCTTTACTTGGTCAGATTGATAATTTATCATCCATTGCAGACTCATTTTCTTCTTTTGCACAAATGCCAGCACCTCATAATGAAGTTTTTAATTTTTCTAAATTATTAAGAGAAACGTTGTCCCTGTATAACTCAGATGAGTTACAAATTCACCATGAAATAGCCGAGCAAGTAATGATTTACACCGACATTGATCTAATGAGACAAATTTTAAATAACCTTATTATTAATGCTATTCAATCATATATTGAGAGCCCGTATTATCTTGAAGTAAACTTACAAATTAAGGATGACAAATTTCTTTTAGCAATCAAAGATAGAGGTCAAGGGATATCAGAATTAGATATTTCTAATATTTTTAAACCTTATTTTACGACCAAGCAAAATGGAAAAGGAATAGGACTTGCTTTTGCAAAGAAAGGCGTTGAACAAGCGGGAGGAAATATTTGGTTTGAAACTGAAAAAGATGTGGGAACGTCTTTCTTTATTAAAATGCCCATAGCCTATAATAAAAAAACTTCTTAATGCAAATACATTTGTTTCATTAATTTGGTGGCAAAGATAAAGTCATTTAATTCTTTCAAGTCTGATTTAGTTACTTCGCCGTTAGAACCTTCCCAAAGTTTTTTCCCTTCCAAGAGGAACATGATATGATCTCCTATTTCAAACACAGAGTTCATATCATGAGTTACGATAACAGTTGTAATCGAGTACTCAGAGGTAATTTCTTTTATAAGATTATCGATCTTAATACCCGTCTGTGGGTCCAAACCACTATTAGGTTCATCACAAAATAGATAATTGGGTCTATTTACAATAGCTCTTGCGATCCCCACGCGTTTTTTCATTCCCCCACTTATTTCGGAGGGCATTTTTTTATTAATATTAAGCAAACCGACTCTTTCAAGGCAAAAGTTAACTCGATCAATTTTTTCTTCGATAGGAAAATCTGTGAGGATGTCGAGAGGAAATCTCACATTCTCCTCTATGTTTTTACTATCGAACAAAGCACTTCCTTGAAAGAGCATACCTATTTCTCGCCTTATTTGTTTTCGATCTTGTTCAGATCCATAGATAAAAGATCGTTCATTGTATATGATATCTCCTTGATCAGGAGTAATAAGTCCCACTATATTTTTTAATAAAACACTTTTACCCGTACCACTTGAACCAATTATTAAATTATTTTTCCCTTTTAGAAAAGTCCCTGAAATATCAAAAAGAACTTGCTTTTCCTTAAATGACTTAGATATGTTTTTTATTTCTATCATCCCAATAAAAGTTGAGCAAGGGCATAATCTGCAAGAAGAACGGCGATACAACTATTAGTAACTGCTGAGGTTGACGCTTTACCTACCTCTAATGACCCTCCAGTTGTAAAAAAGCCTTTATAAGAAGAAATAGACGCAATCAAAAATGAGAAAACCAAGGCTTTAATTATGGCAAATGTTATATTAAACTCAATGAATTCATAGCGTATTCCATAGAGATAGTCAACAGATGAGAGAATTCCCGTAATTGTGCCCGCGAAATAACCTCCAAACAAAATTAAAAAAATAGATAATATCACAAGCATGGGATACATAATAACACAGGCAATTATTTTAGGTAAAACTAAGTAAGAGCTGGCGTTTATTCCCATTACCTCCAAAGCATCGATTTGTTCAGTTATACGCATGGTTCCCAATTCTCCAGCGATGCTTGAGCCAACTTTTCCTGCAAAAATAATAGCTATGATAGTCGGAGATAGCTCTAAGATAGCCATATCTCGCACTACGAGAGAGATAACATAATCAGGTATAAAAGGACTTACCAAATTAAAGGCTGTTTGAATTGTGGTAACTGCTCCCATGAAAAGGGATACAATTCCCACAATGAAAAGAGAGTTATATCCCACATTTACGCATTCTTGTATTATAAGTTTTATATAAGTGCTAAAGGTTTCTCTCCGAGTAAGGAGACTTCCCATAAAAGTGACATATTTGCCTAAACTTCTCATTATCCAGTGAATTTAAACATATACTTTTAAAACTCCATTTTTTATCAACTAATGGAGCTATTTTTATCAAAATTTGTTTTTAATTGATATGAAAAAGGAAAATATGAATTGTGTAGTTACGGGAGGAACGGAGGGCATTGGTAAATCCATCATATATTGTTTTGCAGAACAAGGCTTTGATATTATTACTTGTGCAAGAAACCAGAAGAAATTAGATTTACTCAAATTTGATGTTGAAAAAAAATTTGCAGTACAGGTATCAGTTTTGGTCGTAAATGTATCAATAAAAGAAGAAGTTGTGAAATTCGGAAAGTTTGTTAATGATATAGGTACTCCAGAGGTATTGATCAATAATGCTGGAATATTTACACCTGGCATGATTGATGAGGAACCTGATGGAGCCTTGGAAACGATGATCAATACGAATCTTTACAGTGCATATCATTTAACAAGAGTAATTTTGCCACGAATGAAAGCAGTTAATAAAGGTTACATCTTTAATATGTGCTCTATTGCAAGCTTAACCGCTTATGCCAATGGAGGATCTTACAGTATCTCTAAATTTGCTTTGTATGGAATGACCAAGGTTTTAAGGGAGGAGCTAAAGAAGGATAATATCAAAGTTACTGCAGTATTACCAGGCGCAACATATACTTCAAGCTGGGCTGGAGTTGACCTTCCTGAGGAGCGATTTATCAATTCTAAAGACATAGCAGATCTAATTTGGGCAACTTATAGCTTAAGCGGTCGTACAGTCGTCGAAGATTTGTTAATCAGACCCCAACTCGGAGATTTGTAATATTGATTATTGTACTTTTGAACAATTACAAAAAAAAAATGGCATATTACACCAAAAGTCTTACCCATTATGAAAGAAGGCTGACACGAGTTGTAAAAATTGGTGAAGTACCAATAGGAGGATCTTTTCCTATACGTGTTCAATCAATGACTACAATTGATACTATGGACACCCAAGGTTCTGTGGATCAATGCATCAGAATGATTGAGTCAGGCTGTGATTATGTTCGAATTACAGCACCAAGTATTAAACAAGCTAAAAATTTGGCTTATATTAAGCAATCTCTCAGAGAAAAAGGATTTCATACACCATTGATTGCTGATATTCATTTTACACCTAACGCAGCTGAATTTGCTGCTAGAATTGTTGAGAAAGTTCGTATAAATCCAGGTAATTTTGCCGATAAGAAAAAATTTGAAAGCATCTCTTATACTGAGAATACTTATCAGGCTGAATTAGATCGAATAAGAACTAAATTTTCTCCGTTGGTAAGTATTTGTAAGGAATATGGTACTGCAATGCGTATTGGAACTAATCATGGATCTTTATCTGATAGAATTTTGAGTAGATATGGAGATACGCCCTTAGGCATGGTCGAATCTGCTCTAGAATTTATTCGAATTTGTGAGGATTTAAATTATTTTGATTTGGTTCTTTCAATGAAATCTAGTAATCCTCAAGTAATGGTGCAAGCCTATCGCTTACTCGTAGTTAAACTTGAGGAAGAAGGTCTGCAACCTTATCCCTTGCATCTAGGAGTGACAGAGGCTGGTGAGGCAGAAGATGGAAGAATTAAATCTGCGGTAGGTATAGGAACCCTATTAGAAGATGGTTTGGGAGATACAGTCAGAGTGTCGCTTACAGAAGCTCCAGAGGTAGAAGCCCCCATTGCAAAAATGTTGATTGATCAAATAATTGAACGAAAAAATCCAAAAGATTTGTTGCCAGTTGCAGACAGTCCAATAGATCCTTATTGCTATTCTCGCAGAAAGACATTAGAAGTATTAAATTTTGGGAGAAAAAATGTGCCTCGCGTCATTGCTGATTTTTCCAAAAATAAAAATATTGATTCCAAAAGATTAAAATCAGTTGGTCATCTTTATTTGACTGAGTTAGACAAATGGGGTATGAATGATTTTGGTTGTGATTATATTTATACCGGAGATAACATGCTTGATTTTATGTTGCCCAATGGGTTACAACAGATTGTTAATTTTGATTTGTTCAAAAATCTAAACGAAAGAGAACATATTTATCCACTATTGAATGAAGATCAATTGATCGATTTAAGAGAAGTTAAAGGTTATTTTAGTTTTGTTTTAATCAATGCGGATACTATTAAAGATGAGGTTATAAATCAACTCAGGGATTTAACTCAATCTATTATTATTTTGGAATCTCGTGTCTCTAATGTTTTTCATAGCTTAAGAAATGTTATGATAAAATTTATTAAGGCAGGTATTGAATTGCCGGTAGTTTTTAAATATCATTTTGTTGACTTCTCAGAGGAAAAATTTAGAATCAATTTAGCAACTAATTTTGGAGGATTATTTATCGATGGTTTAGGAGATGGGATGCTCATGAGTGCGGATGGTTTGAGTATTAAATTAATTAATGAAACTATATTTGGTATCTTACAAGCAGCTCGAACAAGAGTAACTAAAACGGAATATATTTCATGTCCTTCTTGTGGCAGAACGCTTTTTGACCTCCAAGAGACAACTGCAATGATTCGAAAAAAGACAGATCATTTGAAAGGAATTAAAATCGGAATTATGGGTTGTATTGTAAATGGTCCCGGAGAAATGGCTGATGCAGATTATGGCTATGTAGGTTCAGGTAAAGGGAAAATTACACTATACAAAGGACAAGAAGTGATAAAAAAATCAGTACCAGCTGAGCAAGCCTTAGATGAACTTATCAAGTTAATTAAAGAAAATGGAGAATGGATAGAACCTGAGTCAATAAATAGTGTAGAAAATGAATAAATATCAAAAAAAATCAAGAAATGGATTAAATGAATTGCTTACTTATTTTTTTAGGAAAAAAGATCCTTCTAAGAAAGTAAGTATTAACTTAAAACTTATGCACGGCATTAATAAAATATCGATCATAATTTTCATATTTGCTGTGATTATCATCATAACAAAATATATCTCAAGATACTAGTTCTGATAAAATTATTGATAATATATTGTATTACAATTAGTTAAATTATAATAATAAAGTCATTATTTAATATAAAAAACCTTATTTTTTTTTAATTTGCACAAACTTTTGCAATTATGGTTTGTAATTTATGTCCTATCTTGTGCACATCATGAAGTTGTTTTTACGAATTACTTTTTTGTACTGGTTGACAATACAATGGGGATGTCGGTCAAAGGTTATATGTCCTGCTTTTCAAAGCACTTACATCCTCGATGATTCACTTCGTTTTGCATATTTTTCTCCTCTTTGGAAACTGGATAAAGAGACACGTGACTTTTACATCAATACTAACTATGGTAAGAATAAGTCTCAATACTTTGAATTTGTAGCACCTCATGTGGTTAAGTCTGGATCAAGTAATAGAACAAGATCCGGTATTGCAAGATATGAGCCTAAATGGTTGAAGGCATATCAAATGAGAAACGTACCTCAACAAGATCTTATATTGAAAGAAGAATTACCTAATGGCTTGATCGATTCTTTGAACTTAGGTAGCTTTTTAGCTTCAGATTTTGGTCTAGACTCTATACGTGGAGATTCAGTTATTTTAGCTGCTCAAGATTCTTTTCCTCGAAAACAATATTTATATGGATATGATCCTGAGGGGAAAATTAATGTAGAGCAAGATTACTATAATAAATATTTTGGTAATTTATTAGTAGCCAAGGTGGCGTCACCTTTTGAGGGTGTAAATAGGGATAGCACAGGAATGACCAAATCTGAGTTTGTTGAGAATGAAGGTTTGCAAGTTGAGAAAAGAAATTTTTTCAAATGGAAAAAGAAAAAAGATTTGTCTGAAGAAGATTCGGAGCTTTTAGGAAATGACGGGTTTGAGGAAAACATGAATGAGGAGGATGAAATCGGGGAGTATGAAAATAAACAAGACGAAAACGGAGAAGAAAAAGAGGATCAGTAATTCAATTTGGTTATTTTTTCACTTTTAATTTTGCAGATAAAAAGATCATAATACAATGTTTACGATCTTTTTATGAACTACAAAAATCTTTTTTGGATTCTTTCCGTCAAGCCACTTCTTTATGATATGATGATTCAGCACTTCTTGCTCTATGTCCTTAATAGGTGTATCAATAGGGAAAGATAATTTAGCTCTCATTTTTCCGTTGACTGAGATAGGATATTCAAAGTAATCTTCAGTCAAATATATAGACTTAAGTGTAGGAAATTTTGCATGAACTATGCTATTTTTTTTGTCTAGTTTGTTCCAAATCTCTTCACCTAAATGTGGGGCAAAAGGTGATATCATTATCGCCATAGGCTCAAGAATTTGTCTTTTGTTACATTTCATCTGTGTCAATTTGTTTGTAGCAATCATGAAACTGGATATTGAAGTATTGAGAGAAAACTTCTTAATATCATCCTCTATTTTTTTTATCAATTTGTGAAGGATTTGGAATTCTTGTTTGGTTGGCTGTTCTTCTGAAACCTCAAATAATTCATTATTGATATGAAAAAGATTCCAAAATTTTCTTACAAATTTGAAGACGCCTTCTATGCCATTTGTATTCCATGGTTTACTGTGTTCAATGGGTCCTAAAAACATTTCATACATTCTTAAAGTATCAGCACCATATTTTTTAATTAAAATATCAGGATTGACAACATTATACTTAGATTTAGACATTTTTTCCACTTCCCAACCACAAATATATTTATTGCCTTCAAGTATAAATTTAGCTTTTTTGGCTTCAGATCTAAAAGATTTGAAACTTTCAATATCAAGGATGTCATCTTTTACAATGTTAACATCGACGTTAATAGCATAGGTATCATATCGATTTCTGAGACCTTTTGAGACGTAAGTGTTTTCATTTTTAACACGATAGACAAAATTTGAACGGCCCTGAATCATACCTTGATTAATCAGTTTTTTGGCATATTCATCGACCTTGATAAAACCTCGGTCATATAAAAATTTGGTCCAAAATCTAGAATAAAGCAAATGCCCAGTGGCGTGTTCCGGTCCTCCAATATATAAGTCAACTGATTCCCAATAATCTAGTGCTTCAGTTGAGGCGAAAAATTTATTATTTTTGGGATCCATAAATCTGAAAAAATACCAACTTGAACCTGCCCATCCTGGCATGGTAGTTAATTCGTAAGGATTATTTTGGCCGTCATCCCAATTTTTAGCTCTGCCCAGAGGAGGGGCTCCATTTGCTGTTGGTAGGTATTTATCGATCTCTGGAAGTACTAGTGGTAGCGCATCCTCTGATAAGAGCTCTGGAGCATTATTTTTATACTTTACAGGTATGGGTTCTCCCCAATAACGTTGTCGTCCAAAAATGGCATCTCTTATCCTGTAATTAACTTTAGATGTTCCCATGGACATCTGCTCAAGCGCTACGATTGCTTTATTTGTAGCATCACTTGGGTTTAAGCCATTTAAAAAATCAGAATTAATCATTCTTCCATCTTTAGTAGGATCTGCTTCAGTTTCGGTAATTATTTGACTATCAATTATCTTAATTATTGGCAATTTGTATTTTTTAGCAAATTCAAAGTCTCTTTGATCACCACTAGGCACAGCCATTACAGCACCCGTTCCATATCCTGACAGCACATAGTCAGCGATCCATACGGGAATTTTTTTGTCTGTGAAGGGATGCAAGACATAGCTACCTGTAAATACGCCAGACACTTGTTTTACATTACTGATACGATCTCTTTCGGATTTAACTTCAGTTGCTCTAATATAAGTTTTGACCTTTAGTATTTGATCAGATGTTGTTAATTTTCTTGTGAGGTGGTGGTCAGGTGCTATCACCATGAATGTAACTCCATAAATAGTATCGACTCTAGTAGTAAAAACATTTATGAAATCATCACTATGTTCAGATTTAAAATTGATTTCAGTACCTTTAGATTTACCTATCCAATTTCGTTGCATATCTTTAATGGCTTCTGGCCATTCAATTTTATTTAAATCTGTTAACAATCGATCAGCATAAGCTGTTATACGCATGTTCCATTGCGGCATAATCTTTTTAACGACCGTATAACCGCCTCGTTCTGAAAAGCCATCTTTAACCTCATCATTTGAAAGCACTGTACCTAATTCAGCACACCAATTAACTGTAGTTTCGGCTAAATAAGTAAGTCTATATTTCGCCAATATAGATTCCTTTTCTTCGATTGAAAAATGGTTCCAATCTTTTGCAGAAAAAAGTTTAATTTTTTGATCGCCGACTTTGCGACTTAATAAATTACCATTTTTTTTGAATTGATTTATTAGGGTTTCAATAGGTTCCGCTCGGTTATTTTTTACATTATACCAACTGTTATACAAAAGTTTAAATATCCATTGAGTCCATCTATAAAAAGTGGGATCACTTGTTCTTATTTCCCTAGACCAGTCATAAGAAAAACCTAAGCTTTTTAGTTGTTCTTTATATTTATTTATATTGTTTCGGGTTGTAACGGAGGGATGTTGACCAGTTTCAATGGCATACTGTTCTGCAGGTAGTCCAAATGAATCAAAGCCCATGGGATGTAATACATTGAATCCTTTCAGTCTTTTGTACCTCGACACGATGTCAGAAGCGATGTAACCTAGTGGATGCCCCACATGTAAACCTACTCCGGATGGATAAGGGAACATATCAAGACAATAAAATTTAGGTTTTTTAAGATCAATATTTACTGTGAAAATAGAATTTTCAGTCCAATATTTTTGCCATTTGGATTCTACCTCCTTAAAATTGTATTCAGCCATTTTGTAAGTGCATCTTCTTATAAAAAGTAAATTTATCTAAAGGAAGGATAAAATGTTTAATATCGGTCAAATACACGTATATTATGGTCATTCTTGAATTATAAACAAAAATATGATATTGATAAATAAATCTATATAATGTTTCCTTCAATTTTTAAAGTAATGTTACATTCCTTCCCATAATAAACAATTGATCCAATGAAACAATACCATGATTTGATACACCGTATTCTAAATGAGGGGGTGAGTAAAGAAGATAGAACTGGAACGGGTACTAAAAGTATTTTTGGTCACCAAATGAGATTCGATCTTTCTCAGGGATTCCCTCTATTGACAACAAAAAAAATCCATATTAAGTCAATTATTCATGAATTATTATGGTTTCTGATGGGTGATAGAAATATTCGATATCTTAAAGAGAATGGAGTTTCTATTTGGGATGAATGGGCAGATGCTCAAGGTGATTTAGGTCCAGTATATGGTGTTCAATGGCGAAGTTGGCCTAAATCGGACGGATCGACAATTGATCAAATAAGTAATGTAGTGGATCAAATTAAAAAAAATCCAGATTCCAGAAGACTGATCGTGAGCGCTTGGAATGTTGCAGAGGTTGAGCAAATGGCTTTACCGCCTTGTCACATGATGTTTCAATTTTATGTAGCTCAAGGGAAATTATCTTGTCAGCTTTATCAAAGAAGTGCTGATGTTTTCTTGGGTGTGCCTTTCAATATAGCTTCATATGCTCTACTCACTCTAATGATAGCCAGAGTCACCCAACTTGAATTGGGAGAATTCATACATACATTGGGTGATGCACATCTTTACGTCAACCATTTTGAACAAGCACGAATACAATTGTCAAGATCGTTTAGAAACCTGCCAGAGGTTAGACTAAATCCATTGATTGATGATTTGTTTCGTTTTGAATATGAAGATATTGAAATTCTTAATTATGACCCGCACCCTCATATTAAGGCCAATGTAGCGATTTAACATTATTTTTTTTAGTATTGCATTTTAATTTTGGTTTGGAGATAAGGAGTGAAATAATAAAATCTTAACATTTATTTCCAATCTTTTTCACGAGAAAATTATGATTCTCGAATGAAGATCGCAAAGTGAAAGTCTTGAGATGTTTAAGGTTTTAGGTGTATAATTAATAAACATTAATTTTGTTTTAATGACTTGTAAGCCATATCGTTTTTATATTAGTTTATTTTCTTTTTTAACGTTTATTATTAGTTATTCTGTAACTGCTCAGATAGTATCTCGTCAGCTCAGTCTTCAAGAATGCATCAGTATTGCGTTAGAAAATAATTTGACGGTAAAAAGGAGTACCTTAAATACGAAGCTTTCAAAGATTTCGTTGCTAGAATCACAAGCAAGTCGATTACCTAGCCTGAACTTTGGCACAAATTATGGAAATAATTGGGGACGATCCATTGACCCAACAACCAATTCTTTTATTGCGCAACAGATCAAAACGTCGGGTTTATCAGGGAATTCAAATTTAAATCTGTTTGCAGGTGGACAAATTCATTTTTCTATAAAACAATCCCAACTCAACCTATTTGCTGCTCAGTATGATTTAGAAAGAACTAATGATAATATCGCTATGAATATTGCTAATTTCTATTTAAATGTCATTTTAAATCAAGAATTATTGGAGAATGCCCTTCTTCAGCTAACGTCGACCCAACAACAATTAAACCGTACACAACGTTTAGTGGCAGTAGGATCTTTACCTAGAACTTCTGAGCTGGCCCTTATAAGCCAATTGGCGGGGGATCAAGTAACTTTGGTGAATGCAGAAAATAATTTAGCGTTAGCTATTTTAAATTTGAAGCAAGCCATGCTAATACCGGCATCGGAAGATATTGAAATAGTCATTCCGGATATCGATTTGGATCAATTAATTGTCAAAAATCAAACAATTCAAGAAATTTATGATATTGCAGTTGGGGAGAGACCTGAGATTAAAAGTGCATACATGCGTGTGGAGTCTGCAAACTTAGGTTTAAAAATATCAAAAGGTGCTTACTATCCTTCTCTTCAATTGAATGCCAATGTGTTTACTAACTATTCAGATTTTGCTGATCAGGAGAGAATTTTATATGATAACACAACTCCCGTAATCCAAGAAGTTCCAATCGGTTATTACATCGATGATAGCATGTTAGAAGTTCCCGTATATTCACGAATCACATCTGGCACAATAATAGGCACAGAATCCTTCAGCCGTTCTAAGCAGTGGAAAGAGAATTTTAGTCAGGTATTAAGCTTTAACATATCCATACCCATCTTTAATAATCTTCGGACCAGCTCCAATATACAAAGAGCAAAAATACAAATGCAACAATCTGAAATTGAGGTTAAAGAGCAAAAAAATCAACTTCGTCAAGCGATTGAATTAGCATTTAACGATACTCAATCCAGTCAAAAAAGTTTTCTTGCCTCCAAAAAACAAGTGGAAGCATTAGAAGAAACTTTGAGAATTATCGAGAGTCAATATAATTTAGGAGCGGCTAATTATACAGAATATCAAATTGCAAGCAATAATCTTTTTGCAGCAAAATCAGATTTAGCTCGTTCGAAATTCAATTATATTTTCAGGCAAAAAATACTAGATTTTTATCAAAATCGACCCTTAACTTTCTAATATGAAAATTCTTAATCAAAAAAAGTCAAATAATAGGCTGGTTCTTTTTCTTTTGATATTCGCTGGCCTACTATTGCTATTTGCCATTATTGGAAAATCATTAGGATGGGTGGGTAAGAAAAAAATGTTTGAAGTAGATATGGCCAAAGTATCTCTTAACACTATTGTTGAAAAAGTAAGTGCTTCAGGGATGGTGCGTCCTGTTATTGAGGTAAAAATAAGTCCTGAAGTGGCAGGCGAGATCATTGAACTTCAGATTAAGGAAGGCGATTCTGTTAAATCCGGAGATTTATTACTTAAAATTAGGCCGGATAATTTCATATCAGCTCTAAATCGTTCTAAAGCTAATCTAAATCAGCAAAAAGCAAATTTAGCTTCATCCAGGGCTAATTTAGCAAGGGCCGAAGCAGGTTTTTATCGATCTCAATTAGAATTTAACAGACAATCACTTCTGCATAAAGACAAAATGATTTCGGATGCAGAATATGAGTTGGCTGAAGCAAACTATAAAATAGCAACTCAAGATTTAGAATCTGCAAAGCAAACGGTAGAAGCGGCAGTTTACATCGTTAAAAGTTCACAAGCATCGGTTGATGAAGCACAAGAAAACCTTATGTTAACTAATATTCAGGCACCCATGACCGGAATTGTTTCTAAATTAGATGTAGAAAAAGGAGAGACAGTTGTTGGAACGAGTCAAATGCAGGGTACTGAGATGCTAAGAATCGCGGATCTAACTAATATGGAGGTCCGGGTGGATGTTAATGAAAACGATATAATTAAAATATCGATAGGCGATACGACATTAATAGATGTTGATTCCTATTCCTATGTTAAAAAAGAATTCAAAGGATTAGTAACCCAAATAGCTAACTCAGCTAATAATAAAGTTTCTCCAGATGCTATAACAGAGTTTGAGGTGAGAATTCATATATTAAACGAATCATATCAAGATTTGCTTGAGGAAATGAATATTGTTTATCCGTTTAGGCCGGGAATGACAGCGAGTGTGGAAATCATCACCATGACCAAGGATAATATTCTAACCGTTCCTTTATCGGCTGTAACAACACGTAAAAGAATAAAAAAGGTGTCTCCTGACTCTGAGGCAAAAGCTGATGAGTATTCTGATGACAAGTTGTTTCAAGATCAGAAAGAAAACATTCAATCTAACAGTGAACTTCTTGAAGAAATAGTTTTTGTTCATAAAGAGGGGAGAGTAAAGAAAGTTAAAGTTCAAACGGGTATTAGTGACTTTGAAAATATTGAAATAATTTCAGGGTTATCTGCTGAGGATGAAATTGTAACCGGTCCTTTTATGTTGGTTTCTAAACGTTTGAAAGATAATAGTTTAGTAGTGCTCAGAGAGCAAGATCGTAAAGGTCAAAGCGATGATGAATATGATTCTAATGATTATGACGATGAATATGATGCTAATGATTAAAGGGCAGGATACGAAATTTGTCTTTGAGCGTTTGAAAAAGTTCTTGAATTGGTAATCCAACAACATTATAATAACAACCTCGAATGCCCACAACTCCGATAATACCTATCCACTCTTGAATAGCATAACCACCTGCTTTGTCAAATGGCTTGAATTTATCTATATAAAATTTAATTTCCTTTGAGGATAATACCTTGAAGGAAACATCAGTGATTGAAGAAAAAGAGAAGTTTTGAGTTGCATTTGAAATACAGACTCCTGTAATGACTTGATGAGTTTGACCCGATAGTCTTTCAAGCATCCTTTTGGCTTCAGCGAAATTATTTGGTTTTCCAAAAATTTCGTCTTCAAAGATCACTGTGGTGTCAGCAGTTATTATGTTTTTTTTATCAAAAATATTTTGATATTGATTGTTTTTTTGGACTGCGATAAACTCGGCAACTTTATTTTTAACCATATTCACTGGGAAAGATTCATCAACTTTAACCGATTTGACTTCAAATTTATATTTAGCATCATGTAGTATTTGTTTTCTTCTTGGTGATTGAGAACATAAGGTCAAACGGTTAGTCATAATTTGTCATTTTTTAAGTTGATTTCTCGTAGCTGAGATTTTTATAGTTGATATATTTCGCTTAGTTTGATGTTTTCAAGACAGATAAAAATGTGATCGAGATGGTTATTTCTTCCTTTTTGTTTAAATTCCTTTTAAATTATTTTAGAGATTTTTTTATCCTCCATAAAATTATTTTAATTAATATCAATGTCATAGCTAAAATATATCAAACTGTGATTTGTACAGAGACATTTTGTATTAACTTTGCAAAAAGTTTATTTCGATAACCTATTATGGATTTATTTGAAAAATTATTGAAAGATAGGGGGCATTTAGGTAGCCATTCTCATGTAGATGATAATTATTACATGTTTCCCAAATTAGAGGGAGAAATAGCACCTAGAATGATGTTTAAGGGCAAGGAAATGCTCACCTGGAGTCTAAATAATTATTTGGGTTTAGCCAATCATCCTGAGGTAAGAAAGACAGATACACAGGCCGCCAAAGAATGGGGTCTTGGATACCCTATGGGTGCCCGAATGATGACAGGAAATTCAGATTATCATGAGCGGCTCGAACAAGAGTTAGCCACTTTTGTTGGAAAAGAGACTGGCATGTTACTTAATTTTGGTTATCAAGGAATTATGTCTGTCATAGATGCTCTTGTCGATCGTAAAGATGTAATTGTTTACGATGCTGAATCACATGCTTGCATTATTGATGGTTTGAGACTCCACATGGGTAAACGATTCGTCTATCCTCATAATGATATAGATAATCTTGAAATACAATTGAAGCGCGCTGAAAGACTCACCAAGGAATCTGGTGGAGGAATACTTGTTATCACGGAGGGTGTTTTTGGGATGTCAGGCAATATGGGAAACTTGAAGCCTATTATTGAATTGAAAGAAAAATTTAACTTCCGTTTGCTTGTAGATGATGCTCATGGCTTTGGTACTATGGGAGCTACGGGAGCGGGAGCGGGTGAAGAGCAAAATGCACAAATAGGGATTGATATCTATTTTTCGACATTTGCCAAATCAATGGCCAGTATAGGAGCTTTTATTGCTGGAGATTTTAATATAATCGATCATTTAAAATATAATATTAGATCTCAGATTTTTGCTAAAACATTGCCTATGCCCGTGGTTATTGGAAACCTCAAAAGGATTGATTTGCTTAGATCTAATCCAGGTTTGAAAGACCAGCTTTGGGTCATTGTCAATGCCATACAGAATGGATTGAAAGAAAAGGGTTTTAATATTGGAACAACCCAATCAGCGGTAACTCCAGTTCTGTTAAATGGGACTACCTATGAAGCTTTGAATTTGGTAAGAGACTTAAGAAACGAATATAGTATATTTTGCTCCGTTATTGCTTACCCCGTTGTTCCCAAAGGTGTTATTATGTTAAGGATCATACCTACGGCAGTTCATACTTTACAAGATGTAGCTCAAACCATCTTGGCTTTTGAAAAGGTTAAAATAAAGTTGGATGCTGGTTTTTATGCGAATCAAGGTGAAAAGGCAGCTATTTTGGCTAAAAAAGAGGGATTATGACAAAAAAATTAGTTTTTCTTGATTTATCTTTTTTACTTAGTAGCATAGATACTTTATTAACTGTTAAATGATACAAAACGATGAATAGATTCAATCAACTTAAAGAACTAGTAGATGCCCTAGAAGGGGACTTTGAAAAGTTTTACGAAAAAGGAAATAATGCTGCTGGTACTAGAGTTAGAAAAGGGATGCAAGAAATGAAAAATGTGGCTCAAGAAATAAGAATTGAGGTTCAAAATAAAAAGAACTCTTAAGATATAAGTACCTTTTGGTATGTAAAAAAAGGATCAGGGCACGCTGATCCTTTTTTTATGTTTTAAAAAATAAAATTTGAAAAATAATTCAGACATCTTATCCTATTAAAAAAATGAGATATCATAATATGATGAGTTTTTTTTCAAACTGCGTCCTTTTCTTTTTACTCTTACTATTTTTTAATTGTAATGAAAGTTCTCTAGAGAGAAAGAAAAATATATTAGGTGTGAATCAAAAGTTGTTGTCTAGAGAGAGTTATATCTTCAATAATTTCAGATTAAATACACCTAAAGATTGGATTTTAGTAAATCCTAAAGATTCTATCAATTTAGTTTTCTTGTCTCCATTAGATTCAAGTATGATGTTAATAAATGTCACTACGAAATTTGATCCTAAAGGTTTTTCTAAACCTCAATATGCGGAATTTACAAATAACGGAATAAGCTTTAAACAAAATGTTTATCAAAATTCTATTGCCGTTGTTTTTGACGTAAAAATTAAGAAAAATAATGATTCCCTAAGTTTATATTTTGCAGTTCCCAACAAACAGATGAATGATAATCTGTTTAAAATTGAGTCATCTCTCGGTTCTATAAGTTTGGATTAAATATATTGTAATTCTTCATTAAATTAAATATCTTTAAAATAATATAATTAAGTTAATAACTAAACAAACTAATAAGAATTATGAAAAAAGTTTTATATACTATTTCAATTTTATTTATTATGACTTTTGCTATGTCTTCTTGCTGGGGTATAAAGCATACGGTAGGTGAGGGTGCTAGAGGCAGTAATGAGGTTGTTGAACGTCAATGGTATGTTTTGTTCGGATTAATTCCGTTGAATAATGTAAACACAAGTTCAATGGCAAATGGTGCCGAAGATTATACAATTGAATATAAGCAGACTTTCGTGGATATAATTATCGGAGGATTTACAGGTGGAATCTCTATTTTTCCGAGAACTGTGACAGTTACTAAATAAATCTATCTTGGATGTTAAAAAGAATCAGTTTATTCTGATTCTTTTTTTTTGAACTCATTCTCCAAAGAAACTGATCCCTCAATTAGAGGCGGGCGGACTGTTTTTTCACAAAGACCTATGGTCTTAAGCGCAGTTTTTATTGAAGTTGGATTTCCCTCTAAATTCATTAAGCTGAATAATAAGTTGAGTTCTTTTTGGATCTTAAATGCGTTATCGACATTATTATTTAAGAAATATTGCACCATTTTGCCAAATTCATTAGGCTTGTAATTTGCAATAACTGAAATAGATCCACTTCCTCCGATCTTTAAGATAGCTAAGGTATCAGCATCATTACCGGATATCAACAAAAAATCATCTGGCTTTGAATTCGAGATGCGTTTACATTGCTCTAAATTTCCAGAAGCTTCTTTTATACCTATGATATTGGGGTGCTCTGATAAGATAAGTGTGGCATCGGATGCAAGATTAACACCTGTCCGAGAGGGTACATTATAAAGAATTATA
>CACLDR010000023.1 GCA_902605755.1 uncultured Marinoscillum sp. | reverse complement strand
TTCAAAAATGATGATTTTCCTGAATTTGAGATGGGTATTTAAAAAATTATGGGGGAAATATAAATTTTCGCTTTAGACTAAGATTTGGATAATTTTAATCTGATTAGTTACATATGGCTTTTTAAAAACGATAATACTTTTTAGTTATCAATTTGATCAATATATCAAATCACATTTGATTTAAAAGTTCAAGATCCAGCCAAATACTTGATCAATTTTAAAATTATTAAACATAAGCCACCTTTAAAAATTAATCTAATTCAAAGGGGTTTTTAATAAATAGTTATGGGATCTTAGAAAAATCAATAGACGTTAGTGATTTATTAATCCCTGAACATGAGCTTTAGAATATGATACCTAGTGCTTTTTTTACTTTGAGCAAGAGTTATAATTTTATTTTTTATAAGAGATCATATGACACAAAAAAATTACTATAAATTGAAGAAAAGTTTAGTTGTAATAAAAGTTTCGAGAAATAACTTTAGTTTTAGCAGTCTGAAACTACTTTTATTATTTGAAAAATAAAATCTAAAAAGAACCATGGTATTTTTTAGTATAAAAAAACTAAAATATTTAGCTAAAAAAATTAGTTATTTCTATTTTTTTCTTATTTTAGCTAATAATTTTAGTAAAAATTTAGAATACAATGCAGGATAAAGAAAAAGAGCAAAAATATAAAGCACTTCAACTAACTATTGACAAGCTAGAAAAAACTTATGGCAAAGGGGCCATCATGAAATTGAGTGATGAAAGAGTGATGGATGTACCCGTTATATCAACTGGTTCCATAGGACTAGATCTTGCCTTAGGAGTTGGTGGTATTCCAAAGGGTAGAGTGATAGAAGTATATGGACCTGAATCTTCGGGAAAAACGACTCTATCAATGCATTGTATTGCGGAGGCACAAAAAAAAGGGGGGTTGGCAGCTTTTGTTGATGCTGAGCATGCTTTTGACAAAAGTTATGCAGAGAAATTGGGGATTGATACTGAAAATTTACTAATATCCCAGCCAGATAATGGAGAGCAGGCCTTAGAAATCACCGAACATCTTATTAGATCTGGTGCCATTGATATTATTGTCATAGATTCTGTAGCGGCCTTAGTACCAAGAGGTGAGCTTGAAGGAGAGATGGGAGATAGTAAAATGGGACTACAAGCGAGATTAATGTCTCAGGCATTGAGAAAATTAACAGGAGCTATCAGTAAATCAGGCTGTGCATGTATTTTTATTAATCAACTTCGAGAGAAAATAGGAGTTATGTTTGGTAATCCAGAGACAACTACTGGTGGAAATGCACTTAAGTTTTATTCATCTGTAAGATTGGACATTCGACGCATAGGCCAAATTAAAGAAAGTGCAGATAATATATTAGGAAATAGAACTAAGGTGAAAATTGTTAAAAATAAAATAGCCCCTCCATTTAAGGTGATAGAATTTGATATAATGTATGGTAAGGGCATTAGCAAATCCGGAGAAATTTTAGATTTGGGTGTTGAATTAGAAATTATTCAGAAATCAGGTTCTTGGTTTTCTTATGACGGAAATAAGCTAGGACAGGGAAGAGATGCCGTTAAGGCACTTCTTGAGGATAATTCAGAACTCATGGACGAGTTAGAGCATTTAATAAAGGCAAAGATTTACAATTGATATTGAATTTATATTTTTGATTAAAAATTATCTCAAGTATTAACTTTGAGTTCTAACCTATTGTATCCTGATAGCTACTACGGGATCCATTTTTGCCGCTAGAGCTGCCGGAACGATTCCGGATAATAAACCGATGACCACTGAAACGCCCAAGCCTAGGAAAACATTATAAAAGCTAAGTTTAAGATGCAGGGTTCCTAAGTCAGCAAAACTTAATAAATAAGCTAGGAGAATACCGAGTATTCCACCGATTAAAGATAGAAATATCGACTCAAATAAAAATTGAAATAAGATGAAATAATTTTTTGCTCCGAGTGATTTTTGAATGCCTATAATGTTGGTTCGTTCCCGAACAGAAACAAACATGATATTTGCGATCCCAAATCCTCCCACAAGAATTGAAAATGAACCAATGATCCAGCCTGCAATGGCAATAATATCAAACGTGGTACCGATGAACTCAGTAATTGCATCGGGGCGATTGATAGCAAAATTTTCTTCTTCTCTAGGCTTTAATCCTCTTTTAGACCTCATCAGCCCTTTAACTTCAGATTCGAGCTGCGTAAGTCCTAAATCTGATTCATAACCTTTCAAGGTGATGTATGGTTCTAACCCTCCCTTACCCTTGCCTATGTAATAAAGCCTAGTGAATGAACGATAGGGAATAATGATTTCATCATCTTTAGAATCAATTTCAAGAAATCCTTCTCCTTCCTCCCTTAATTTTCCAATAGTATAAAAAGATATTCCTTTAATTTTGAAAGCTTTACCTATAGGATCAAGGTCAGTAAATAAATCTTTAGCGATTCTATGTCCAATGATGGCTACGGGTCTACCCCTAATTGATTCTTGTTTAGTAAAATATCGACCTTTTTCAATAGTTAGCTCATAGACATCTTTGAAAGAATTTGAAACGCCTGTCAAAATTCCTTCATTGCTACTATTGTTTCTAAATTTGGAAATAATATTTTCTTTTCTAGCTGTAATGCACAGACTCGAAGCATTAGTTACATTATCTGCTAAAAACTTGTATTCTTCCCGAGTGGGATGAGGTCGTTTCAAATATTTCCACCATGGGTAAACCTCATCTCCCCCTAATCCCCAGGGCCATTTTTGTACAATTAATGTGTTGGCACCAAGAAAATTAAAACTTTCTTTAATGCTATCTTCCAATGAATCAACGAGCGTAAAGACAGAAATAATTGCAAAAATTCCAACAGTTACACCCAAAATAGATAGTGTGGTTCTTAGAATATTTATTTTTAATGCATTCCAAGCAAAACGGAAACTTTCAATAATAAGTTTAATTACAATTTTCATATAATTAAGTAAGATAATCGGCTAGAAGTGAAAAATTTAAATTTATATAAAACATTTGTTTAATTTTGTATCAAAATTTTGTTGTCCATAATTTAATTTATGAAGCTATCAGCATTCAAATTCGATATTCCTTCAAGTATGATTGCCTCGCACCCTGTCGAAAATAGGGATGAATCACGTTTGATGGTGATTCACAAGGATTCAGGAAATTTTGAGCATAAGACTTTTAAAGACCTCGTTAACTATTTTAGCGAAGATGATGTTATGGTTATTAATGACACCAAAGTTTTTCCTGCTAGATTGTACGGTAATAAAGAAAAAACGGGTGCAAAAATAGAGGTCTTTTTGCTAAGAGAGCTCAATAAAGAAATGCATCTTTGGGATGTATTAGTTGATCCTGCACGAAAAATAAGAGTAGGTAATAAGTTGTATTTTGGTGATGGTGAACTAGTAGCTGAGGTTATAGATAATACTACATCTAGAGGTAGGACGATTAGATTTCTTTATGATGGTGAAGAGCATGACTTTTATAAGCTAATTGATAATCTAGGAGAAACGCCTCTTCCTAAGATGTTAAATCGGACTGCAGAGGCTTCAGATAAGGAACGTTTTCAAACGATTTACGCTGATAAAGTAGGCGCTGTAGCGGCACCTACAGCTGGATTACATTTCACGAAACAACTTCTTAAAAGACTTGAGATCGTCGGTGTAGATATAGAAACTATTACTTTACATGTAGGTTTGGGTACCTTTAGGCCAGTAGATGTTGAAGATCTAACTAAACATAAAATGGATAGTGAAAATTACGAAGTTTTATATAAAACAGCAAACAGGGTAAATAGGGCATTAGACGCAAAGCAAAAAGTTTGCGCTATTGGCACGACCGTAATGCGATCAATGGAGTCTTCGGTTTCGGCAGGTGAACGATTGAAAGAAAGTACTGGCTGGACAGATAAATTTATCTTTCCGCCTTATGATTTTAAAATATGTAATGCTCTGGTTACTAACTTCCATTTGCCAGAATCTACCTTACTGATGATGGCTTCAGCCTTTGGAGGATATGATTTAATTATGGAAGCTTATCAGTTGGCAATCAAGGAAAAATATCGATTTTTTACATATGGCGATGCCATGTTGATAGTATAATATGAATGTAGGATGTCGTTTTGCTGTCATTGTTGCAGGAGGACATGGTACTCGAATGCAAAACGATGTTCCTAAGCAGTTTATCGAAATTTTAGGTAAACCTGTCTTGGTTTATACAATAGAATCATTTTTAAAAGCTGAGGTGGACGTTCTGATTCTGGTGCTGGCAAAAAAGTATTTTAAAATATGGGAAAGTATCAAAGAAAAATGGCTACCTAATTATCCTATTCAATTAGTTGAGGGCGGAGATAGTCGTTTTTACTCTGTAAGAAACGGGTTGAAAGGGGTAGATGGAGCAGGTATTGTTGCCATTCATGATGCTGCTAGACCTTGTGTAAGCACTCGATTAATCAATTCGGGTTTTAAAGCTGCAAGTGTATATAAATCTGCTATAGCAGCGGTCGCACTCAAAGATTCAATAAGAGAGAAGTCAGGAAGTAAAACGATTTCTAGAGATAGATCAAATTATTATTTGATCCAAACACCCCAAACTTTTGATAATAAACTATTGAAAAAGGCTTATACGCAGCCTTATAATATCCGTTTCACGGATGATGCCTCAGTGGTCGCCTATGATGGTCACGACGTGCATTTAATAGAGGGGTCCTATGAAAATATTAAGATCACCACAGACGGAGATCTTTGTTTGGCTCAACTTCTTTTATCTAAGAATTTAGTCTAATATTCATCTTCATTAAAGAAAAAGTCTTCCTTCGTTGGATAATCAGGCCAAATCTCATCTATGTTTTCATAAGGATTTCCATCGTCTTCTAATTCCTGGAGATTTTCTACCACTTCCAAAGGTGTTCCAGAACGAATCGAAAAGTCTATTAGTTCATCTTTGGTAGCTGGCCATGGTGCATCTTCAAGATATGAGGCCAATTCTAGTGTCCAATACATAAAAGTAATATTTAATATTCGCGCAGAAGTATAACTAAAAAGAACTTATCAAACTTATACTATCTTAATTTAAATTATTTTGGCTAAAAAAAAGAGAATTTTTGTAATCTCAAAATCTTTGGTCCATATAATCTTAAGATAACCTCATTTTTAATTTAATTTTTTAAATCTTGTTTTCTGTTGGAATTTAGAGGAAACAGAGTTTTTGCATTAAAATAGAGGAATTATCTCCTAGAGTGTTGACTTCAGCTTGGTCATTTTTAATTAATTGAGGCACGTTTTGCATTTTATTTTTACTCCCCTAATATTTTTAATAAATTTAAAATAGTTTTTAATGGCCTCATTAAAAATAGATTCTTCACAAAAATTGAGTTATCGATGAACTTCTTTTATTATAAGTCTTAGTTTTATAAGTTTTAGTTTCAGTTGAATGAAGTGACTTTAATGGATAAGTCTTTATCCTTTGTAATATCAATTTTAAATACGATGTTTAGACCAAGAATTACGTGAATAATCTCTTAATTTATAAACCCGTTAAGCATTAATTTTACAAAGAATTTATAGATTTTAAATAAAATAGGGATATCTGTTTAATGACTAATTTGAATCTTTTTCTTGAGAGATTTTTATCCATTGCTTGAGTAAAAAATGAAATTAGTAAAAATCATAGATTGTAATTACATCCTATTGATTACCGATCAATGTAAAGAAGCAGTTTTCAAAAAATTAATTTTTATTAAGTAAAAAACTTTTTGATGGAATGATTAAAAATCAAGGAATAATATAGATATTATTAGCTTCTTTCTATTTAATTTATACTTTCTGGTTCTGTAAGCTAAACATGAAATTAATTATCGTTTCTTTTAAATTAATCGTTTTGATAAACTTAAAGTAACTGATTGCCAAAACTGATTGCCAGAATAGAATAAAAATAGGCTTTGATCATTTTCATTCGATAGGCCTTGGATTAATTATTCTCAGCATACTTTTTTAATTCTTTTTTGTCAAAATTCAATTTTAAAATTATTCAAAAAATATGTCTGAAGATAAAATTATATTTTCGATGGCTGGTCTTAATAAAGTCTATCCACCTAAAAAAAAAGTTTTAAAAAACATTTATCAATCCTTTTTTTATGGAGCAAAAATCGGTGTTTTGGGACTAAATGGGTCTGGTAAATCCTCTTTAATAAAAATAATAGCTGGTCTCAATAATTAATTTCAAGGAGAAGTCGTATTTTCTCCTAGCTATTCAGTAGGAATGCTAGAACAGGAGCCGACAATGGATCCTGAATTGAAGGTGATTGATGTAGTAAAGGCGGGGGTAAAAGAGATCACTGATTTATAAGAGCAATATGATGAAATTAATTTGAAGTTCGGAGAATCTGAGGTCTTAGATAATCCAGATAAAATGGAGCGATTGATTGATCAATAAGGTAAGGTACAAGAGTAACTTGACCAGGTAGAAGCATGGGATTTAGGTAATAAGTTCGAACGGCTACGGAAGCCCTAAGAACTCCTCCAGAGGACGCCTTGATTAAGAACTTATCAGGAGGGGAAAAGAGGAGGGTTGCCCTGCGCAGGTTGTTATTGCAAGAACCCGATGTTTTACTTTTAGATGAACCAACAAATCATTTAGATGCAGAATCAGTGCTTTGGTTGGAGCAATATTTACATCACTTGAGGGGACGGTTATTTCCGTACCTCATGATAGATATTTTTGGGATAATGTGGCTGGTTGGATTCTAGAGCTTGATAGAGGACAGGGAATTCCTTGGAAGGGGATTATTCCAGTTGGTTGGATCAAAATGGCACCCAAAGCAAGACAGGCGAAATCTAAGGTCAGATTAGGGACATATGAGAATTTACTTGGGGAAGAAGTAAATCAAAAAGAAGTCACTTTAGAGCTTTTTATACCTCCGGGTCCAAGGTTAGGTAGTAATGTTATAGATGTAGAAGGTGTATCCAAATCATATGGTGACAAACTCCTATTTGACGATTTTCATTTCAGTCTACCTCAAGGGGGGATTTTAGGTTTGATAGGTCTCAACGGAGTGGGAAAATCAACACTTTTAAAGTTAATTACTGGAAAAGAAATTCCAGATTCGGGTACATTTAAAGTGGGGTCTTCAGTGCTCATATCCTATGTTGATCAGGAACAAGATCAATTGAGCCTGAAGAAATGGTTTTCGAGGCAATTTTGGGAGGTAATGAATTCATTAATCCCGGAGGTGGGGAAATGAATGTGAGGGCTTATACCAGTAGATTTAATTTTAGCGGAATTGATCAACAGAAAAAAGTTGGTGATTTATCGGGAGGAGAGCGTAATAGAGTTCATTTAGCCATGATACTTAAGTAAGGAGCCAATTTAATTCTATTGAATGAAACTACCAATGATTTGGACATAATACCTTAATAGCCTTAGAGGAAGGGCTTGAAAACCTTAGAGGACGTGCGGTTGCAATTTCTCATGATCGATGGTTTCTTGATCGAATATCCACTCATATATTGGCTTTCGAAGCAAATTCAAAGGTATCTTGGTTTGAAGGTAATTTTTCTGACTACGAGGAAAACAGAAAGAAAAGATTAGGAGATCTGGAACCAAAACGAATTAATTTTAAAAAATTAAAATAATTAAAAAAACTTAAATTTTGAGTCTTAAAATATGTTATACTGTGTTGTTTAATAAGTTCGAGAGTAGGATCCCCGAGTCATATAATTGCTTTTTTATATAATTTCATTTTGTTCAAATTGATGAGAATATGGGAGATAGTAAGGAATAAAAAAAATATTCAATAAAAATTTGTTTCTTGTATTTTTTGAGTTCAAAAAAAATAGTCCTTCGTAAATCAACGATTTAAACTATATAAATTTTAATATGGTAATTTATTAAAAAGATAAAAGTGAATGATAAATCATCAATTCCATAGCTATTGATTTCAATAATATTGGATTAATAAAATTTAGAAGCGGTTCGTATTATAAAAAAATTAGAGTAAACAAGCATGGGTTTTGCAAATAACAATAGATAACCTTTTAAAGACTTTCCTCATATTTCTAACAAATAAGTGTTTCTACTGGACATTTATAAGACTTATTTCATAAAGTTGAGGGTGCCATTTAGCTGTCACGAAGAGCTTGTTTTGATTGAAGGCTATACCATTGAGCACATGGTCGATACCTTGGTATTTTGACCGATCAATTAATCCCATCAAATCAATGATTCCTTTGACGCGTCCTGTTAACAAATCTACGATTACGATTTCATCCGATTTCGTTGTGTACACATTAGCATAAAGGTCATCCCCTATCACCTCTAGTTCATTTAAAAAATTGATTTTGTTAGTTTGATTGTAGACCTGAAGTCTATCTATTTGAGAAAAGTCCTCTGGATTCAGAAAATAAATATTTTCTGAGCCATCACTCATTACCAAAGTATCTCCCCACGTAGCCAGACCCCATCCTTCTCCTGAGTAATTAAAAGTTCTGATACGATTAAGATTTGTATCATAGGCAAATGCGATTTGTGATTCCCAAGTGATTTGGAAAATTTTTTCCTTCCAAGAAGTGGCTCCCTCACCAAAATATTTATTTTCTATATTAGCCACTTGAATGATTTCTCCTGTGACTAAATCATATTTTCCGATGGTAGAAGATCCTCTGTGGCCGGTACTTTCATGTAGGTAATTATTGTGGAAAAAAAGTCCTTGGGTATATGATTTATCATTGTGCGGATAAGTGTTAACCAACTCATAAGTGTATCTTGTTGGATTGAGATTAGACACAAATTTTATTTTAGGATAGATTTTTTCTTTTTTACCTTTAAAATAAGCCGTAATTGAAATCTGAGTATTGCCGGTACGATGACGTTCGGGCTGCCACTCAAAATGATTCCCTTTAAAGATTTTATACCTTCCGTCACCTTCTAGTCTGATGGAGTCGATAAGGTGATTTTTTTTATGTTCTAGATTAAATAAGATAATTGAATCTAAAGGAAAAATACTTCCTTTTTTGGGAGTAATGAGATTAATTTCTTTTCTTATTCTTGGCGAACTTTTTCTTTTAACAATTTTTTTTTCCTTTGTTGGGCATCCAACAATCGAGCACAGAAAAAAAAAAGGGATAATAAGATGTATAAAAGAGAATGCTTTAGTATTTACCCTTTTCATATTAAGAAAATGAATATGATATTAATTTATTACGCTTTAATGCTCTAAAGTCACAATTAGTTTTTCGAATCAGGCACAAAACTTTTAATTAATACCGGTAATGTTAATCCTTGGTAGATGATGGTCCATACTACCACTACGTAAGTCATGGTGATAATTACATCTTTACCGTTAAACTCAGGAAGTGTTAAAGATAAAGCAATTGGAATACCTCCTCTTAAAGTTCCCCATGACATAATCGAAATGGTATGTGGCTCAAACTTTTTCTTAAGAGACATGATTTTGATAGGTATGAAAACACTCATCCATCTACCAAGTAAGACGAGGTTGATTGTAAAAAAACCTGCCGCAAAATAATCAAAACGCAAAGGGATCACTAACATTTCGAGTCCAATAAGTACAAAAAGCATGGTAGCAAAAGAATCTTGAATGAGATTCCAAAATTTAAAAACATAATCGCCTGCTATCCCGCTTACTTTTGTTGAACGACCTTCATTACCAATGACCAAACCCATGATCACTGCCGCTTGCTTTGAGGAAACATGCATAAAGTCTGCCAATGTAGTCCCAAAAAGAACAATAGTGATCGTGATTAGTATTTCTACATGAAATTCATCATTATCAATATATTTTAATAAGCGATATCCAAGGTATCCCATCAGCAGGCCAATAAATATACCTCCTCCAACATCTGCTAGGAATACATAAATGACTTCAAAAAAACCAAGCTGATGATCAGCTTGTCCGCCAGCTAAGTCAAGCAAAGTTAGGGCTAAAACAACGGCTATTCCATCATTAAAAAGTGATTCACCTTCAATCTTCATTTCAACATTTTTTGAAATTTTAAAACGGCGAAGGTATTCAGTTACAGCAATAGGGTCAGTCGGAGAGATTAATGCACCGAATACCAGGCAATACAAAAAATTTAATTTTATACCCATCCAGCCCAGCATGAAATAGACAGAGGTTCCAATCATCCCTGTTGAAATAATTACGCCCACTGTTGCCAAAGTTAACACTGCTGTTTTATGTTTGGCAAGTCTTTTAAAGTCCATATTTAAGGCGCTTGAGAAAAGTAGGAAACTCAATACAATTTGGTAAATAATGTCAGCGTAATGGTATTCTTCGATATAAGCAGCATCTATTTTCAGTGATGGAATCAGATATCCTGCAGTGATTACGCATAGAGAAAGAAATAATGCTAGGATCATTTCGCCAATGGTAGAAGGCAATTTCAGGACATAAATATTCAAAAATATAAAAAGGCCAGCAAGAAAAATAAACAAGGCGATAATATCAAATACGTTCATCTAAACAATATTAAAATCAGACAGAGTTTGTTTTTTGGTCTTTGGATTTAAATTATTTAATTTAAATTCTACCGAAATATAATCTAGATCACTACGAAATGATCATTAAACTCAATATTTTTCATTTTAAATGGTTAAAAAAAGCAAATTAGTAACATATTTTAAGAATTTCTTCATTCTTTTGAGGGGATCCATTATCAATTAAACGCAATTCAGCTGGCACAACATCGCAGAATAGTTTAAAACTACAATTCATCAGTCAAAATTGAATAAATTTTTTTAAGTAAAAATTGTTACTCATTTAAAGAAATTTATTTTTGTAATTATCTAAATATTTTTAAAATGATAAAATTGAAATGGAGTCTTTTTTTATTGTCTTTATTTTTATTGAGTTGCTCGGTAAAATCTGGGGATGACATAGATTTTTTGTTTGAAGAGATCATGGATGCCCATGATGAGGTCATGCCTAAAATGGGAAAGATTCGCAATTTGGAAAAGCAATGTAGATCGGCTGCATTGACATCTCCGGACTCTTCCGAATTAATTAAACAAGCTGAGATTCTGTCAAATGCCAATGCGGCCATGATGACTTGGATGCGTGATTTTAATAGTAATTTTCAGGGGAGTGATCGAGAAAAAAGAGAATATCTTTTGGCTCAAAAAAAGAAGGTATATCACGTCAAAAAGTTAATGAATGAAAGTCTTTTACAAGGTGAGAAATTAGTGCGGAGTGCAATCAACTAAATATTTTGCCACATTATTGACAGAAATAAATCCTTTCTGGTTGCCCCAGCTATTACCAATATAGGTTAGGATTTCAGCTATTTCTAAATTGCTTAGCTCAGTCTGTGCGGGCATTAAAATATTAAGATTTGAGGCTTTTTTGCTCTTTTTTGTGCCGTATTTTATAAGACAAGCGGCTGATCCAATATCATTCGTCAAGGTGGTAGACATTATCAAAGCTGGATATAAATTTCTAAATCCCTGTCCTGAATGTTGATGGCAATTGGAACAGTTAGCATTGTATAAAATTTTGCCCTGTATGATATACTGTGCATACTTTATCTGGGAAACATCATCAAAATTTTCAGGGAAATAGCTCTCTGCAGGTTTTTGGTGAGAATTGCAACCTAACATTAAAAAACATATGGAAAATAGGGAAAAATAATTATTGTTCATAGCTCATTAACAGCTTATTAATGTCTTTAATAAGTAGGTCAACTTGACTCGTGACGGTTCCGTCATAAACTCCCCGTACCTGACGCTCCTTATCGATCAATAAAAAGGCACCGCTGTGAATGAAACCGCCAGGGGCATTCTTATCTTCATTGGCGACAACCATGTAACTAGTTTCACCGATATTGTAGATTTGCTCTTTGTCTCCTGTAACGAATTGCCATTTTTCGCTATTAACCCCTAGTAAGCGTGCATAATTTGCCAGTGCGGCTACTGTATCGTATTCTGGATCGATAGTATGGGAAAGTAAACTTACGTGCTCGTTTTCTAAGAATTTTTCATAAATCCGATACATTTGCTTGCTCATTTCTGGACATATTGAAGGACAATTAATGAAGAAAAAATCAGCGACATAGATTTTATTTTTAAATGAGGAATTGGTTACTATTGCACCATCTTGGTTTACAAAAGTGAAGTCAGCGATACGATGAGAGATCGTATCCTTTGTAAGTACGCCATTCACCTCTATGTTGATAATTTTAGTACGTCCTAAAATGGGTAATTCAAAATTAGGTTTGATTTCTTTACAGGCTCCAATAAAAAAAAATAAACAACCTATTAAGATATATCCTTTCATCATTTTGTACGAAAATATTTGTAGAGCTTGATACTACAAAGAAACAATACTATTAAAGCTATAATTCCCAAAATGGCGCTTATCCAGTTTAATTGATTTTTCTTAACAATGAGGAAGACTACTGAGATTAAAATAATAGTAGATACTTCATTCCAAATGCGTAATTGCATGGAGCTGTATTTAACTATTCCTAATTGTAGAAGTCTAAAAACATAGTGAAGACTGAAATGGTAACCGTAAAGTAAACCCACCAGAATTAATTTTATCTGCATAAATGGCAGAAAGATCCAATGTGGTTGTAAATAAAGTAATATACCTGACATAAGTGCAGTAATTAGAGCAGAAGGCCAAGTGATGATATACCATAAACGTCTAGCCATAATTGCCAATTGGGTTTGTAGAATAGACTTTTCAGGTTCGGGTTTTGATAATGCTTCGGTCTGGTAAATAAATAGTCGAGGGATATAAAAAAGTCCAGCAAACCAGGTAATTACAAATATGATATGCAGTGCCTTGATAGATAAATAATCCAATGTAAATCAGTTAAAATGAACTACTCCATGTCTTTTTGTAAAGAGTATCAATGTTAAATAATTAATAAAAGGGTCATACAGGCTCATGTTAGTCGCCAATATTCTCCTCGAAATCATCTTTATCCTCAAAAACTATTTCAATCCCTGCTTTTTTTAAATCATCCTTGACGTCAATGTCTATAAGGGTTGGTAATTTAAAAACAGAAAGATTCCTATTATCAATTTCATCCAAAAGTTCATTCAAAACCTCTTTATGACCATAGGTGCGTTTATTGAGTAAATTTTCATGAGGTTCTTTCATTCCAATCAAATAAAAGCCTCCATCCTGGGCAGGACCTATAATAATATCATGTTTGTCTAGTTCTGAGAAACCTTGGGAAATAATCTGATCAGTAATGTCAGGTGTATCACTACCAATAAGAATTATTTTATCAAAGTCTAATTCAAAGGCATCATAAAAACAATTTTGCATCCGTTGTCCCAAATCTTTTCCTTCTTGGATATGCTTTTGATATTTTGCACTATCAAATTGGTCATTTGACTCGATGTACTCAGAATAATAAACACATTTGTCAATTTTAAGAGTATCTGTTGCTTCGGCGGTAATTCCCACCAATTCTTTATAGATTTCAATTGCCACGTCAATACCTAAATCTTTTGCCAATCTTGTTTTAACTGTTCCTGGAATTAAATTCTTAACAAAAATGGATAGTACTTCTTTACTCATAAACCTTAATTCCTTTGTGCAACCATATAGACCATGCTTTACTGTATGTATGAACGCTATCAGTAGGTAAATTTAAATGATTTACTACAATCTGAGATTGATTTTTCCAATCAAAGATTCCTCCGTATAAGTTGTAAACTTTTGTATATCCCATTTCAAGTAGTTTCTCACCTATTCGCTCACTGCGATAACCCACTGAACAATATACGATGATTTCTTTATTCTTTGGAATATGCGCCACATCCGAAAATTTGAAGTAATCATATTGAATAAACTGAGCTCCAGGGAGATGACTAACTGAAAATTCACTTCGGGTACGGGTATCTAACAAGAGTGGTTTTTGAAATCGCATTTTCTGAATCAATTCCTCGGTTTTGATAAGTGGGACTGTATTTTTGTAAAAAAGAGACATTACACCATCAAATTTTTCAGTTTGACACCCAAGAAACAAACTCATACAAAACAAAAAGCTACACAGGGGCCTCATATTTTTTTTTTAACTCAATTCCTATAGTACTAAATAAAATGATGTATTCACCTAATATCCACCAAATTGGTAAATCGTATCCTGTACAATTATATCCAAAATAGCTCCAAAAAACGGTAAAGCTCCAAATAATGGGATACCAGTGACCACTAAGCAATCCTAATGGAATCAAAGTTAAAATATACCATGGATGAATGGTCGTACTCATGAGTAGATAAAATGTCAGTGAATAAAGTAAAGTAGTTTCCAGCGATTTTTTAGAATAATAAAAGAAAATAGCTCCGAGAGAGATTAAAAATAAAGACATTAATGCCAAAATGGGTCCTAAAGTTCCAATAATATTGTACCCTTTAAACCAGAAACCGAGGGCTCTCAAAATGAAGTAAATACTGGCATTAAATTCAAAATACTGAAAATACAGTTTTAAACTAATGAATGATTTTTCTGAGAACTGAGTGGTTAACATGGGTGTAAGGCTTATAATGAATACTAAAAGCGCAATGCTGATTAGTGGCCAACTACCCTTTTTTTTATAATAAAATACTAGGGCAGGTAAAAAGATTAGAGGGATTAATTTTGTGGCGATTGCCAAACCCCATGCGAATCCAGCCTTTACAAATTTATTTTTTGAAATAAAATATAAGGTAACTAGTAGGAAGAAAATCATCATAGATTCGAAATGAATATTGCCCACCCCCTCAATAATGAGCAAAGGATTTAAAAAGAACCAGCTTGATAGGGTTGTTTTGGTTGTTAATTTATAGATCAAGAGGGTTGAGGAAATATCCGTTAAAAACAAGAAAATTCTCAATATTCCTGCGGACCAAAGAGGCTGAATTGTAAAAGTAGAGAGCCAAAAAAAGAATTGATTCAAGGGTGGGTAAACCGTAATATACCTACTGGAATTTAACTGTGCCAAGGCCTCGTGAGAAAATTTTGAGAAACCCAGTTCAGTTACCTGTGTAGGTAATAATGAATAAGGATTGATACCCTCATGAATCAAGGTCCCATCCCAAAAAAATCGATAGAAGTCATCTGATAAATTGGGTAAGTCAAAAAAAAGTGGGCATCTTATAATTATTCCTAAGACCAATATCGATTTGAATGAATATTCAAATTTGCAAATCCAGATATAAGCAAAAAATGATACATTGAAGAGAATGAATAAACCAATTGTATCTGATCTATTAAGTACCGTTGCCAGAATAAAAATAGAAACTCCAAATATTAAGTAAATTAAGGGTAGAGGTTTAAAAACCTTCCTAGGTAACATTTTTTAAACTATTTATGATCGCATTAAAAAATAGATAGCCAAAACCGAGAGTCAGCATTGTATGGAAAGGTAAAAATCCATAATCTTTAAAGGTAAAACTTAAATTTAAACCCCAGGCGAAATAAAGCATGCATAGGCCTTCTATAAAATTAAGAAAGCTGATCTTTGGCTTAAAATAACTATTGTTTTTCCAATCATCCGTATTTTCCTGAATACCAAATTTAGGAGTTCTGATAAAGCCTGTTTTTATATTTAGAAACCCCTCTAAGAGGGCTAGTGAGTTGTGAAGTGATAGGCTAACTGAAAAAGTAAGATACAAGGGGAAATAGATACAAAAATAGGCCAAAGGTCTTTTTTGATATGTTTGAACGGCGAACCAGTAGAAAATACCAATGGCAATAAAACCACCCAAAAAGATAAGACGTAAATCAAAAATTGTTTTTAGTTGAGGATATTCGTTTTTTATAAAAATAAGGGGTATTGAGAGCAGTGCAGCAAGGAAAATAAATAAAAAAACGGTGCTATTTAAAAGATGGAAAATAGCCCTAAGTTTATGATTAAGCTTCAAATCTGATCTGATTACTTTACCTATGTTTTTCCTGATTGTTTCAGCAGTTCCCTTGTTCCATCTGAATTGTTGGTTTTTTACAGCTTGTAAAGTGATGGGGAGTTCAGCTGGACTTTCTACGGATTCAAGGTATTCGAATTTCCATCCATTTAACTGTGCGCGATAGCTAAGGTCAAGATCCTCCGTAAGGGTGTCATGTTGCCATCCACCTGCATCTAGGATACTTTCTTTTCTCCAGATGCCTGCTGTTCCATTAAAACTAATAAAGCTATTGGCTTTTTTTCTTCCTGACTGTTCAATGGTAAAATGCGCATTGAGACCAAAGGCCTGCATTTGGGTGAGTAAGTTGAAATTTTCATTCAGGTGGCTCCAGCGTGTTTGTACCATTGCTGTTTGATTATTTTTAAAATAAGGTATAACTTTTTTAAAAAAATCTTTTGGAGGTATAAAATCGGCGTCAAATATAGCGATGAATTCACCTTGGGCAAGCATTAATCCATGTTGTAAAGCACCTGCCTTATAGCCTATTTTATCTTTTCTTCTTAAATGAACGATGTTTATACCCTTATTTTTAATTGAGTTGAGGCGCGCATCGATCATTGTTACTGTTTCGTCATTAGAGTCGTCAAGAATTTGAATCTCAAGGTGTGTGTAAGGGTAATCTAAGGAAGTAACAGCATCTAATAGTCTATTTATTACATATTTCTCATTAAATAAAGGTAGTTGAAGGGTTATAAAGGGCAGATATGAGGGTTCATAATCCAAAAGGGCAGGATTCTGTTTTCTCATGTAATGCCAAGTCAAGTTCAACTGAGCCAGACTAAATAAGCAAACTATGGACATTGAAAAAACATAAAGTATTAATAAAAGCCACTCCATTTAGAGATATTTTATAATAGTGCTTATGATTTTATAACCCGCCAAAACTGTGCCTTTAAAAGTTCCAGAAACCTTCGATATTCCTATTCTTTTGCGATAATTTACAGCTACTTCCTGGATATTCAATTTATTTTTTATGGCTTTAATTTGCATTTCCACAGTCCAACCATAGGTTTTATCATTCATTTTAAGTTGCATTAAGGCGTCATATTTGATGGCTCTGAAAGGTCCTAAATCTGTATACTGAGTACCATAAAGATAGCTTATCAATTTGGTGGCAAGCCAATTTCCAAATATTTGCTGTGGCATCATAGACCCCGGTTCCTTTATACCCAAGTTACGGCTACCGATGACCATATCGGCCGCTCCATTTATAATGGGATCAACTAATTTTATAAGTTCCGCAGGGTAGTCGCTATAGTCTGCATCAATAAAGACAACGATATCAGGTTTGAGATTACTCTTAGACAAATGATCTATAGCTTTCAAGCAAGCCCATCCATAACCACGTTTGGATTCTTTTAAGACTATTACTCCGAGTTCCTGAGCAGTTGCGAAAGTTTGATCACTTGATCCATTGTCCACTACAATAATTTCCGAAATCCAATCTTTTGGAATTTCTTCAATGACATGGCCAATTGCCTTTTGTTCATTAAGAGCTGGGATGATTACCCTTATATCTTTAGATTTCAAAACAGTTATATTACGAGGCCAAAATCGGAATAATTCTTTTCAGTGTATTGTAGTTTTCATTAGGTTAATAACCAGCTGCTTGACCATCTTTACGTGATTCTGAAGCACCAAAGTAAACCTTATTTTTATCATCCCATAGAATAGCTTGATACCCTCCATAGATACCTAAGGCAAACCCTACTTTATGTCCTTTGTTCATGAGATTTCGAATGGACTCATAATCAAAACCTGATTCCAATCGGATTTCCCCTGAATTTATCGAATTATAACCAGTTGGCGTTGAAGACCCGGTATGATCTATTCGTGGAGCATCTCCTGCTTCTTGTAAAGTCATTCCAAAATCAATTATATTCATAACAATTTGTACATGTCCCAAGGGTTGAAAATCTCCACCCATTACTCCAAAGCTCATTAAAGGAGTACCATTTTTAGTCATAAATCCTGGAATTATTGTATGAAATGGCCTTTTCTCAGGAGCATAGGTATTGGCACATCCTTTTTCTAGAGAAAAAAGCTCCCCGCGATTTTGAAGCATAAAACCCAAATTTGTAGGGACTAATCCCGAACCCATACCTCGATAGTTACTTTGAATTAAAGAGATCATGGTGCCATTCTTATCAGCAACGGTGAGATATACCGTTTCTCCATTGCTGATCGATCCTGCTTTATATATTCCGGCGCTAGGCCCAATTTTATTCCGCCTTTTAACAGCATAATCTTTTGAAAGTAATTGTTTTAGTGGAACATCATAAAAATCAATATCTGCATAGTATTTTGCGCGGTCTTCAAAAGCTAGTTTTTTGGTCTCAGTAAATAGGTGAATGTGTTCTGCACTCCCATGAGGGATTTTATTGAAGTCATAACCTTCCAATATATTTAACATTTGAAGAACAGCAATTCCTTGGCCATTTGGAGGTAGCTCCCAAACGTCATAACCTCTGTAGTTTACAGAGATTGGTTTGACCCACTCTGAATGATGTGCTGCCAAATCTGATTTTGATAAAAAGCCCCCTTTTGACTGAACATAATCCGCTATAGTTTTGGCTATTGTCCCCTCATAAAAATCTGCTCTGCCCTTTTTAGCGAGAACTTTATAAGTCTTTGCTAAATCAGGATTCTTGAAAATTTGACCTTTACTTGGAGTTATGCCATCGACCATGTAGGTATTTTTGAAATTTTGAAGGTTATAAGGTTCAAATCTTGATGCTGCTATAGCCATGTAGTGGGCAATTAATTCAGTCACAGGGAATCCATTTTCGGCATAATTGATCGCGGGCGCTAAAATATCCGTCATGGGAAGTGATCCAAATTTTTCATGCAGTTCAAACCATCCATCAACTGCTCCTGGAACGCTCACAGGCAATGGTCCAAAGGAGGGAATTTTGGTTAAATTTTGTGATTGTAAATATTCTAAAGTTAGAGATTTTGGGGAACGTCCACTGGCATTAAGGCCATGAATGGTTTTGGTTTTCCCATCCCAAATAATAGCGAAAAGGTCTCCTCCAATTCCCGATCCTGTAGGCTCCATTAGTCCCAAAGCGGCATTAGCGGCGATAGCAGCATCAATTGCATTACCTCCTGTTTTGAGTATATCAAGTCCTATTTGTGTAGCCAGAGGATGGCTCGTAGCTATCATTCCATTTTTAGCAATAATCTCTGACCTAGTAGCAAAACTTTTTCCAGTAATTCGATCTTGAGCATAAGGCGTAATGGATGTAATTAAAAAAAATAGGCTACTAAGATAATTTTTCATTATTAACATTATTTAAAATATTTATTTTAACACTTTATACCTATTCTATGATAAATTCATGAATGAGATCTGAAATAATAATTAGAATATTTGTGCCGAATTACCGAGATCGAATTTAAAAATTATTTTTTCATTTTTAGAGATAATATTCTAATCACATCCAAAAAAGTTTGGTAGAAAACGCTTAAGATGATTAATTTCTGTAATTCAAAGGGGGATCACGATCCCCAATGAGGGTCTTGTAGGGATTATTTTTCCCAATACGCTCCTCTAATTCTTTTTTTGCACGAATGATAATATCAGAATCAGTGAAAATATCTTGGGCCGTTAAGGCGATGGTCTTAGCAGCGATTAACATTCCCTTTATACCGATACTTGTTCCGCCAGCTGCTACTGCTTGCCAAGTATGTGCAGAAGTACCTGGTACCCATGTGGCTGCACTCATTCCAGCCGTGGGTACTTTCCAGCTCACATCACCTACATCAGTGGATCCGCCACCATTCCTTTTCTCTAGTGAATAGGAGGTTATTTCTTCTGCTGATTCAATATTGTAATCACCTTCATAGGTATCAAGTATTTGTTCAGCAAACTTAATTTCTTTATCATTATATTTCACTCCACCAACAGCCACAAGGTTTTTATACATAACTTCCGAAAGTGTTTCATTTGGGAGCAGATTATAAAGGCCATGAATAATTTCATAATCCATAGTAGTCTCAGTGCCTATGGCTGCCCCTTGTGCCGTCTTAACTACTCTTTCAAAAATAGTTTTGACATTGGCAACTTCTGGATTTCTGACATAATAATAAACCTCGGCAAGGGCTGGAACAATATTTGGGGCTTCTCCCCCTTTAGTGATCACATAATGTATTCTTGTTTCTTGTGGAACGTGCTCTCGTAGCATATTCACCATTTGATTCATGGATTCAACACCATCGAGTGCGGAGCGGCCTCGCTCAGGAGAACCTGCGGCATGCGAAGGTTCTCCATAAAATCTGAATTTAGCAGATTTATTTGCAAGTGAGGATCCGGGGTTTGCATTATTATTGTTACCTGGGTGCCAATGTAAAACAGCATCGACATCATCGAATAATCCAGCTCTTACCATGTAAACTTTTCCTGCACCCCCTTCTTCAGCGGGTGTGCCATATACCCTAAGAGTACCTTTTTTTTCATTGTTTTTTATCCAATTTTTTATCGCTATGCCTGCAGCTACCGATGCTGTACCGAAAAGGTGATGTCCACAGGCATGACCCGACCCTCCTTTAATCAATGGATCTCGGGTGGGGATTGCTTTTTGAGAAATTCCAGGTAATGCATCATATTCTGCCAGAATGGCTATGATTGGTTGTCCCGATCCATATTCTGCAATAAAAGCAGTCGGAATTTTAGCGACATTAGCTTGAATGGAAAATCCTGCATCACTCAATGTTTTTTTTAGTAAAGCGGAGCTTTTTTCCTCTTGATAACCTAATTCGGCCCATTTCCAAATTTTGAATGCAATTTCTTGATAGGTAGATTGTTGAGATTCAAGTTCGGTTATGATTTTTATCTGCTGTCCACTCAAGGAAATTGTAGTAAGTAGATTGAGCACGAGGGTAAATAAGCGAAGCATAGTAAAAATATGTAGTTGAAATTAAATAAAAAGTACTAATAAACAATATGGACTTTGTAATAAATTTGATAGTCGGCGATTATTTGGTTTGTCCAGTTAATTAGGCGCTATCATAGAAGAGTTCAACTACTGATAATTTATTTGTTTTGCATTAAATGCATGACCTTTTTTTTCAAAAAGTAATTCGGCTAATTTTGAATAGATAAAAAGAATAAAAAAATGATTGCAACGAACAATATTTCACTTCAGTTCGGGAAAAGAATTTTATTTGATGAAGTCAATATTAAATTCACCAATGGGAATTGTTATGGCATCATCGGTGCTAATGGGGCTGGCAAATCAACTTTTCTTAAAATATTATCCGGAGAGATCGTTCCAAATTCAGGAACTGTTACTATTGAAACAGGAAAGAGAATGGCTGTGTTAAAGCAGAATCATTTTGAGTTTGATCAAGAGTCAGTTATTAATACTGTGTTGAGGGGGCATGATAAGCTTTGGAATCTATTGCAAGAAAAAAATGCCTTATACGAAAAGCCAGATTTTTCAGAATCAGATGGGATAAAAGCATCTGAATTGGAGGAACAATTTGCAGAAATGGATGGTTGGAATGCAGAATCTGATGCAGCGGCATTATTAAGTGGTTTAGGGATTTCTGAAGAACTACATTTTCGTTTCATGACTGAGCTCAAGGGTTCATATAAGGTTCGAGTCTTGTTAGCTCAGGCACTTTTCGGAAATCCAGATATTCTTATTTTGGATGAACCAACTAACGACTTGGATTTACAAACAATTTCATGGTTGGAAGATTTTATTTTAAATTTCAAGAATACAGTTATCGTAGTTTCTCACGACAGACATTTTTTAGATACGGTTTGTACTAGCATAGCAGATATTGATTTCAGCAAAATTCAATTATTCACAGGAAACTATTCCTTTTGGTATCAGTCTAGTCAGTTAGCATTATCTCAAAGAAGTTCTGCCAACAAAAAAGCGGAAGAAAAAAAGAAAGAGTTGCAAGAATTTATTCAAAGGTTTAGTGCCAATGCTTCAAAATCAAAGCAAGCTACGAGCAGAAGGAAATTATTAGATAAAATTAGTATTGAAGATATCAAGCCATCTTCTCGAAAATATCCAGCAATCATTTTTACTCAAGCCAGAGAAGCAGGAGATCAATTACTAGAGATAGAGGGGTTGACCAAATTAATCGAGGGTAAACCTATGTTCAATAATCTTACTTTGAGAATAAATAAGGGAGACAAAGTTGCTTTTTTAGGCGAGAGTGCTGCCATTACGATGTTATTCGAGATTTTAAATAATAATCAACAGGCTGATGAAGGGATTTTTAAATATGGTCAGACGATAACTAAAGCTTATCTCCCCAATTCGAATGAACATTTTTTTGATACCCAAATTAATCTAATAGACTGGTTGCGACAATATACTAAAAATGATGAGGAGAAAGATGAGGTTTATTTAAGAGGGTTTTTGGGTAAAATGCTTTTTTCAGGCCAGGAAAGCTTAAAGAAAGCTAATGTGCTTTCAGGAGGTGAAAAAGTTCGATGTATGCTTTCAAGGATGATGCTCTCAGGTGCTAACTTTCTGATGTTAGATGAACCTACTAATCACCTAGATCTAGAATCTATTACTGCTTTCAATAATTCATTGATTGGGTTTCAGGGCTGTGTATTATTTACATCTCATGATCATGAATTTGCCCAAACAATTGCAAATAGAATCATTGAGATTGGACCTAAGGGAATCATAGATAAGCTTATGACTTACGATGATTATATTACGAATCCATTGATTGATGAACAGCGAAAGAAGCTATATTGATAGTTACTGTGAACTGTTTTGTGAGCTATGTTTTATTTAAGTCATTAACAAGCAGGTCACACCAAATCCTCTTTTACATATGATATTCATGGTCTTGTGTTTAAGACTCATAAAAATAAGTTTTACTTTTTTAAAATGACTAATTTTAGTTCTAAAGTATTGCTTATTTATTGAATTTAAGCTCGTTAAAAGGATTTTTAGTTTTTGTTTTGGAGAGAGGATGTTTGTTGAAATATTTATATTTGAACGTGTATGAAATTAGGTCTTATGAAAACCTCTTGTTTTATCACTTAATATTATGTACCGTTATTAAACCTGCTCAATCGTACTGAAGCAGTTTTTATCGAAAGAAAGCTTCTTTGAAATGGGACAAAAAAAAATTTTTCAAATCTTAGGCCCCGCAGTATTTTTTTTAATGTTGTGGATTGGACCTCCTTCTGATATGTCGGAACCAGCTTTCAAGGTCATGGCAGCAACCATTTGGATTGCCATATGGTGGATGACCGAAGCGATTCCGGTTCCTGTCACCTCTTTTTTGCCCATGATTTTATATCCGTTGACCAATGCAGTTCCTTTGAGGGTTATTGCTCCATCTTATGCCAATCCCATTATTTATATTTTTGTTGGTGGTTTTATTTTGGCTTTAGCAATGCAAAAATGGGAATTACATAAGCGCATTGCTCTGAGTATTATTTCGATTACTGGCACGAACATGCGGCAAATTATCTTAGGGTTTATTTTAGCATCTGCGTTCTTATCTATGTGGATTTCAAATACAGCGACTACGGTAATGATGCTGCCCATAGCATTATCAATAATTAGCCAAATTAAGGAGTTTGCTAGAGCTAGTAGTTTAACCCAAAAAAATATAGAAGGCTTTGGGAAAGCATTGATTTTAGCTATTGCCTATTCATCTTCGATTGGTGGAATTGCTACCTTAGTAGGGACCCCGACTAATTTAATTTTTTCAGATGCCATTGAAAGATTCTATGGTATTGTGATGCCATTTGATCAATGGATTGGTATCGGTTTGCCGATCAGTTTGGTTATTTTATTCTGCTGTTGGTTGGTTTTGACCTATTTGGCATTCTCCTTAAGTACGGAGCAAGTTGAAGGAAGCACTGATATAATTAAAGGTGAATTGAAAAAATTGGGTAAAATGTCCTATGAGGAAAAATGGGTGCTGACTATTTTTTTACTCGTAGCTATGGCTTGGATTACAAGAAGGTATTTGATTGCACCTTTTTTTCCAAGTTTTAACGATACTATTATTGCCATGATTGGCGCGGTCTCTCTGTTCTTGATTCCATCAAAGAAAACTGGGAGTCAAATAATGGATTGGCAGTCTGCCCTTAAATTGCCTTGGGGGGTAATTTTACTATTTGGCGGGGCATTTGCAGTGGCCCAAAGTTTTGAGAGTTCTAAGTTAACTTCATGGATTGGAGCACAACTGGGGGGCTTAAGTGATATTCCGTTTTGGGTGGTATTATTAATTATTGTAGCCGTAGTTAATTTTTTAACAGAGATCACTCAAAATATTGCGACCTGCACCCTTATGATGCCTATTTTGGCAGCCTTATCTGGAGTCCTTGATGTACACCCTTATGGTCTGATGGTGGCTGCATGTATTGGATCTTCTTGTGCATTTATGTTGCCAGTGGCTACAGCACCTAATGCCGTGGCATTTGGTTCTGGTTATTTACAGATGAAGGATATGTTACGTGCTGGTTTTTTATTAAATGTAGTATCCATAATTGTCATTACTATTTTTCTTTATTTTTTGCTCCCCGTGATTTGGAATATCGATCTTCTTAGCTTTCCTATAGATTTTAAGGGTAATTGATCGGCTTTGTAATGTATCAATGAATCGATAATATATTAAATAAGAAGATCATTCTTTTCTATTAATACTGTGGTATGATTCAACCAAATATTGTCTAAACAACTAATCAAAAACATTATCGCAGGTATTAAGAATCAATATTCTCTAAAAATATTGATCTCAAGGTGTCTGCCTATATTTTTGATTTTACTTGGTTGATTTTGATTTCCTAAAATGGGTCAATGTATTCGGTTAGAATTAATTCTAAAGAAGGATTTTATTCAGAGGATCAAATACTAGGACTCAGAGTTATGAGTCAGAATCTTAGAGTGAACACTTTAAAAATTGTAAGACATTTTTCATTTAAATAATTTGTTTATTTTATCACGCTTTTTTATCGCGCAAAATTAAGTTTTCAATATGTATTAAAAAACCAGAGAATTGATAAACGATATAGCGTAGATTTTAGTCTAAACTCATAGTCTATGTATTAAAAACATCAATATGCGTAGTTTTTTTGGGTTGTAGGGATAAACAAATTTGTAAAAATGAGTTAATTTATGGACAAGGGGGTTATTTGAATAGATCCAATCATTTAAGTGATGGAAAAATTTAAATACTAGTGATTACCTACTCACAACAAACATCATCAAATGTATTTGCAAAAAGGTTTATGGGGTAATCGTTAAGGACTATTATTTGGTTACGACGAAAATGATGAAGAGGCTTATTGGCAGGATTTCGATATTAGCTTAGCAAGAGAAATCACCCCGAGGGATTCGACCTACTCTGTTCGTTCGATTATAGAATTTTGATTTTCCAGTTTAGAAAGTTTAGAAATAGAGAGAATAAATCTTAAAACAAGGGTATGTCTTAGTCCAGTTCTCTCAATCACATATTTATTTATATTTCAACACCAGCTTAAAGTCCAAAGCAATGATGATATAATTATGTCTTAAATGCTCAAATCATTGTTTGACTTTGAGGGTAAATTAATTTATATTTTGAATAGAAAACATTAATCATTTTTAGGTTATAACAAAGGGCTATTGAATAGGCTTATTAAATATTAATAATAAGAAAAATACATTGTGCTAATTCCTCAAGCATAGCAACAAAATAATATTTTTTTGTAATATGCTAAATAAGTTTATACTGAATTATAAAGCTGATTTGCTTGTAGGAAAATATGGTTTGGGGGGTAGATAATAATAATCGGGTATTGGGCACTTCAAGGATGAGCGGAAACCCACACTGCTCCGTCTTTAAAAATTTCTTTTTTCCAAATTGGAACTGTTTCTTTCAAGGTGTCAATGGCATATTGGCAAGCCTCGAAAGCAGCTTGCCTATGGGGGGTGGATAGAGCAATGACTACGGGGATATCCCCAATGTCTAATACACCGATCCGATGATGGATACACACATGTAGTATACCCCATTTTTCGTAAAGGGAATCCGCGATTTTATCCATTTCCTTGAGGGCCATTGGGACGTAAGATTCAAATGCCAGTCTTACCACTTGTCGACTTTTTGTTTGATTTCTAACTAGGCCCACAAAAACTACAATTCCGCCGGCAGCAGGATCTTCCACGGCGTCATGACATGACTGCGTATTCAAAGGAGTATCTAAAATTTTAATATCTCTCATTTAACCTCCGCTGACAGGTGGAATAATTACTACTTCATCTCCTTCTTTGAGTAAAAAGTGATCTTCTTGATAATCTTCATTGATCGCAAATTTGATACTTTGAATCTTTTGGAATTCCTCATATTTTTCCATTAATATTTGTTTTAAACTACCAATACTGCATGGGTTTGTAACTTCCAAAATGCATTCAGGAGTATTGATTATTTCTTTTGCAATACCAAAAGCGATCAGATTTATTTTCATAATTCATTATTTTCAAAATGATTTTTCAAAGTTTCCCAACCTAATTTAATACAATCTTCTCGGCCATCTAAATCTATTAACTTTTGGAGCATTTGAATTTTTTTGTTACTATCATTATTAGGATGTTCTGGGTTAATTCCCAAGATAAATTTATTACTTAAGTCAGTGATATCTTCTACATTCAAGTTTTCTATATTTTTACACATAATAGATATTGAAGCCTTTGATAATGCACATCCTATACCATAAAAATAGACTGAACTGATTTGACCCTCGCATGTATCAAAATAAAGGGTATATTTATCTCCACACATGGAATTATAAGCCTCAATTGAAAAGGAGGCTTCAAGAGGTTCTTGAAAATGATACGGATTTTCATTTTCAGGCAATATTTCATTTTTATATAATTGTTGAAGTTTTTGTTTTTTCATGACCAAAATTTAATTAAGTCCTTCAAAGACAGAATAAGTTTATTAATTTCTTTTTCGGTATTATAAATTGAAAACGAAATCCTCGCAGTGGCGTGTAATCCCAAAGAACGAAGAAGAGGCTGGGTGCAGTGCATACCTGCACGAAGAGCGATACCATCCTTATTTAAAAAAGAGGCAATGTCATGGGGGTGTATATTTTTCAAATTAAATGAAATTATACCGATCCTCTTTTTAGGATTACCAATGATTTCGATTCCAGGAACTTGAGATAATTGATCAAGGGCAAAAAGGGTTAAATTATTTAGATGACTTTCCATATCGGATTTACCAATTTTTGAAATTAATTTTAAGGCAGCGGACAAACCAATTACACCAGATACATTGGGTGTACCTGCATCAAGATTATGTGGAAAATTGAGAAAACTTGTTTTTCCAATTTGGACATCTTTAATGATCCCACCACCTAAATTAAAAGGGGTCATATCTCCAAGATATTTTTCTGAAACTTGCAATATGCCCACACCAAAGGGGCCAAACATTTTATGTCCTGAAAAAGTTATAAAATCACAATTCAATGAATCAACACCGATTTCAAAATGACAAGCGCTTTGTGCTGCATCTATCAAGATAGGGATTTTCTTATTTTTGGCCAGTCCAGTGATTTCATCAAGTGGATGGATAGTGCCAATTGTATTGGAGATATGAGAAACTGCTAAAAGTTGAGTTTTGTGATCAATCAAGCTTTTTAATTCAGTTAAGTCAAGATCTCCATCCTTATTCATTGGGACGATTCTTAATTCAATTTGATATTTTTTCGCGAGCATTTGCCAAGGAATAAAATTGGCGTGATGCTCCATAATTGTTGTAACTATATTATCTCCAACTTGTAATCTTGGTGCTAAAAAAGATTGTGCTACAATATTAATTGATGCCGTAGTTCCTTGGGTAAATGCGATCGTATTCGGATTATTGGAACCTAAAAATTGGGCTATTTGAGTTCGAGTATTCTCAAATTTTTTTGTGGCTTGATTAGATAAATCATAAATGCCCCTGTTAATATTTGCATTTTCGTATAGGTCAAATTGAGATTGTGCAGTGACTACAGATTGAGCCCGTTGAGTAGTGGCAGCATTATCTAAATAAACTAAATTTGGCTTTGCCTTAAAAATTGGAAAATGTCTTCGGACCTTTTTGATGAAATTTTTTTTTAATTTTAAAAGTACTATATTTTCAGGAAAATCGAGCTAGTATTCTAGCTTAACAATTCTTATTCAAAATTAAATAAACGCATTATGCTCATTGATAATCACGGAAGGGTAATAAATTATCTCAGGCTTGCCGTTACGGATCGCTGTAATTTGAGATGTTTTTATTGTATGCCTAAAAATGGTATTAAATATATGAAAAAGAATGATTTATTGAGTTTTGAGGAGATGTTTAGGTTGATCCGAGTTTTTGGAGATCTAGGGGTTTCTAAAATCAGAATTACGGGAGGGGAACCGTTTGTGAGAAGTGGAATTATGTCATTTTTGAAAGAAATATCTGAATTGGTATCTATTACGGAGATCAGTATTACTACGAATGGTACTTTTACTCTGGATAAAATTTCGGCTTTGGAAAAAATGGGCATTAAAAGTGTTAATCTTAGCTTAGACAGTTTGGACAGGGAGAGATTTTTTGATATCACCAGAAGAGATTTATTTGATCGGGTGATGATGACTTATCGAAAACTTGTGAACTCCAAAATAAATGTCAAAACCAATATGGTGGTCATGGACGGCCGTAATATTGAAGATATCTATCCTATGCTAGAGTTGACCAAGTACGATGATGTATCGGTGCGCTTTATTGAAGAGATGCCCTTCAATGGAACCGAGGGTCAAGGTAATGCTACAATTTGGCCAGCTGAAAAAATAATGAAGTATATAGAAAAAAAATATAGTCATCAAAAAATGATGGATTCACCAGCTTCTACCTCTTTAAATTATAAAATACCAGGTTATATTGGTTCTTTTGGAATTATCCCTGCCTATTCTCGAACTTTTTGCGGTTCTTGTAATCGAATTCGCCTCACGCCACAGGGGACGCTTAGAACCTGCCTTTATGGAGAAGGTCAATTAAATTTTAGAGATTTGATTAGAAGTAGTGTGACAGATCGCGTTTTGGCAGATCATTTAATTAAGGCTATTGGCAATCGGGCCAATGATGGTTTTGAGGCTGAAAAAAGTAGATCTACGACCTTGCCCCCATCAGAATCTATGGCCACTATAGGAGGTTAATCATGATTTCTGTTGAAGACGCCATGAAAATTGTACATGCCAATTTGGGCAATTGGGGGACTGAGGAGATTTCCCTTGATCAGTCTTTAGGAAGAATTTTACGAGAGGAAATTGTGGCTGATAGGGATTTTCCACCCTTCAATCGAGTTACTATGGACGGCATAGGTTTGAATTTTAATCAATTTGAGAAGGGTCAGCGAATTTTTCAAATTAATGGAATGGCACCTGCAGGAGGGATTCAAATGGAATTGAAGAATCCTTCGTCTTGTCTAGAGGTGATGACAGGAGCCTCAGTACCAAAAGGAATAGATGTAGTCGTTCGCTATGAGGATCTTGAAATCAAAGATGATAAGGCAACAGTCATGTTATCTAGTCTTAGTCGTAATCAAAACATTCATTTTAGAGGCAGTGATCGTCATCAGGGGTCTGTTATTCTCTCACCGGGTAAATGTATTTCTGCCAGTGAGGTAGGTGTTTGCGCTACCGTAGGTAAAAATATAATTTCTGTGAGTCGTTTACCTAAAACTTTGATTGTTTCCAGTGGAGATGAACTGGTAAATATTGATCAAGTACCTTTACCTCACCAAATAAGGCGAAGTAATGTATACAGAATTGCTACCGTTTTGAATAGTTATCAAATTCGGCCTTCGATTATTCATCTGACTGATAATTATGACGAAATTGTTAAAAAATTAAACGGCGAAATTTCTGGTTATGATTTGATTTTGCTTAGTGGAGGGGTATCTGCTGGGAAGTTTGATTATTTGCCCAAGGCACTATCGGCCATAGGTGTTGAAAAACTATTTCATAAAGTGAAACAGCGTCCGGGTAAACCTTTTTGGTTTGGGAAAAAAGATGATAAACTGGTATTTGCGTTTCCGGGAAATCCAGTTTCTAGCTTTATGTGTGCCCAACAATATTTCAAACCTTGGTTGAATCACTCTTTACAGTCATCAAGTTTCGAATCACCTTGGGCTGAACTCGTTGAAGATGTTCATTTCAAACCAGATCTTACCTATTTTTTGGAAGTGAAAATTGTATTTCACCG
>CACLDR010000022.1 GCA_902605755.1 uncultured Marinoscillum sp. | reverse complement strand
TAAATCCTCCATATCAAGTTTTGGTCCTCCATAATCTTTGGTTGGCTCATAGCGCCATTGCTTAATCATAAAATCTCGCAAATTTATATTTTGACCTTCTTTAATGGATTCAGTAAATTCTATTTCAAAGCCATCGCTTCTAGAACTTACACTCAGCATTTCAAATACAGATCTGCCATTGTATCTCATGCTTTGTAACCCATACCATAACTTGCCGGTTTGCGCCCAATTGCCAGATGAGCCTATACCCCCTACTACCAAATCTCCATTAGGCGCCCAAAGAATACGATTTACACCAGCCTCCAATCCTTGTGTAAACCTAAATAAAGCTCCCTGATAGGCTCCATTTACTTTTTCAATATATACTCGCTTAATTCCCCCATTTGTTACTTCACCATGGATCATTTGACCCTTGTAAGGTCCTACATTTAAGCCAATAGGTGTAGTAGGAGAATTACCAATTTCATCTTGCGGCAGCCAAACAACAGGTAAAGTTTCCTTTAACTTCGCCGTACCCTCAAAATCAACCGATCTTGAACCATAAAATGCACCCGACTGTACATGTACAATTTTACTTGCCGGCAACCAATCTCCTTGATTATCTGCGATAAATATTTCATTGTCTTTTCCGACGCCAATACCATTTGGAGTTCTTAAGCCCGAAGCGATCAACTCCACTTTTCCTGTTGATTTCTCTATTTTTAAGACCTTACCTCGATCTGGTATTTGCGGATTTGCACTGGCACCACCTGGCATAATCGCGGTTGCCAAAGTTCCATAAAAATAGCCGTCTTGGTAGACTAATCCGAAAGCAAATTCATGGAAGTTAGCCGATACTTTCCAATCATTACTGATCGTCTGATATTCATCAATTAATTCATCCCCATTATGGTCTATTAACTTGGTCAATTCTTGTTTTTGCAAAACATAAATCTCTTCATCAACCACTTTCAAACCTAGGGGCTCGGCAAGACCTACTGCAATTCGCTTTAACTTTATTTTGTCAGGTACACCCGATGCCCAATTTTCTAAAATATACACTGAACCCAAGGAGTCCCAAGTGCATACTACCATTCTGCCATCAGAAAGAAAATCTAAACCTCCTACGCGTGGCATAAAATTATCTGGGCGCACTTGTGCCAAATCGAATGCAGGATGTACTTCTTTTAATTGCATAGCATCTCCAGGAATTGATTTTTTCGAATTACCGTAGAAGGGTTTAATCTTTAGAAAGTGTGTGGAATCGTAAGTAACGGAGTGATCATTTAGCAATACAAAACTTTCTTTATCTCGATCAAACCATTGAAGTGATACAAATGCCCCTCCATCCAATTGATTATATATCATTCTAATTGAATGCATACCTTTTTTTAGAAATATTTCACCATCGCGGATTTGAGGACCATGTGCACCACTATTATCAATGATTAAATTACCATCAATAAATAGAAACGACCCATCATCACTAATTAATCTGAAATCATAACTTCCTTCTTTTTTAATTTCTAAATTCCCCTTGTAGTTTATTATAAAATTTTCTTGATGATTTAAAAAGTCTGTCGTTGCCAAAGCATGGATTTGAGAAATATTCCCCTGCAAAACCGGAGAAGTTTTTTTAACCACATCAAGAGGTGATTCTTTTAAATTATTAATGTACAACTGAGCCAAAAATCCTTTTCCATTCTTTTGGTTAAACTTCTTGGGAAATTTGACTGGCACAGATTTCATACCTAAAGAGAATTTGTCAAAAGGTTTAATTAATTGATCATCCAAACCTAAAATGTATTCTACCATAACCACTGCATCATCAGTAACAATTTCTGGATGCGGTGTCATAATTGCATTTCCCCAAACACCAGAACCCCCCTTTATTATTTTTTGAGCAAGCATATCGATAGTCGCCTTATCTTCATTATATTTTTTGGCGATAGTCAAATATGCAGGCCCAATTGTTCTAATCCTTTCATTATGACAAGTGGCGCAATTACTGTTTTTGATTATTAAGGCACCATTAACAGCATTGGAAATCTCATTAGTTTCAGTTGCCTTGGTAAGGTTTTCAATTTCTGGATGAAAGAATGTAGACAAACTTATTTTCTCCTTGTTGAGCGTTAAAACACCCTTTATATTAACTAATTTAACGTCATCTTTCTCAAATGCTTCCTGATGAATAACTGTAAATAATCCATCAGTTTCATAATCATCATATTTTGATAGTAATCCCAATGAGGTGTTTAGTTTAACCTCATAATTTGTTTTATTTTCAACATCAAAAATTCTCTCAATACCATGCTTAATCCCTCGATTCACATATCTTGGTGATTCAACTATCCTAATTTTTTCCCCATCCGGTGTGATAAAGTCATATTTAAAAAATACATGTTCACCTCTAATAAAGTGACCCTTATATTGAAAATCAAAACTTACCGTTTTATCGTTTTGGGTTAGCATCCACTCAGAATGCTCCATTTGATAATATGTAGATCCCAAGCTTTTCGGTTGTGGGCCATGAACCGTTGTATAAACCGCACCATCAAACAAAACATCACCATTCCAGGCCCTATATAAAAGTCCTGTTTGGGTATCATAGGCGACCCATAAATTCTCATCTAGCGCTGCGGTGATCATCCTTGGCATTCCATCCAGCACAGATCTAAAAACCCAAACATCTCGAGGATGTCTTTTTTTATTAGAAATACCGCAGGAAATGGCTAGTCCAAGAGTGAGTAAAGTGACTATTTTCTTCATTATAAATCTTATTTTTAATACTATAGAGCTAAGTCTCGTCAAAATAACATCACTTTAAGTAAAATATCTAAGATTCATCATCAATATTACTTCAATATTAAATCCTTACATAAAGGACTAGGGTATTTAAGCAACTACAGAAGATTTTTGAAACGTTTCATGACTGATAAAAGTGGTATAATGAGGCTGTCTAAAAATGAAATTAATGAAGGGTCAACTATTTGATTCTTGGAAGAATACAGGGAGAAAATTAAAGTAAATGAGTTTTGATTTGCAATAGCCAAAGTCTTCTCTTAAAATTGTTAATTTTATTTCCAAAATTAGATTGATTAATATCCCTATGAATTGAGTTGTTTTAAACGTAAAATGATAATAAGATTAGTTAAATCAGATTAATTTTATTGAAAAAAAGTATAGAAGAACCCAAGGCGATAGTTTTTACCAATCGAATACCTCAAATATTAAACAAAGATTCATCAAAATAATCACCTATCTGTACGAAAATGAGATCATTTGTCAATACCTAGAATTTTTTTGTTGATTTGATCATTGGCTGCCCCACCAGCAAAATCATCGAATGCTTTTTTAGTAACATTGATTATGTGGTTTGAAATAAACTCTGCTCCTTCTTGAGCACCTTGTCTGGAAGATTTAATACAACACTCCCATTCAAGCACTGCCCAGCCATCAAAGCCATATTGAGTTAATTTACTAAAAATACCCGAAAAATCAACTGTACCATCCCCTAAAGATCTGAATCTTCCTGGACGATCCACCCAATCTTGATAGCCTCCAAATACTCCTGACTTACCTGTTGAATTAAATTCTGCATCTTTGACATGAAACATTTTAATATATTCATGGTAATGATCAATATATTGAAGATAATCTAAATTTTGCAATGCAAAGTGACTAGGATCATAAAGTAAGTTCACCGAACTATGATTATTTGTAGCTTCCAAAAATCTTTCAAAGGATACGCCATCATGCAGATCTTCACCCGGATGCACCTCATAACATACATCTATCCCAATATCTTTACAATGATCCAAAATAGGCATCCACCTTTTGGCCAACTCATTAAAGCCCGCCTCAACTAAACCTTGAGGTCTTTGTGGCCAAGGATAAATAAAAGGCCATACTAGTGCACCTGAGAAGCTGGCCATAACATTGATACCTAAATGACGACTTGCAGTGGCCGATGACTTAACTTGATCTACCGCCCATTGAGTACGTGATTTTGAATTTCCTTTCAAATGATCTGGAGCAAAACCGTCAAACAAGGTATCATAAGCCGGATGTACTGCAACCAACTGCCCTTGCAGGTGTGTTGCTAACTCAGTCAATTCTAGACCCGCCTCATTCACAACCCCTTTAATTTCATCACAGTAATTTTTACTATCTCCAGCTAAAGAAATATCAATTAGTCTAGTATCCCAAGTGGGAATTTGAACTCCTTTGTAGCCCAATGATGCTGCCCATTCACAAATATTTTTAAGATTATTAAAGGGTGCAATGTCGTCCATAAATTGTGCTAAAAAAATGGCTGGTCCTTGTATTGTTTTCATGACACTCATAATTTTTTTTTGTAAGTTAGATCATTCTTCAATTTTTTTCCAAATATTTCCATCAGCGGAAGATGCTACCACAGCATCAACTAAAGCCATTCCCTTAAAACCGTCATCAATGTTAGGATACTTATGATTACGATCTTTTGTAGGATCTGCTCTGTACTTTCTTACATCTTCTGAAAAATATCTATATATATTTGCAAAGGCCTCAATATAGCCTTCGGGATGACCAGAAGGTGTTCTCATGTTCAAATGCGTTTCCTCATGTAAATAGGAATTGTCCACTCCTGAGCGAAAGATTTGAGTTGGCTTTCCTTGTTTTTTTACAAGGAGCGTATTATGATCGTTATTACTCCATTCCAGTGCGCCCTTATCCCCATAAATTCTGAATTTAAGATTATTTTCATCACCTTGAGAAACTTGGGAGGCAGAAATCACACCTTTGACTCCTTGCTCCATTTTAAACAGCACATCCGCATCATCGTCCAAACTTCTTCCAGGCACAAAAACATTGAGCCCAGCCAATACTTCAGTTATCCTTAAGCCGGAAATATATTGTGCTAAATATCCACAGTGAGTCCCGATATCACCAAAACAATTACTTATACCTGCTTTTTGGGCATCTGAGCGCCAGACAGCTTGTTTTTGACCTGTAGATTCTAACTTGTCCGATAACCATCCTTGAGGATACTCTACCATAACCTTTCGAATCTTTCCTATCTCTAAATTATTAACCATGGCCTTTGCTTGAACCAACATTGGATAATATGCATACGTATAAGTGAGAGCAAACGGTAAGCCGGTAATTTTAACTTTAGTTCTGAGTTTCTTCGCTTCATCTAAGGAAAAACATAAAGGCTTATCTATGATGACTGGAAAGTCATGATTTAATGCCGACATCGCGGGAGCAAAATGTAGATCATTTTGCGTAACAATGGAAACAAAATCTATTCGCTCCTTCTCAGGTAGAGTTGCCTCAGATGCCATCATTTCATCAAATGTTCTATATAATCTTTGATCATTTAAATATATTTCCTTTCCAAAAGAGATCGATTTTTCCGAATCTGAGCTAAAAACGCCGCAAATTAGCTCAATTTGACCATCTAATTGCGCAGCCATTCGATGAATTCCACCAATAAAAGCCCCGCTTCCTCCACCTACCATTCCCATTCTAAGTTTTCTGTTCCTAATCATTAATTTATATTTTGTTAACTGTATTTTATTTGACTTTTACCCATACCTGTTCCTGACTATTTGAAGATAATACTGCTTCAATAAACGACATCCCTCTTACACCATCATGGACAGTGGGAAAGGCTCCCAATCTGTAAGATCTACCCCTAATGGCAGCCGCCAAGCCATTATAAATATTTCCCATGGCATCAAATAATCCCTCTGGATGGCCAGGAGCAATTTTTGTACTCTCCAAGGCAAACTCACTGTTGTATGGATTTCCAGGTTTATAAATTTGAGTGGGAGCTCCCTCAATCAAATGCTTCAAATACATAGGATGTTCTTGCTCCCATTTTAATCCTCCTTGATCACCATATACAGCGATGGAAAGATTATTTTCTTCTCCTGTAGCAATTTGACTGGCCGTAATCACACCTCGAGATCCATTATTCATTCTGAGGAGGGTAGTACCATCTACATCCAACTCATTTTCGGGGTAGAGAGTATCCAAATCAGCCAATACCTTGTCAATCTCTAATCCCGTGGTGTATTCAATCAAATTAAAAGCATGAACACCAATATCTCCCATGCAACAACTCAAACCCGACATTTTTGGATTTAATCTCCATACTTTTTTTCTTTCCTCATCTTGATGGATAGCAGGGTTAATCCAGCCTTGATAATATTTTGCATATACTTTTTGGACTCTTCCGATCTTACCTTGTGCAATCATAGTCTTCATTTGACGCACCATAGGGTAACCAGTGTAAGTATGAGATAGTCCAAAAATTACTCGTTTCTCCTCCACCAATCTTTTTAATGTGCGTGCTTCGTCTGCAGTAACTGTAATGGGTTTTTCGCAAATTACATGAAACCCAGCACTGACCAACTTTTTTGCCATCTCGAAATGCAAGAAGTTGGGAGTAAGTATAGAGACAACTTCAATACGATTATGAGCCGGGAGGGCTAACTCCTTTTCAATAAATATATCTAATGACGGATAGGATCTCGAAGCATCCAAATTAAGTTGTTGAGCAAATTGATTTCCTTTATCGAAGTTAATATCAAATACTCCTCCTGTCAAAACATAATTTTCACCCATGTAGGCCCCAATTCGGTGTACAATCCCTATAAAGGAACTTAAACCACCCCCTATTAGGCCCAATTTTATTTTATCACTCATATTACATTTTTAACTTCAACTCTTATTTGTTAAAAATATTTCTAAATTTGAGAGGATAACTGAGAAGTTTCTCTTCAAATATAAAAAAATGTATTTTTTCAGTTAAAGATTTATTAATAAAACTAAAAATCGCAAAACTTCATCATCAAATAAAAATATTAATACCGTCTTTGCCTAACTTTGAGAAGAGAAAAGATTTAGAATTTTCATCAAAAAATGACAAAATAATAAAACTATAAAGTCCAAGAGTTTAAAAAAAGATAATAAAACTTTTTTTAATAAAACTCAAGCTCACTGATTACATAATTCAATCAGTCCGAAAATTAAATTATTATATTTTACAAAATCCTTTTAATCACATTTGTGAAAATTTATAATTTTTTTCCTACTAGTTGTGCCCTACTTAATTCCAGCGCAAAGAAAATCGGACGAGACCATAATAGCTTAAATTTATGATGAAATTTTATCCAATAGCCTAATATACGAAAATTTAAGGGTACTATGTAAAGATGTTGGACATAGACTTAGTGGATCCAGGGGAGCTGCGGCAGCCGTAGAATATACCCGTCAATTGATGATGAAATATGATTTTGATACTGTCTATCTCCAACCTGTGATGGTTCCCAACTGGAAACGTGGTCCTGTTGAAATTTTAAAGATCACCAATTCAAAAAAACATGGCGTCATCGATTTTAATGCCTTGGCTTTAGGCAATTCGTTAGGGACTGGCCCGAAAGGAGTTATTGCGGAAATCATAGAATTGAAGGGCTTAGATGAAATTGAAGAGGATAAAGATGAAATAACAGGCAAGATTGTTTTCTTTAATGGCCCAATGGATCCAACTTTATAAAACTTTTTCCGCATATGGAGCTGCCGTTTCACAAAGATCTTCCGGTGAACCCCAGACTGGGCCACATGGTGCTAAGGCTATCATTGTTCGTTCAATGACCCAAGGTTTAGATGACATTCCTCATACGGATTCATTACGATATAAAGCGGGTGTAAAAGCTTTACCTGCTATGGCCATAAGCACAAAAGATGCTAATCTGCTAAGCCAGTTATTAAAAGATCAAGCGGACCTTCGTATTTACATGGAAAATTATGCCGAGATGCTTCCAGAGACTCAGTCTTATAACGTTATTGGTCAACTAAATGGTACTTTTTTGCCGAACGAATATATTGCTGTTGGTGGTCATTTAGATTCCTGGGACGTTGGTGAAGGTGCTCATGATGATGGCAGTGGATATCTTCAAGGCATAGAGGTACTCAAAATTTTTAAATTATTAAACATTAAACCTAAAAGAACCATTAGGGCAGTAATGTGGATGAATGAAGAAAATGGTGGTAAAGGTGGAAAAGCCTATGCCGATATGAGTAAAGGTCGAAATGAATATCATATTGCGGCAATAAAATCTGATCGAGGAGGGTTTGTCCCGCGAGGTTTCACAAGTATAGGAAGTGCAAAGCTAAAACAGCAACTTTTAAAATGGAAAACTCTCTTTGAACCATATGGATTACATGATTTCGACCGATAAGGTGGCGGTGCTGATATAAGTCCTTTATCAAACCAAGGAACAATATTGATAGGACTACTACCTGATGAACATCGTTATTTTCGTTATCATCATACTGAAGAAGATGTTTTTTAAGCCGTTGATCGTAGAGAGTTAGAATTAGACGCAGCTTCAATGGCAAGTCTGATTTACCTTTTAGATCAATATGGAATAGCAGATAAATAAAATGTTATTTCCCGATTCTTTTATTTTTTTTAAAATAGAAGAGGCAAATTATATTACAAAATCCCAAGGAGGTTTTGAACTTTTTCAAGTAGTTTTTGAACTTTTTTACGAACTCTGCGAAATACAACCATTCATGATATTAATTAACTTTATTTTGAGTTTGAAAATTAAAAACGATTGAATTTAAAATACACCTTACTAGCTATCAGTGCTATCCTGAGTTTGATTAATTGCCAAAAAAGTGAAATAAATAAATTAAATTTAGCAGCAACATCTACCTTGGAGATGGTGATACTTAATGAAGACTTATCTTACCAATTTAATGGGATGGAGATAGGCACTCTTCGTTGCACCCAAAAGGAAGGTGTCGTCTCCATAGATCTAGCAATTAATAATTTCCCTACCGGTCAATTATCCTATTATCATGCCGTGCACATACACACCGGAACTTGTGAATCTCCCTTATCTCCCTGGAACTTGGGGAAAGATCCAGATTACAGTTTTTGTAATGTACTGAGCATGGGTGAGATTTGGGCTAAACCAAAAGCAGGAGATCTAGGCAATGTTTTCATCAATGACGCAGGCATTGGTAATTTTAATTTGCAAACCGATTTATATAACGTAGGATCAAAAGATGCAACTGACATAATTGGAAAAATAATTTATATTCATGAAGTAGCAGAAAATTTTACACAAGAATGCTACGAAGGGCATAATCACAATCGCAATAACAAAAAAATAGCCTGTGGTACTATTGAACTGGTAAACTAAAATGAGAAAATTAATTAAATACACCTTAACACTATTTTTATTAGTCTTGCTGATTTTTTTCTCTGTAGGGGGAAAATTCGCGGATAGATATATGAATAAAGTTGAGACTCTAAATAACTATGAACCATCTCTTTATGCCAAAGAATTGCATAAAGATTTAATCATTGCAGATCTTCATGCCGACAATTTATTATGGGACAGAGACCTAACTACAACTACCAATCATGGAATGATAGACCTTCCTAAATTAATCTCAGGAAATTACACTCTTCAAGTATTTGATGCAGCCATAAAATCTCCTAAAAATCTTAATTATTATTCTAATTCAACCGACTCTGACAACATAACATTGTTATCTGCAGCCAACAGATGGCCAATCCAAAGTTGGTTCAGTTTGTATCATCGTGCTTTACATCAAAGTGAATTACTCAAATCAGCTGTCCAAAAATCATCACAACTGGATTTAATCCTCACTCAAGATGATTTAAATTATTTCTTGAGACTACGAAAAAATAATAGCTACAAAATAGGTGCTATTCTTTCATTAAAAGGGTTACATGCCCTTGAAGGTAACTTTCAAAATTTAAATAGCCTTTTTGAGGCGGGCTATAGAATTATGGGACTTGTTCACTTTTTTGACAATGATATCGGTGGGTCTTCATTAGGTGAGTCAAAACAGGGATTAACAGATTTTGGAAAACGTATCATCCGTGAGATGGAAAAAAAAGAAATTATCATTGATCTCGCTCATGCATCTACCAATTTAATAAAAGATGTTCTTAAGATCGTTAAGCGACCCGTAATCGTATCTCATACAGGAGTTAAAGGTTCTTTTGATTCTCCCAATAATCTTTCCGATGCTGTTCTTGAGGCCATCGCAAAAAATGGAGGCCTGGTAGGCATTGGGTTCTGGAAAGAAGCTGTTGGATCTACTCACCCTACATCAATTGCTGCAGCGATAAGATACACAAGTGATCTAATTGGTGTTGATCATGTCGCATTAGGTTCTGGTTTTGATGGCGCGGTTACGACCAGTTTTGATGCTTCGAAAATCATTTTTATTACTGAAGCTCTCATTCAAGAAAATTTCTCTTATGAAGAAATAAAAAAAATTATGGGTGGTAATCAAATTAAATTTTTAAAGTATAATTTACCATCAAATAAAAATCTATGAAAAAAATTAGCCTTTTTATTTTCTTGATTATTTGTTTTTTTAGCTGTAATCAATCAAAAGTATCGGCTCCTCAAAAAATCAAAGGTGCCATGGGGGAAAAAGCTATGGTAGCTACTACCCACCCCCTTGCAACTGCTACTGGATTAAAAATCTTAAGGAAAGGAGGTAACGCAATAGATGCAGCTATTGCTATTCAATTCGCTTTAAGTGTAGTCTATCCGCAAGCAGGAAATATTGGTGGAGGTGGATTTGCCGTAATAAGGTTAGTGAATGGAACAGTAACTACCTTAGACTTTCGGGAAAAGGCTCCTAATCTAGCTGAAAAAGATATGTATCTAGACAAAAACGGTAATGTATTAAAAGCTAAAATCAGATTAGGTCATCTCGCTTCAGGCGTCCCAGGCTCCGTAGCTGGTATGTGGGCGTTACATAAAAAATATGGTCAACTCTCTTGGTCCGAATTAATCAATCCAGCAATTAATTTGGCATATAGTGGTCATTTGCTAACCGAAAAAATAGCTCAAAGTCTTAATGATAAACAAAATGATTTTCAAAATGTAAATCGATATCTCCCTTGGGTCATAAATGTGAAAGGTTGGAACAAAGGAGATACTATTGTTCAAAAACAACTTGCCTCTACCCTATCATTTATTCAAAAAAATGGTCGAGATGGATTTTATAAAGGTATTGTAGCAGATCAGCTAATAAAAGAAATGATACTTGGTGGAGGTATTATATCCGCAAAAGATCTAATCAATTATGAACCTGTTTGGCGAGATCCCATCAAAGGATTTTATAGAGGGTATACAGTTTATTCAATGGCACCCCCATCAAGCGGCGGAATAGCACTAATGCAATTACTCAAAGGCTCAGAATACTTTGATCTGGGAAATATGGAGTTTAACGGGGCTGAAATGTTACATTATAAAACTGAAGTAGAACGTAGGGTTTATGCGGACCGCTCAGTTCATTTGGGTGATCCTGATTATTATAAAGTTCCTACAGAGCACTTGATCAGCCAAAAATACAATTATGCAAGGTTTTCAAATATCAAAAAACGTAAAAAAACAGCCAGCTCCGAAATCATTGAAGGAAACATTGCCCCTTATGAAAGTCCTTCAACTACCCATTTTTCAGTCGTTGATCCCTCAGGTAATGCAGTTGCCTTAACAACCACCCTGAACGGAAGTTATGGTTCATGCGTGATGGTAAAGGGTGCTGGATTTTTCTTAAATAATGAAATGGATGACTTCAGTGCCAAACCAGGTATTCCCAATAAATATGGTCTGATTGGTTCCGAGGCAAACGCCATTGTCCCGGGAAAACGAATGCTTAGTAGTATGACTCCAACCATTGTAGAAAAAGAAGACTCGCTATTTTTAGTTACCGGTACCCCTGGTGGTGCTACTATAATTACGACAGTTTTTCAAAGTATAATTAACGTAATTGATTTTGGTATGGGCATTCAGGAGGCTATTAATGCTAAAAAGACCCACAGCCAATGGCTGCCTGACACCCTTTTCATTGAAAATGGAGGAATAGATAGTGAGGTCCAACTAGAATTAGAAAAACGGGGGCATTTGATTCATTTTAAGGAAAGTTCAAGTAAGATAAATGCAGTTTTAGTCCTTGAAGAGGGTAGATTAGAGGGAGGTGCAGACTACTTGCGAAGTGACAGTTATGCAGAAGGATTTTAATTCTCTATCACCAAAAACTCAACTCTCCGATTAAGTCGTCGTGAAGCTTCTGATGAATCCTTGTTTAGCGGTTGACTTCCTCCTAATCCCTTTCCGCGCAATCGATTAGAAACGACTCCTGATTGTAAAAGATATTTTGTAACCATTGCTACTCTATCCTCTGACAAAGTCTGATTGAGTACCGGATTACCAACATTATCGGTGTGACCCCTTATCTCAATTTTAAGTGAAGGATTTGATTTAAGTACGTTGACCAGAAGGTCCAGAGAACGTGTACTTCCTTCAATCATCTTATCAGATCCTTTATAAAATAAAACTTCTTTTAGCTTTATCTTATTTCCAACGACAAGCGGTTCTATCATAATTTTTATGGTGTCTTCCTTTATCCACTGAGATGAGGGTAAAAATTGCTCAACATTCATAAAACCCTCAATACTGACAGACAACTCCAAATCTGAAAATCTCGTCGCCTTCCAAAGAAATGGGTTTGTAACCCTTAAAGTCAATGAATCTGCTTTAATATTAAATGAGCCCTCCACCATTTTTTCATTTTCAGAATCAAGCAGTAAAATGACTTTTTGCCTTAATATAGGAGTGAAAATCTGAGGCTTTTCTAAGGTTTCTTTTGAATATTTTAGTTCAGAATTAATACGGATACTTCTTATGTCACCATATCCATCACTATTGGTATTAGAAGTATAGTAAGCTACCGGTGTTGCATCCATAAAACTAAAAGACTTCTCAGCACCTGATGTATTAATTTTAGATCCCAAATTGATAGGGTCAGACCATATTTGCCAAGTATCATTCAACCGCTCGGCATAAAAAATATCAAAACTTCCCAATCCTTCTCTACCATTGGATGCAAAAAATAAAGTCTTATTATCATGAGCTAAAAAAGGGGTCATTTCTTGTCCCCTGGTGTTGATACCATATCCTAATGACATTGGAGGACTCCATTCATCATTTTGCTGCAAATGGGATACATACAGATCTTCAACACCCATAGTTACATTAGCCTCCATGGACATAATGATATGTTTCTCATCATGTGAAATGGACGCACTAAAATAAGGTGATTTATTTGTAAAATATTTTATATCAAAAGTCCTTATATTTACTGGATTACCCTCCTGCCAATCGGCAATCATTAATTGAGTTTTATAGCCAGCATCTTCTTCTTGCACAGAAGCATAAACAAAAGATTCATTTCCATTTAAAAATCCAATCGCAGAATTAATTGATTTTGAACCTAGATTCAAACGTTTTTCGGATGTTCCTTCGGCAACCCAAATATCCGCAGGCATAAACGTTTGGCTAGAGATGGTTCGATTGTGGGTTCTTGAATATATAATTGAAGATAAAGTCTTTGACAATAAAAGACCACTTTCATCAGCTGTAGTATTAAGTAAAGATACCGCCTCAGAATCATTATAAAAAGTAACCGGTTCTTCTTGCGCCATCAAAAATGATGAGCATAAAAGGATCGATAAGAAAATAATTATATTCCACAACATACTTTATATTCCTTAATCAACCTCAATAACCCTTTATTCTATCTACTAATATTTCAGGTAATTCTCCTGCCATCACCTTTCTATGTGATGCTATTATTTGAGGTACCGCCTCATTAATTTTTGTGACTACAGCAATATGGGGAGTGATCATTATCTTGGGATGGTTCCATAAAGGGCTTCGTTTTGAAAGGGGCTCCTCAGGAAATACATCTAAAAATGCTCCAGATAATTGCCTTTCCTCAATAGCATCAATAATATCTTCATTAACCTGATGATGTCCTCTGGCTACATTAATCAAATAAGTATCTTTATTAAGTCTATCAAATAATCTTTTGGACAATATACCTCGGGTCGATTCAGTGGCTGGCAACATGACTACTAAAATATTTATTTTCCCAAGAAATACGTCCAGTTCAGAATCAAGATAACTTACAACATTAGAAATATTTTTTCTTGATTTACTTAAGCCAAATACTTTGAATCCTAGAATAATGAGTTTTTGGGCCAGATCAGTACCTAAGGCACCCATACCCATGATTCCAACATTCATCCCTCTCTCTGGATTAGGTTCTTGATCCCAAATTTTATTCGATTTGTCTATTAAATACTTATCAAATTGCCGTTGGTGATGTAAAATAGCTCCAATACAAAAATTAGACATCGGACCACTCAATCCGTCACCAACAACTCTAGTAATTAATGTATCATCAGGAATATCAGGATCATTCATAATATGATCAACCCCTGCTCCTAAAGAAGCAATCAATTTTAAATTAGGAAGTAACTTAAAAAGTCCTGATCTGTGATTCCAAACCACAGCAGTAGTAATTTTTTTAAGGTCTACAGCATCATCAAAACAAAAGATTTCCTCTTGATCATCATAAGACTTGAATGCCAATAACCATGGATTTAAATTTTTTGAAACAGAATCAATTAAAATTGCCATAGCAAAATAAAGTTCAAATATATTTATAATCGATTCAAATTTTGGGGTATAAAGTATTTTAAATTCATGAATAATTCTATTAATTTTAAACTAATTATTAGTTCAGAAAAGTTAACAAACAAAATCTCCATGTATAAATATATTACTTCAAGCTTGACAATGCTCTTGCTATTGAATCTACATGCACAAATAAATATACCTGCCGGAAGTTCTGCAGCATCAGTTATGACCATGGTGGGACTTACTGAGATATCCATAGAGTACTTCAGACCTAAAATGAAAGGAAGAAAAATATTTGGCCCAGATAGGAATGCTTTACTTGAGTACGGCGATTTGTGGCGCACAGGTGCTAATTCGGGTACAAAAATCACCTTTAGTACTTCAGCCAAAATTGGTGGTATCGAGGTCTCTGCAGGTACTTATCTAATCTTAACCAGACCAGGTGAAAATCAATTTGATTTTATACTTTATGAAGATCCAAGCATAGGATCAAACTTTTCAAAAATAGAGGATGATAAAATAGTAGTCAATATAAAAGTTGATAATATTAAGTCATCAGCTATGATTGAGACTCTAACTTTTCAAATCTCTGACTTATCTATAGATAACACCCAGGCCAATATTCACTTTCAGTGGGCTGATGCCTCTTGGAAGGTTCCAATAGAAGTCAGCTTTGATGAAATTGTAATGGAAGAGATTGAACAAAAAACAAAAGTAAATTTATCTAATTATATGAATGCTGCGTCATATTACCTTGAAACAGGAAAAGATCTCAAACAGGCATTATCATGGGCACAGCTCTTCTTAACTGTTGAAAATAATCGTAAATACTTCCATTTGAGTAAATTAGCACAAATTCAAGCAGGTTTAGGAATGAACAAAGAAGCTCTCATAACTACTAAGGAATCTCTTAAAAAGGCAAAGGCAGCAGGCGCTAAACCTTATATTAAAATTAATGAAGATTTTATTAAAAAATTGAAAAGTAAATAATTTAAAATTTCAATATAAAAATGCAGAAAAAGGTTAATCCATTTAATATGCTTTTTTTTGGTTTTGGATATTAATCTTGATTACAAAGACTTCGCTTCCAGAAAGCTCAACAGCCAAGCTATAATAATGGTGAGAAATACTCCGATAGCGTTGTACCACAAATAACCTATCGAAAAATAACCATTAACATTTAGGAAATGACAAGCAATCACCATGGATTCAGCAATTATTGCAGCAATAAAAACTGCATTTCCTTGAACTCGCTTGATAAAAAATGCGACAAGGAAGATACCTAAAATAGTTCCATAAAAAACAGAACCTATAATATTTACCGTCTCAATTAAATTTTCAGAATTACTTGCGATGAAGGCAAATACAATAGCTAAAACACCCCAGATAAAAGTTATCCATTTAGACGCGCTCAGATAATTTTTATCCAAATCTTTTCGTTTAATTATTCTTTGATAAAGGTCAACTGTACTCGTACTAGCTAAAGAATTGAGTTCAGAAGAAGTAGAAGACATAGAAGCAGAAAGAATAACAGCAATCAATAAGCCGATAAATCCATTTGGCAAATAGCCTAGAATAAAAGTTAAAAAGACATAGTCCGAATCTTTAGTTGATAATTCAGGATCTACCTTCGTAATTAAATCTTTTACATTATTGCGCATAACTTCTTGCTCTGCATCAATATTAATCAAGTCATTTTTCAATTGAAGCTTTTTTACCGTACTGCTCTCTTCAGTATAGGATAAAGTAAGATTCTTACGCTTCAAAATCAAATCATTATAAGAATTTTCAATAGTAATCAATTGATCGCGTGCTACACTTTCTCTTATGACTACTAAAGATTGATCATTGAAATGGATTGGCGGTATATAAAAAATATAAAAGACATAAACCATTACACCTACAAAAAGGATAAAGAATTGCATAGGAATTTTCAAGATGGCATTGAACATCAACCCCATGCGACTTTCCTTAATATTTTTTCCTGCAAGATACCTCTGAACCTGACTTTGATCTGTACCAAAATAAGATAATTGCAAAACCAAACCTGCCATTAATCCAGACCAAATGGTGTACCTTTTCTCAAAGCTAAAATCAAAGTCAATGGCATCTGTTTTACCAAGAATACCTGCAACTTCTATAGCTTCTGTCAGACTTATAAAATCAGTTACATAATACAAGATATAACCAAAAGCAACAAACATTCCTCCCATGATTACACCCATCTGCTGCCTTTGAGTGATGCTGACAGCTTTAGTTCCTCCAGAGACAGTGTAAATAATTACCATAGTGCCTGTACCTAAAATAGTGTAAGAGATATTCCATTCCAGGATTGTAGACAAAATTAAAGAAGGAGCATAAATGGTAATCCCAGAAGCCAAACCCCTTTGTATTAAAAACAAAAATGCCCCAAACATTCTTGTTTTGAGATCAAATCTTCGTTCGAGATATTCATAAGCAGTGTAAACTTTTAGTTTAAAATAAATTGGGATAAAAAAAACAGATACAATAACAAGCGCTAAAGGTAATCCAAAATAATTCTGGACAAATCCCATACCACTTTCATAGGCTTGACCCGGGGTTGATATAAACGTAATAGCACTTGCCTGCGTAGCCATAACCGATAAACCAATCGTACTCCATTTCATCCTGTGGTTTCCCAATAGATAACTCTCTAAATTTCTTTGACCTCGTGTTTTCCAAACACCAAAAGTCACAATGGCAAGAAGAGTAAGAGTGAGAACTAAAAAATCAAGTTGATTCATTTTAAAAAATTAGCATTACTAAAATTAACTTTCCTTTTAATTGATGTTTGTTCTTAAGTGAATGAAATTTAAAAATCCTCTCCTACAGAGATTAAATTAGTGAATATTCGATAAGCTCCTTCCACCCCTGCCGGTAGTTCCCTAAACCATGAATAACCACTATAAATATAATAGCCCGCTCCGTGTCTTGCCACAAGCAATCCTCCGTTTTTCGGAGACTCACCAGGGTCCATTGAACTTAAAATGGGCATGAATTTCTCATCCCACTCTGAACAAAAATACAAACCCCGCTCCTGCACCCATCCATCAAAATCACTCATAGTAATTTTATTGGGAAAATTCATTAATTTATGCTTTGGCTCGAGAATCTTAACCGGAGCTGTTTCCACAGAAACACGGTCTCTTGACAATAACAACGAGTAGGGAGCAATCTCTTTAGTTACTAGGTTTTTATTAGTATTATACTGAACAATTACGGTTCCACCTTCAAAGCTGTAATTAAAGAGTTCTTGATTTTTATAGGCCAACCAATCAACAGTATTGAAGGCACGCACACCCAATATAACTGCATCAAACTGCATTAAATTCTCAACGGTAACATCATCTTTATCCAAGATACTCACTTCATATCCAATTTGTCTCAACAAATCTGGAATCACATCTCCTGCACCTTCAATATACCCAATAGATGAGCTTACTTTAGTCAATTTTAGTTTGATTAAATCTATTTTAGCAGGCTTAAGAACCGTTTGAACTGGAATATGTTCATATGCAATAATTTGTACTTGCTGATCGGAAACGCTACCGTCATCAGAAATAAAATAAGCTTTTAAATTCCCTGATGTTGCATTAAGTTTTGGCTTAACATTAATATTAATCAAGTGTTCTTCATTCTTAAATGGAATGGATAATAAAATATCATTTTTATCCGTTTGCCAACCTTGCGGAACTTCTACATGAAACTCACCGGAGACATTATCCTTACCTGATATCAATCTAAAATTCAAACTTTTAGAATTCTCATCCCAAAACACCACATTGTCAACAGAAACATTAATTGCCACATCAGGTACGATGGCAATGGGTCGATAAACTTCTCCGTCCACAGCATCTGTAAATTTGTGATAGATTGGTTTTTTCAATTCCAAATATTGATTTCCCATAGCCAAAGTAAATCGTGCTTGTAATATTGGACCATTGATCGCCTTACCAATTTGCTCTTTATCAGCCACATAATACATACCCAATTTACTTTTTTCATTTAACCAATAAGGTGAGGTCAAGGCGATGGAATCAGGAATGTTTAATGAGTAATCATTAACTATTTTCTGATTAAATTGCATCGATTGATTCAACTCAACGTTAAATCCCCACGGTTCAATGGTTAGTCCTACTAATTCAATAGGGAAGTCTAACCTATTGATAGCTTCAATACTCAACTTAATCCTGGCACCTCTTACATAGCTATAATCATCTGCAACAACTTCCAAATAAGTCCCAGTGATTGCCATTATGACCTGATTAATTTCATCTAACTTTATTTCTTTCCAATATTGGTCGGACATTTTAAGTAACTCCTCCCTGGCTTTGAGTAAATAATTCAAAGTAGGTTTTGGATACTCTACTTTATATGCTTCTTGAGCATCGGACAAAAATTGTACTATTTTTTGACTCTTTTTAACCCTTCCCCAAGTAGTATCAATACCTCCGAACACATCATTCCCAGTACTGTCTCCTCGTAATAATTCCAAATACTCCAGCTCATCACCTCTCGAACCTGTCGATCCAAATCCTTGACTTTTATGCATGCTACGGCTCTTTGCAGCCATCTCGGTATACGACACACCTAAATATGGATTGTAAGTACCCACATTAATTGAATATAGACCCTTTGGATTGAACTTAATCTGATTATTTGAATAAAACCATGAACTTGTATTCCAAAAAAGTTTTTTAGGTTGCCACACCTCAAGAGTTCTTAATTGGTCAGGGTAAACACTGGAATCACCAGCTAGATCAAACGCTTCCAATGCCAACAAGGCTGAAGTTGTGTGATGGCCATGCGTAATACCTGATATAGTATTGAATCTGGTGATGATGACATCAGGTTTAACAGTCCTGATAACTCGAACAAAATCTTCTAATACCTTTTCCTTATCCCAGATAGATAATGTCTCATCTGGATTTTTGGAATAACCAAAATCATTAGCTCTGGAAAAAAATTGTGTGCCGCCATCAATTTGTCTTGCTGCCAATAGTTCATGAGTCCGAATTAATCCTAAGTTTTCTCTAATTTCAGGACCTATTAAATTCTGTCCGCCATCACCTCGCGTCGCTGATAAATAGGCGGTATTAAATAACTTTTCATTGGCATAATAGGCTATAAGTCTTGTATTTTCATCATCTGGGTGTGCTGCCACGTACAGAACTGAACCAAGTATATTTAACTTTTTTAATAATTGTTTGACTTCGCCTGAAGAAATTTTATCGACTGATTGTGCTGTCAGTAAGTATGTCAATAACCAACAACTGAAGGTGATTATACTACTTTTATGCTGCATATCAAAAATTACGAAATGTCATAATTGAAATTGAAGAAATTTATAGTTTAAAGGACTAATATCATAAAAGTAAATATACTCAGCTCAACGAGCAATAGAAATTAAAAATCCCTTATTAAAAATAATAATAGTATGGCAATAAGTTATACAAGCCTAAATCAATAAGGAGTGGACAAAATAAATTTAAATAATTGTATGATGTAATAAATAAATGTTAGACTATTATTGAACTTAATCAGTAACTATCAACTTAAAAAATAGACTATCAACTTAAAATTAATGAGCCACTTGAAAGTTCTAAAATGTTTAATTTTTTGATGAAATCCAGATATTTAAGTAGATAACAAATTAAAAAAGTTTAAAGTAAAATACTTAATTTAAATATCATTTACAAAATACTATTTATCTTTTTCACCCTTACCATTCGGCTAAAGCATCATGAATATTAGGTAAGATCTTTGAAAATCTTACATTAAATAAAATTTCATTGGGAGCTACAATGATAAAAAAATTATAACATTGTAAATAAATCAAAAGAATTAGATTTGAATCGAAAATATTTACTCTATCAAGTCCAGAAGTTCTAATAACCCAATGACAAATCAAGTAGACCTCCAAGTTATATTTAAATAATTCCTAAGTCTTACCCTTGGTGCTGAGTTAAGTTTGGTGTTATATTTAACAATTTGACAAAACATTATAAAAATGAATGATATTAAACTAAGTCAATTTATTATGGGTGTTATGTTACTCATTTTAATCGCCGCATTTAATCAAGCAAATGAAACTTCTCCACAATTTGAATTTACTTCTTTTACAGTCGTAGAGTCAATCATTCCTAACGGATTAGGAAGGTCAAGAATCATCAATTCACTAGAGCCACGTGATTACAAAGAATATACCAGTATAAAATCGCCAGGATTACAATCAAGAAACAAATCAGATCGCCAGGAAATTCGAGCCAATGAGTATGAAGAAACCAAACTCTTGAACTTTTTCAATATTGTAGGTATCAGATTTCAAAATATTGCGGCTAATGATGCATTAATTAATAATAAGGTTAGTACCATGCTTAATGACGGTTGGGAATTAGTAAACATTGTCGCAGGAGTAGAAGCCGTGGGCAGCGAGGATGATAAAAATGGTATTTACATAACCCGATTTTATTTTAAGCGCAGAAATTAATATACTTTTCCAAGTTGAAATCCTCAGAAGCTTTTTTATTTTTTTGTCATTTAACCAAAATTTGATACGAATTTTTCAAAAAAATATACCGTATAGAGATAGATTTTATAATTAATTTGTCTTAAAAGTTAATGCAAACCATAAATTGATAAATCTTTCTTTTGAAAATTTATATGCTTTGGAAAGATGACCTAATGAACAATATGTCTAAACGAATCCTTATTTCTCTAATTATTTAATAACAATTGTTTACATTATAAATTTTTTAATATGATCTAATAAACAAAACCCTTTTTAATACCTCTACAAATGATACTTTATTGTCAACATTATTCAAATAAATTTGTTGTTTCAGCTTGAAAAACTTCAATGTACATTGTCGCCAATTTAATTATAACTTCATCAAAAAAAAGGGCTTTTTTCCCCAAGCTTTATTGGCAAATTCATACCAACAGCATTTCCATCATAAACATCTATGCAATAGGGTAAATAGTAGTTATGCTCCCCAGTGGCTCACCATGGAAGAGTGGAAAGATCAACTGACTTCTTTTTAATTTCTTTCCAATTGAATTCGGCTAAAATGTAAGACTTCATAAAGTTAAATTAATTGTCAAAAGGTAATTCATCAAAATCAGTTTCAGAATAAGTCATTTTCAAACCAGTCAAAGAGGCCCTAGAGGCAAAATTATTAAGATAAAGCGATCCTGTTCCTAAACCTTGATAAGACAAATTTGGATATTGACCAACAAACTGGGAAATCGCATTCAGCCCAAGATTCGATTCCAAAGCTGACGTTACCCACCATCCAATATTACGATCTTCAGCTAACTCAATCCATTGGTCGGATTCCATAAATCCTCCCAAGAGACTGGGCTTTAAAATAATGTAAGCAGGCTTAATTTGATCCAATAATGCTTTCTTATTTAAATTTTCCTCAATACCAATAAGTTCTTCATCTAGTGCAATAGGAATCTTACTCAATTTACAAAGATCATTCATATTTTTCCACTGACCTTTTTGAATCGGTTGCTCTATAGAGTGAATATTAAACTCACTTAATTCATTTAACTTATCTAAAGCTTCCCGAGGCGTAAAGGCTCCATTTGCATCTAATCGGATAATAATTTTTGAAGAAAGTTTTCGTAAAAAAGACACAAGTTGTAATTCTTTTTTAAAATCCAAAGCCCCTATTTTTAATTTGAAACAATCAAAACCTAAATTTATCTTTTCTTGAATCTGATCACGCATGAAAATCTCATCACCCATCCATATTAATCCATTGGTTTTAATCTGTATTTTACTTTGAATAAAGGGTGATTTAAACCATTGTCTCATACTGCTTTGCATCATATCTAAAAATGCCATTTCCAGCCCCATTCTAATGGATGGATATATACTGGCAAGAGTTTTTGCCAAGGCATAAACCTGTTGAATAGAGTTAGGTGTTTCATGATACTCTATTTCACTCACTAACTCCCTTAGTTTTTGAGGAATTTTATCAATGGGATCAATTGATAAATCGTGTAACGGAGCAACTTCGCCAATACCTGATGAACCCAGACTGCTGGTATCCCAAACTCTTAAAAACCAAACTTTCCTTTTTTTCATAGGTCCGCGACTTGTAATTGCAATAAATTTAAAATTTAAGGTATAGGGTTTATATTCGAGGCGCAACATAATTCATATGGACTTTACAGACATTCATCCTAAAAATTTCAACTATCAATTACCCAAGGAATCAATAGCTCAAGTACCCTTGGAAAATAGATCTAGCTCAAAATTACTACATTATCAAAGGGGAAGTATATTCAACCATAAGTTTTCTGCACTACCTGAATTGATAAAAAATAAGTCTTTAATTGTTTTTAATGATACTAAGGTTATTCCTGCTCGAATAATTTTTTATAAATCTACGGGTGCCTGCATTGAAATCTTCTTGATAGAACCTGTAGAGCCAAGCATAATAATGGAGCAAGTGATGGATTGTAAAGGTAGCTGCTCTTGGGTCTGCCTTATTGGTAATGCAAAAAAATGGAGGAATAACTTTGTTTTAAGTATAAGGTTTAATCATATTGAGCTAAGTGCTAAAAAGTTGTCTCGAAATCGAGTTCAATTTAGTTGGTCTCCAGAAAAAACTTGGTCTGACCTCCTTTTGGAATTAGGTAAAGTACCACTTCCTCCTTACATTTCGAGGCCTTTAAACATTAATGATGAGAAAAGGTATCAAACGGTATATTCCAAAATAAAAGGAGCTGTTGCAGCACCTACAGCAGGACTCCATTTCACTCAAGAAGTGCTCAATGAATTGCGTAAGAAACATCAACTTGATTATCTTACACTTCATGTATCAGCAGGTACCTTTCAACCTATTAAAACAAATGCGAAGGATCATCAAATGCACCGTGAACAACTACGGATTACCAGAAAAAATCTCATCAATTTACTAAAAAATGAATCGGTCATTGCCATAGGCACAACAAGTTTGAGAAGTTTAGAATCTCTTTTTTGGTATGGAGTAAAATTAATAAATGGAGAGCATGACTTTTTTATATCTAAATTGTATCCTTACCAAGAACATATATCCTTGCCAACTAAAAAAATGGCGCTTAATGCAGTATTAAAATATATGGATATCCTTTCTTTAAATTCACTCACCGGACATACAGAAATATTTATATTTCCAGGCTATGAATTTAAAATTGTAAATAAAATAGTTACCAACTTTCATATGCCAGGTACAACATTAATCATGCTAATTGCTGCATTTTGCGGCCCCGATTGGAAAAGAATTTACGAGGGAGCCTTGAAGCATAATTATCGATTTTTAAGCTATGGAGATAGCTCCTATCTCGAACCCGACTTAAAAAAATGCCATGATATGTATCATTCCAAAGATGAAAAAAAAACAAATGATTAGAATAAATCAACTAGCTGTACTCCTCATTATTATAGTCTGTTCATGCCAGCAAATTGAAGAATATGATCCTAATATGATCACCAATTTCTTCAACAAAGGAATTCCTATTGATAGAGTGACTCAACTAATAGAGCGTGACCCGACGTGTATTGATAAAAATTGTGGGGAAGTTGAAGTAAATTATCCCATCTTTAAAAATCAAAAGCTATTAAATCAACGAATAGAATCTATAATTATAAAGGAACTTGAAGAATTTATTCCTATGCCAAATAACGCGAATACCATCAGTGACTATATGCAATTATTTATAAAAAGCTATAGCTTGTTCAAGATTCAATTTCCTGAGAGCAAAACACCTTGGTTTCTTGAAATAAATGTGGAAACGACATATAATAATTCGGGATGGATTTCATTTGCTTCTGGCAGCAAGTCTTACACAGGTGGAGTACGTATCAATGAATCCTTAAGATATGTAAATACGGATACTTTGGGCCGTATTATCGATATTGAAAAAAAGATTGGCGATTTTAATGAACTAAGCAGACGAGCAGAAATTATTTTCCGAAAACAGAACAATCTGGCTCCTGATAGTCATCTGAGTGCTGCAGGTTATACTTTTGAAAATAATAAATTTCATTTGCCTAAGAATATTGGCATCAATGATACAGATATATTGCTTTACTATAATAATTATGAAATTGGAGATAATGCGCAAGGTGCAATGTTAATAAAAATACCTCATCAATTAAGTAATAATATGTTTGAATTACCTTATTATCAGGATATTATAAATTATTATCAAAAATTTTTAATTTGGTGGTCAGATAAAAATAAGGTACCTCAGCAGTATTAAAAAAAACCTTACGCTTTTTGGACAATATCTAATTGATCATCGAGTTTAACACCCGAAAAATAATTATGATCCCGTGTTAGTGTTAGATTTTAAATCATTCTCTTTAATTATACGCCTCAATATCTTACCTACGTTAGATTTAGGTAATTCGGAAATAAATGAAACATGACGAGGACATTTATATCCAGTTAATTTTTCCTTACAATAAGCAATTATTTCGGCCTCATTTAAAGTTTCATCCTTTTTGACAATAATAGCTTTTACCGCTTCTGTTGATTTTAAATCAGGAACACCTATCACACCTACTTCCAAAACTTTAGGATGAGAGGAAATGATGTTTTCAATCTCATTGGGATACACATTAAACCCCGAGACTAGAATCATTTCTTTTTTACGATCTACAATTTTAAAAAAACCTTCCTCGTCCATTGTGGCGATATCACCAGTTTTAAACCAACCATCTGTCATCACGTCATCCGTTTCTTTCGAGCGATTATAATATCCCTGCATTACTTGCGGCCCTTTGGCACAAAGCTCCCCTGGAGCGCCCACAGGTACTTCCAAAAAATCATCATCAAAATTCTTAATTTCTGTATTAGAAATAGGTAGTCCAATGGTACCTATCTTGTGTCTACCATCTAATGGATTAATAGTAAGTACTGGTGAAGTCTCCGTTAGACCATAACCTTCTACCAATGGTGATCCGGTAATTTTAAGCCATTTTTCGGCTACTGAATTTTGAACCGCCATACCACCACCAAATCCAAAACGAAGTTTACTAAAGTCACAGTTTTTAAACTCAGGATGATTCAATAATCCATTAAAAAGTGTATTTACCCCACTCAATATGGTAAATTTATGTCTTTTAAGTTCCTTTACAAAGCCATTCATATCACGAGGATTAGTGATTAAAATATTTTGAGAACCTGAACCAACAGATCCAAGTACATTAGCAACTAAGGCAAAAATATGATATATGGGAAGGGCAGTAATATAAACCTCTGCTCCCTCTTTCACTCCTCCACTTTTCATCCAGGTATTTACTTGCAACAAATTAGCAACCAAATTAGCATGAGAAAGCATTGCACCTTTAGAGACTCCAGTGGTACCTCCTGTATACTGAAGAAATGCCAAATCACTACTTTTGATAGGAGGTTGGACAAACAAATGATTAGCTCCTGATTTGAGAGCCTGGGTTAAAGGAATAGCTTCAGGTAAGTTAAACGAAGGAATCATCTTTTTTAAATATTTTACGACAAAATTGATCAGACTCCCTTTAATACCTCCAATCATATCGCCTATTTGTGTAATCAGAACATGCTTCAACTTCGTTTCAGACAAAATGCTTTCGAGCGTACTTGCAAAATTGGCCAGAACAATAATTACTTTCGCGTCAGAGTCATTAAGTTGGTGTTTCAACTCACTCGACGTATAAAGTGGATTTACATTTACCACCGTCATTCCGGCCCGTAACGCCCCAAAAAGCACTACTGGATATTGAAGTAAATTTGGCATCTGAATGGCCACTTTATCTCCCTTACTCAATCCCAAGTCATGGATCAGGTAAGCCGAAAAATGGTTTACCGCAGTTTTTAACTTATTAAAAGTCATAACTTTCCCCATATTTTCAAAGGCTGGGTTCTCCCTGAATTTCTTAAAACTGACATCCAAAAGTTCTGCTAAACTTTCATATTCAGCACTATCAATTTGTTGAGGTACCTCTTTGGGGTAATGTGCATACCATGGAGCATCATTCATGTTTTTGCTGTTTTTTTGATAACATCAATATTATTAAAAATTAACATAATAATGCCTATATAAACGGTAATAAATCTTTAATCGGCCACGCATTATTGATACCAACATAATTTTTTTTCAAATTTTAATAACTCATCATTAGTTCATCTTAATTTTTTGCAATTACTAATTTTATTTTTAAACTTAATTTTTTTATCAACATTTGCGCCAAAATGAGAAAAATTAAATGCTACATTCGAAGTTTTCAGCTGCTCGAATCTATGGCTTTAATCTTAAATAAAACCATGTCTTTCTAGAGTTTTTATTATGACCAGAAAATAAAAAATAATTTCTATTCTCCATTTTCTAAACAAATTAAAAATAATTTTCTTACTAGCTTCTATCTGATTTTTTTTGCTACTTGATCACATTAATTTTTTTAATTATTTAGGTATACCAGGAAAATGTCCGGGTTTGCCAACACCATTATTTTATTGGTATGGTTAGATGGTATGGTTAGATGGTATGGTTAGAATATACAATATTAATTTACCATTATCGGAAAGGTATTAATGTAATGAATTCTATCATTTTTTGCTTATTGCTAGCACCTTTGGTTTGCTTATTTTTAAATTATCATATCTATGTGTTACTATTCAAACAGCTATTAGCATTATTTTCATTAAAGGCATACCTTTTCCAACTAGAATCTTAAGAAATACTAATAAAGTTGGATTTTTATTTTGGGAATTTATCTCCAATGAATGACACTTCCAATATAACTTTTCAAATCAAACTTAAACCTATGCCTTCGACATAAAGAAATCTCATACATTTTAATGACCTTTACACTCTATTGTTTTTCTAGGGATGTTTATTAAAGTGATTTAAAATATTTATATCAAAGTTTAATTTTTTCTAATGCTGCTTTATTTTAGACGAAGTAGTAATAAAATGTGCCTAAATTTAAAATTAACGTTAATCCCGATTCTAATGAAAAAACTATGCAACCACTTATTTACTTTTGCCCTTTTAACTATTACCACTTCTTGTTACAAAAATGATTTCCTGGATAAAAATCAAAAATATACCATTGAGCAATTTATGAATACTACTCAGATATTTGGCAGTGATTTTTCGGCAGACGAAAAGTCAATTTTGATTACCAGCAAGGCAAGTGGAGTCTTAAATGCCTATAGCATTAATATTGAAACTGGTGAGCAAACACAACTAACACATTCTTCAGACAATGCCATTATCGCACAGTCTTACTTCCCCTTAGATGATAGAATAATTTATACCAGTGACCAAGGAGGTAATGAGTTGACTCATTTGTATATAAAAAATATAGAGGGTAATTCGATTGATCTTACACCTGACAGTGCCAAGGCCTCCTATTACGGATGGAATCAAAGTAAGACAGCTATTTATTGGGCCAGTAACAAAAGGGATCGTAGATATTTTGATATGTACCGAACAAAAGTAATTGGTGCATCGATCAAAGAGGGCGAATTTCAAACCAAAAAATTATACACAAACAATAATGGCTTTACGCCTTCAACTATCAGCGATAATGAGCGGTACATTGCCCTTTCTGAAAGATTAACCACTTCTGATGCAAATATCCATCTGTTGGATACCCAAACAGGTGATTTGCACTTAATTACCCCTCATGATGGAGAAGCAATCAATGAGCCACAATTCTTCTCGAAAGACAATAACAATTTATATTTCACTACAGACGTCGATAGTGAGTTTACCTACCTTATGTCTTATGAAATCACTACCCAAAAACAAAAGGTAGAACAAAAAGCTGGATGGGACATAAATTATGCCTATGTTTCTCATAATGGCGCTTACCTTGTTACCGGTATCAATAATGATGCAAGTACAAAAATCATAATCCAAAATACTCAGACGAAAGAATTCATCACCATACCAGATTTACCGGAAGGAGATATTTCATCAGTAAATATTTCTGATAATGAAACGCAAATGACCTTTTACCTAAGTAACTCAAAAATACCAAGAGACTTATTTCTCTATCACTTTAAAACGAAAACACTTAAAAAGCTCACAAATACTCTAAATCCTGAAATAAATCCCGATGATCTTGTAGCTGGACAAGTTATTCGATTTCCTTCCTTCGACAGTCTTTCTATACCTGCCATCCTTTACAAGCCCAATCATACCCAGAAAGGTGACAAATTACCTGCTTTGCTATACATCCATGGTGGACCTGGAGGACAAACCAGATTAAATTATACGGATAGAATACAATATTGGGTAAATCAAGGTTATGTTGTACTTGCAGTAAACAACAGAGGAAGTTCGGGATATGGTAAAACATTCTATAAGGCTGATAATTTAAAACATGGAGATGTTGATTTAAAAGATTGTATCGCATCCAAAAAATTTCTGATAAATACAGGTTATGTAGATAGTGATAAAATTGGAATTATGGGGGGCAGTTATGGTGGTTATCTGGTCATGGCAGCACTGACTTTTGCGCCAGATGAATTTGCTGTAGGCATTAATTATTTTGGCGTCACAAATTGGTTACGTACACTGAGGAGTATTCCAACCTGGTGGGAAGCCTCCCGCAATGCCTTATACTCTGAGTTAGGAAATCCAGAAACGGATAGTCTTGCCCTATACAACAAGTCACCCTTGTTCTTTGCACATCAAATCACGAAACCATTTATCGTATTTCAAGGTGCCAATGACCCGAGGGTCCTTCAAATTGAATCTGATGAAATAGTTGCTGCAGCCAGGAAAAACAATATCCCCGTTGAGTATATTATTTTTCCAGATGAGGGCCATGGTTTTTCAAAGAAGATAAATAATATTAAAGCTTCTTACATGACTCTGGAGTTTCTAAATAAATATTTAAAAGGTATTTAATTCAAAATTTAAAAGATGAATTTAAACGATATCAAGTACAAAATAAGAAATTTTGTAATGTCAGCATCCAGCGAGATCGAACAAATAATTGAAAGTATTTATACCTTTGAATCATTTCTTTTAAAACCTGTGTACCTCGTTAAATCCGTTACAAATCAATTAAAAATTAATTGCATAGATCAAATGCATAAGCAACAAATGAGTCAGCCATCATTGTACTTCTGATAATATGAAACCTTTCACGAAATTTAGATTGAAACCGACCGAAACAACACTCTCACCAATAAAAAATGAATTTTATGATAACTCAATCCTCGATGTGTTACGTAGTGATCAAAATTTAGTCCATATCAATAAGTACTAAATAAAAAAATATACTTAGCAGGTAAATTTTTCATCTATGCGCTCCTTTGACCTCCATTTTAATAGTATAAATAGCTCTTGAGGCCGTAATGAACAGCATATCTCGTTTCGGTCCAGCAAAAGTTACATTTGCGGTCCACGGCTCCTCAATTTTGATATGCTCAATTTTTTTACCGTCAGGGTCAAAAACCGAAATACCCTCTCCTGTAAGGTATACATTACCAAATTCATCAATTGTCATACCATCTGATCCCATGGCTACGAAGAGTTTTTGATTATTTAAATCTCCATTAGCTTCTATTTGATAACTATAAGTCACTTGCCGATCGATATCAGAAACATATAACAGAGATCCATCCGATGTCCCAATAATTCCATTTGGCTGGTCTAAATCTGTGGCTACTTTACTAACTATCCGGTCTGGTGATAAATAATAAACATTATTTGTAGACAAATAAGGCACAGTATGTTTCCAATAAGGACGTTGATAGAAAGGATCTGTAAAATAAATACCTCCTTTTGGATCAATCCAAAGATCATTGGGCCCATTGAATCGTTTGCCCTGAAAGTCTTCTAAAATGACTTCAATGTTTTTATCTGGATCAATTTTCCACAATTGACCCAATGCGTCGGAGCATGTATATAAATTATCCTCGGTATCAAAATACAAGCCATTGGAACGACCTGAGGATACTAAAAAAACCTCGAGTTCACCATCAAATGACCACTTAAGTATTTGATTATTGGGCTGATCTGTAAAATAAACATTACCATAACTGTCTACAGCTGGACCTTCGGTAAATTCAAAATGATCAGCTAATTTTATTAATTTTGCTTCCTCTGCAACTATTTTAAAACATTGTGCAAAGATCTTTTGGGGTATCACTGCGATCCCCATAATGAAACTGAATATGCCTACGTATTTAAAATTTCTCAAAGATTTAGTTTGGTATTAATTCCAAAATCTACTTATGAGCACTATCTATTTCATGGCTAATTTGAACCAAAGATAAAAATTTATCAACAGGTATTACTTTGGTAATCGATTAGATATATTTAATTAAAACTGAACAAGTAATAATTAACAAAGTAAATTTTTCGAACCTACCTAAATTTAACAATAATTTGGCAGATAGTAAAAACAGTTAATTTGTATTGATCAAGGACTATTTTGACGTTTTCTTAGATTTTTCTTTAATTACACCTAAGCTTATTTGACATTTCCAAAAGCTTTAACTTACATTAAATTAACGCGAAAAGTAATTATCAATTAAATAACAGTATCCTTGGGGCTATACTGAGATCTTATCACTATTTTGACAAAACGTGATTGTAGTATCTCCTTCTATACTCTTGAGGTGACTCATTGACATGTTTGGGTAATTTTCGTAGTGCTTCTGCTGGGAATCTTCTTAAACCCCATCGAGACGGGGAAATAAGAGTAACAAGATTTTCTATGTCATAAAGTTCTGGATTAATAAGAATTCCAAATTGCATTCTTACCCAACTACTTGTAAAGTAAATGTCTTTAATTTTATTTTCTCTCAATACTTTTTCAATTAAATAGTTATTCCACTCTTTTGGGACCAAATCTTGATCCCTAGTCGAATCACTCTTTCTCGTGGTTTTTGCGACAATGTCTGTAATACCCCATTTATGTTGCTTTAAATAATTTTTTATTCCCTCAAGATCGTATTTATCTATTTTTAATTTTAATGAACTCATAAAAAGTTCCCAAAAACTACTTTGCTTCCATCCATAAAAAAAATCAAAATTTTTAGCCTCTCTTTCATTAATTTTTCCAATCCCATCGAGATAAATCATCTTCGCTCCTGTTGGCATTGTCATTTTATTTGGTGGAAAAGAACCAACAATTAGTTTATTGATTGGAGAGGTCTTAGGATATAATTTTCCCCACGGATGTTCCTCAATTGTTACGTTTTCGTGAAATGTATTCATAATTGATAGTAGTAATAATTTGATTATTTATATTAAATTTAATTAGTTTTTGAATTTTAGAGGAGTATAATTTTAGACATACAAAAAATGAGATTTCGGTTAAAATAAACAATTATCTCAAAATATAAATTCTAAAAAAATATTTTTATTGTTTAAATAATTGAATTGATATTTGAACCCCCAGATATACCACATAAAGATCTTTACTTATTTCTAATTGATGAACAAAAATGTCGCCTACAAAGTTTATAAGTGGCCAGTAATTAT
>CACLDR010000021.1 GCA_902605755.1 uncultured Marinoscillum sp. | reverse complement strand
ATCATTATCTATAAAGGCTTTTTCTTTACCATACTTTTCGGATAATTGTTTGATAAGACCTGCTAAATTTAACGTACTTTTTGAATACTTCATTAGGGACAGGTCTAAACACATTCCTATCAAGGCACCCTTTTCATAAACATTTCTATACATATCTTTGAATTCGGGATCGAGAATCTTTTGACTCATTTCAGTAAATGAAACTAAAGGATAAGCTGATGCATTTGTAATTTTTTCTCCAATTTCTTTCAAAAAGGTTTCAACGTCGTATAGTCCTTGCTGCACTTGCATATGCATTGAACTATATTCGGTTACCCCTTCATAAAGCCAGAGGTGCTTGGACATCTCAGGTTCAATGTAATTAAAATTATGAATTTGTTCAGAATGAATGTTCAAAGGGGTAATGATATGAAAAAATTCATGGGCAGCAACCTTTCTAACAAATTGGGGTAGTTGATTGGCTATTGATTCTGGGAGTGTATAAAAAGACGAGTAAGAATGTTCCAAAGCACCCATACCTTTAGATAAACTTGGGTAGTCCATGAGATAAATAAGATAGGCGTATTTTTTTACTGGCAAGGTGCCTCCTAGGTAATTACTTTGGGCTATCATTAAGTCTTCAATGTTTTCCATGATATCCTTTGCATTTACGACTCTCTGTGGTGAGAATACTGAAATGAGAATTTCAGCACCTGCTATATTTTTGGTGAGTGTATCGGGCTGATTGTACATGATGGGGCCATCTACCAAATAATGGTAATCTTCTGCGAAATATAGATCGGTCGTGTCATTTAATATTTTCTTATCCAGTGCAGTAGCACCATATGTATCTTTTGAATGGTATACAAGAAGTTCAAATGGGACATTTTTGTAGCCATCAATGTATCCAATGATCCCAAAATTATTAAGCACAAAAACATTTCTTTTGGCTTCAAAACTGGTACCACCAGGCTCAAAAATGAAGTTCTCATCATAGCCCTCCATACGGTCAAAAGTATCATCAATCCAATATTCAATACGACTAGGTTTCCCAAATATGAGCCACTTGTTAACTGAAATCTCGGATACTTTAAGGGGATTATCTTGATGATCAAAGGCATCAAATGAATGAATAAATTGGCCAAAATCTGAAATGCGATATGTTCCAGGAACAATTTTGGCCAAATGAAATTCCACCGAATCCTCTCGAATATGAGGTAAGGTAATCTTCACATGTATACGATCTTCTTTTGAAGCGGTAAGATCTATATTTATAAGGTAAGATTGCTGGGCGGCAGCATGGAGAATTTGAAAACAGGCGATTAAGATAAAAATTATTTTCATATTAAAAAATTAAACGCAAAAGTAGTCTAGATTACTCATTTAGCATTTGATTTGATTGAAACATTTATTGGCAATAAAATAAATTACTTTAAAATTTTATGTCAGTTTATTTTGTGAGACTTCTTTTTCTCTCATGTTCTGTCAAATAGATTTTCCTTAATCTTATTGACTTTGGAGTAACCTCAACGTATTCATCTTTTTGAATGTATTCTAAAGCTTCCTCTAAACTAAATTTTTTGGGTGGAGGTAACTTGACGTTTATATCTGTATTTGAGGTACGTATATTGGTCAATCTCTTCCCTTTTTGAACATTTACGACCAGGTCATTACTTCTACTGTTTTCACCGATAACTTGCCCGATATAAAGATCTACACCTGGATCTATGAAAAAGGATCCACGATCTAATAATTTGTATAATGCAAAGGGCGTTGCGGGACCGTTTTCAATTGAAATTAGTGATCCATTAATCCGCCCAGCTATTTCACCTTTGAATGGCTGGTATTCCTTGAATCGATGGGTCATTACAGCTTCTCCCGAAGTAATTGTAAGCATATTATTTCTTAGCCCAATCAATCCTCTGGCAGGTATGTCAAATTCTAAATGCTGAATATTTCCTTTGGGCTCCATTACATTTAGTTCTCCTTTTTTCTTCGTGGCAAGCTCGATTACCTTACCCGAAAAAGTCTCTGGCACATCTACAACAAGATGTTCAATGGGTTCCATTTTCACACCATCCTTTTCTTTAAACATTACTTGAGGCTGTCCTATTTGAAATTCATACCCTTCCCTACGCATAGTCTCTATAAGGACTGAAAGGTGTAAAACCCCTCTGCCAAGGACTAAAAACTTATCTTCTGTATCTGTTTCCTCAACTTTCAAAGCTAAATTTTTCTCTATTTCCTTCATGAGACGTTCTCTGAGATGTCGTGATGTGACAAATTTGCCTTCTTTTCCGAAGAAGGGTGAATCATTGATTGAAAATATCATACTCATAGTGGGCTCATCGATAGCGATTCTTTCAATCACTTCTGGATTATCAAAATCCGTTATAGTATCTCCGATTTCAAAATCTTCAATACCAGTAATGGCACAAATATCGCCACATTGAACCTCAGGAGTTCTATTTTTTCCCAAGCCCTCAAAAACGTGAAGTTCTTTAACCTTAACTCTCTTCAAACTTCCATCTCGTTTACTTATTCCTACTTGCATATTTTCTTTAATTGTGCCTTGCGAAACTCGTCCAATTGCAAGACGTCCTGTAAAGGCCGAAAAGTCTAGAGAGGTTATTTGCATTTTAAGAACACCTTTCTTCACGGGTGCCGGAGGAATGATTTCGATTATTTTATCAAGAAGTGGGGCGATATCGGTCGTAGGCTCTTTCCAGTCATTACTCATCCATCCATGTTTTGATGAGCCGAATATAGTATGAAAATCTAATTGATCCTCTGTGGCATCCAATGAATACATCAATTCGAATACTTGCTCGTTTACTTCATCAGGTTTACAATTTTCTTTATCAACTTTATTGACCACAACTATTGGTTTTAATTTTAAATCTAAAGCCTTGTTCAAAACAAATCTGGTTTGTGGCATGGCACCTTCAAAAGCGTCTACTAATAAGATTACTCCATCAGCCATTTTAAGAACGCGCTCTACTTCTCCCCCAAAATCAGAATGGCCTGGGGTATCAATGATATTAATTTTAATTCCTTTGTAGTTAATCGAGACATTTTTGGATAGAATAGTAATTCCTCTTTCACGCTCTAGATCATTACTGTCTAGAATTAAGTCAGCTTTTTCCACAGTTTCCCGTAATACTTGAGAGAAATAAATGATTTTATCGACCAAAGTAGTTTTTCCGTGGTCAACATGCGCGATAATAGCAATGTTTCGGATTTCTTGCATTTTATATTTTAATAAGCCGCAAAACTAGCCTATTTATAAATATAATTAATCAGAGAATCTTTAAATAAAAATTAATTGCACGTTGAAGTGATTTGGCATCTTTTATATTTGCTATTGAAAGATGATATAAAATGGCCGAAAAAAAATTTAATAGATATACCATCACTGCTGCATTACCTTATGCCAATGGACCGGTGCACATAGGGCATTTAGCTGGTGTTTATTTACCTGCTGATATTTATGTGAGGTATTTAAGGGCCATGGGTAAAGATGTAGCATTTATCGGAGGTTCCGATGAACATGGTGTAGCCATTACTTTGAAGGCAAAAAAAGAAGGAAAAACTCCTCAACAAATTGTAGATCATTATCATGAATTAATAAAAAAATCTTTTATTTCCTTCGGCATTAGTTTTGATATTTATTCACGGACCAGTTCGCTGAAACATCATGAAACAGCATCAGAATACTTTCATGAACTTCATAAAAAGGGGGTCTTCGAAGAGATAGAGAGTCAACAGTTTTATGATGAAAAAGCAGATCAATTTTTAGCTGATCGCTATATTAAAGGGACATGCCCCACTTGTTCATATGTTGAGGCATATGGCGATCAATGCGAATATTGCGGCTCTACCTTGAGTCCTTCAGAATTGATAAATCCTAAATCTATGCTCTCTGGTGATGTGCCAATTATGAAGGCTACTAAGCATTGGTATTTTCCATTGAACAAATATGAGAATTTTTTAAGAGAGTATATTTTACGAGATCACAAAGAATGGAAGTCTAATGTTTCGGGTCAATGTAAAAGTTGGTTAGATGGAGGGTTGAGAGCCAGACCTATGACTCGAGATCTTAATTGGGGGATCAAGGTGCCCATAAAGGGAGCTATGGGAAAAGTACTTTATGTATGGTTTGATGCTCCAATAGGTTATATATCTGCAACGCAGGAATGGGCCACTGAAAAGGGTAAAAATTGGGAAGATTATTGGAAGAAAGATGATACCAAATTAGTTCATTTTATAGGTAAGGACAATATTGTTTTTCATTGTATTATTTTCCCATCAATATTGAAGGCTGAAGGTAGTTATATCTTGCCAGATAATGTGCCTGCAAATGAATTTCTTAATTTGGAAGGAAACAAAATTTCTACATCACGTAATTGGGCTGTTTGGCTTCATCAGTATTTGACAGACTTCCCAGATAAGCAAGACGTACTGCGTTATGTACTCACCGCTAATGCTCCTGAGACAAAAGATAATGATTTTACTTGGAAAGATTTTCAAACTCGAAATAACAGTGAATTAGTAGCTATATATGGTAATTTTGTTAATAGAGCGGTCGTCCTTACCCATAAGTTTTTTGAAGGAAAAGTGCCTGAACAACAAGAATTACAAAAAGTTGATGAGGATGCGTTGCGGGCCTTGAGTTTTTTCCCGGATAGAATATCTGATGCCCTGGAAGGTTTTAAATTCAGAGAAGCATTAAATCACCTTATTGATTTGGCACGTTTGGGGAATAAATATCTTGCTGAGACCCAGCCATGGAAGTTGATCAAAACAGATTCAGAACGTGTTGCCACTATTTTAAATATAAGTTTACAAATGGCTACATCCCTGGGACTGCTGTCAAAACCGTTTTTACCTAACACGTACAAGAAATTGAGTAAAATTTTCAAATTTGAAGAAATGAATTGGAGGGATGCGGGTTGTTCAGATAACCTAAAAAAGGGAGTCTTATTGGGACCTGCTGTACTGCTATTCGAAAAGATTGAAGATAATGTCATTGAAGCCCAAATAAAAAAACTTATGGATACTAAAGAAGAAAATGTGGCGCCAGCCGTAAAAATAATTCCCGTAAAGAAGGAGATCAATTATGATGACTTTATGAAAATGGATCTAAGAGTAGGGGAGATATTGACTGCAGAATCGGTTCCCAAATCAAATAAATTACTTAAATTTATCGTTGATACTGGATTAGACCGGCGGACCATCGTGAGTGGTGTGGCCAAACATTTTAGTCCTCAGGAGATGGTCGGAAAAAAAGTAACAGTGCTTTTAAATTTGGCATCTCGCAAGATTATGGGCATCACCTCAGAGGGGATGATTCTTTTTGCTGAAAATGAGGATGGGAGTCTCAAATTTGTAGCTCCGGATGCTACTGCCATTAATGGTGCTGAGATCAGCTAATACATGCATAATATAAAAATTAATGTTTTAAGGTAAACATATATTTGTTTTTTGGAAAAATCAATATCAAAAAGTGAGTGGTCCTCCAAAATTTTTTCTCTAAATCTTTTATAATGATTTTTATTAATTGCTCATTCTAAAATCACCAATTGGGTTGAACTAATTCTTAAATTATGGATTTATTGATGATATAAATAAGAAATTATACTAGAATACAAAGCACGAATGCTGTATTGATATTTGTCTATACTCTTAAGGCGTGAATGATAGAAATTATCACTAAAAGATATTTTTAAACATACATATTATAATTTGATCATATTAACAATCTATAAATTAGATCACTTTTCAAAAGCGAATAAATAATTTTAGCGAACCGAATTATCGGCTTAACTTTTTTTCTTCGAAAGTTACGTCTTGATTTTTTCGATAGTGAATTCGATAATAAACCAGGCACTCATCTGCTCCCGCTTCCAATACAGCCTTCTGAGCTATCTCAGAGATCATCATTAGATCTTGGTATCAACCTTCCATAACGGTTTCAAAAGGAGTAATTTTGTATTTTATACCACTTTGCTGGATGATATCAATAGCACGGTCGACCAAGTTATAAGTATTTTGCGAAGAGCTGTTAGTAACAATTTGAATACCTAGAGCAATTAAATGATCTGTCATTTTTTAAAAGTACTGAATTACTTCGGAAATAATCCAATAACGTTCTAATATGACTGAAAATTAAATACTCTAGTAAGTATATCAATATTTAGAACTCCATTAGCCAGGTACAAATCTTGGTAGCTTTTAGCCTCCATAGTGCTGCAATTTACTCCACTTATATCAAGACCCCGTCGATACAAACTTCTCCTTGAAATTACTTTTTCCATTGACTTGAAAAAGTGCTTTCATAGTTCTTATAATAATTGATTCTTCGATTTTTTCGTCAATATTGCGAAAATATTGTCGGTAATTTTAAGTTTTAACAAAGCCTTTCTCAAAACTGGCAAGGGATTTGATTGATTTTATAATTCTTATCATTTTTTGGGGGTATTTTCGGTTAAAAAATTATTTGGAACAATTCTTTTGGGTTTATCCAAAAAAGTTTATCAGTATCTGAAGTTATATGTATGCATGTAGTAATGCAGCTGATGAAATTAATTTATAATAGCAGATTCACTCAGGCTCCAATCGGTAAGTAATAAAGGTCCTGTTTGTGAAAATTTACTAGCAATGATTTTACTTTAGCTTTGGCGAAGGAGGTACCAGATAATTCATTAATTTAATCATGTTGTACTTTAAACCTAAATGAGGGTTGGATCAATAGATGTTTCGTAAAACCTAATTTAGTAAGTACCCTCGATACACTTTTTTTCTCAAGATCTGAATAAGAGAGTATTGGCGAGATTTTTTTATTTGCTTTTATATGTTTTGCCATTTGGTAAATTTCACGATTTTTTTGGAGGGTAATTTTTGGTCAATACTGTATGTCATTCATTCTTTTTTTTGAATTTACTAGAAACTTTTTTGGAATTATTAGTTTAAGAAGGATACTTTGATCTATTTATCAACAGGTATTTACTCGTTAATAGCCAATCTTGCATGTCTTTGCTAGTAAACTGCTCAAAAGCCTTTTAATCTTATTTTTGACCAATAGGATAACATTTTTCAAATCTCCTTACTTTTAACATTCATTGGTCGCAATCAATCTGCCAGCTCCTTATGCATTTGCCTTCGTAAGAGTTTTGATGTTTTGTTAATTTTTGTGACTTGATAACCAGAATTTCTCTTTGATGTTGATGGCATTAAAATAGCCAACAGGACTTCTGCCAATCACCGATTAAAGCGATCCTTTCATCTATCAGCTGTGAATCGGTGTATTTATCCAAAAAGTTTGGTTGCGAAAAATCATCCATTGAATTGATTCATTGCATTTTCAATTCCCTGAGTACAGAAGGTCAATAGGCTATCGATGGCGAAATCTATTTTTAATGTAAGCATTTTGGTTTCTGTTTTATTGAAGGATGATAGAACATAATTTATTTGAGTACCTCGACTAAAATCATTTCCAACTCCAAATCTCAGTCTTGGATAATCTTGCCCACCTATTAACTCTTCAATATTTTTTAAACCATTGTGTCCGCCGGCAGACCCCTTAGGTTTGACTCTTAATTTCCCATAGGGTAGGGCTAAATCATCGGTAATGACGAGAGTATTTTGTTTAGATATCTTCAGGTATTTTATCCAATAGTTAACGGCGTGACCACTCAGATTCATAAAAGTGGTAGGTTTGAGTAGGTAAATACTTCTTCCTCTATCTTTAAAAAGGGCCCAAAAGCCATATTTTCCGTTTTCAAATTTAATTTTTTTTAGGTCTGCTAACCGATCCAAAATTAAAAAGCCGATGTTATGTCGGGTGAGCTCATATTCTACACCTGGATTACCTAGTCCAACGATTAAATGTTTCATTAATATTTCTTAAAGATTATTTTCAATGAAATGTTCTTTACTTAACAGCGCATATCGGTTGATATAAATGGGCTTTTTTTACAATATGAAAAATTAATTCATAAAAGAAAAAAACCCACCAAATAGGTGGGCTTTTTTGATTGTTAATGAATATAAGTTCAATTATTAATCTTCAGCTTTTTCTTCTTGTACAGTTTCTCCATCTTCGGTGAACTCTTCCTCCTTAGTTTCAACTTTCATCACTCGAGGAATATTGACTGAGCAAATAGTTACCAATGGGTTGGTTAAAACCTCATATTCCTTTGGAATTAAATCAGCCACTTTGATTGACTTACCTAGCTCAAGTTTCGAAATATCTACATCTATGTTCTCGGGCATATCCTTAGGAAGTGACTTTATCATTAGTTTAGGCATTTTCATAATTAGTTTACCTCCCGATTGTATTCCGGGAGCAATTCCATGTGTGACTATAGGTATACTCATTTTTATTGGCTTGTTATCAAAAAGTTCAAGGAAATCTGCATGGAGAATAACTTCACTGACTGGATGAAATTGGATATCTTGAAGGATGGCTTTTGTAACTTCTCCCTCAATATTTAGTTCAACAAAACGTGCTTCCGGAGTATATACTAGATCACGAAAAAGAATCATGGGAGCAGAAAAATGAATCTGCTTTTTACCACCATATACTACACATGGAACAAAACTTTCGATTCTCAAATTCTTAGATTCAGTTTTGCCAAGATTTTCTCTCGTATACCCTATAATCTCAACTGTTTTCATATATTCAAAAGTAATTAATTAAATAAAAAGTTCACTAATTGAATCATGGCTATGAACCCTGCGCACTGCTTTTGCAAATAGGCCAGCTACACTCAATATATTTATTTTATCATTTTCTTGTTTTTGAGGAATAGAATCAGAAATGACGACCTCCTCCAATACAGATGCTGTAATCATCTCATGAGCTTTTCCCGAGAGTATTCCATGTGTACAAACTGCTCTCACGGAATTTGCTCCCTTTTGTTTTATCAATTCTGCTGCTTTGCATAATGTACCTGCGGTATCAATCATATCATCCACCAAAACCACGTTTCTTGCTTCAACATCACCAATTACTTGCATGGAGGCCACCTCATTAGCTCGCTTTCGTTGTTTGTCACAAATGGCTATTTCTGCATTGAAAAATTTGGCGTAAACTCTTGCTCGAGCGCTTCCTCCAACGTCAGGGGCAGCAAATACAATGTTGTCGAGGTTTTTAGCTTTGAGATAAGGCACAAAAATAGCACTTGCGTCTAGATGATCTACAGGTATATCAAAAAATCCCTGTATTTGTCCTGCATGTAAATCCATTGTCATGAGTCGGTCAGCTCCTGATGCTGAAAGTAGATTGGCAATCAGCTTTGCAGCAATTGAGACGCGAGCTTTATCTTTTCGATCTTGTCTTGCATAGCCAAAATAAGGTACTACCACAGTAACATATTTGGCACTTGCTCTTCTCGCTGCATCGATCATTAATAGAAGTTCAAAAACATTATCGGCGGGAGGTGTAGTGGATTGAATTAAAAAGACCTCACAACCTCTTATGGACTCATCATAGCTTATATGGATTTCACCATCGCTAAATTTTTGAGAGGTAAATGCTCCCAAGGGATTGTCATAAGCTAAAGCTATTTTCTCAGCCAATACTCTCGTTTCTTTTCCAGAAAAAAATTTAACAATGGTCATGTTATTTGTATCATCCCTTCCATTTATGAAGTATAGAGGTCAAATATTTAGTGTTGGCCTACTAGGGATCGAACCTAGACTCTTCTGAACCAAAATCAGACGTGTTGCCAATTACACCATAGGCCAATAAGTCTGTAAATTAGGATTTATTTGTCAAAATTAAAAAGTCATGATTATAAATTAATTACTTTTTCTAACTAAAAACTTTTTGGCTTATCCATTTTCTTGCATTTACAAAAGGCTCTATCCAAGGACTTACTTCATGAGCCATTTTATTTTTATAATGTGCCCAGTTCCAAGGAAAAAGGGACCGCTCTAAATGTGGCATCATTGCTAGGTGTCTTCCATCTTTTGAAGAAAGCGCTGCTGCTCCAAAAGAACTACCATTTGGGTTCCCCGGAAATTCATTATAACTATATCTCATCGGTATAATGTAAGATTTTTCGTTTCCCTTTAGTTCAAATCGACCTTCTCCGTGTGCTATCCAAATACCCAGTCTACACCCAGACAAGGAATTTAAAAGAACAGAATTATTGGGCTCTATTGTAACATTGATAAAAGCAGACTCAAACTTACCTGAAAGGTTATAGTTTAATCTTGGATGATTAATATCCATTGGATATATTTTTTTTAATTCCATCATTAATTGACATCCATTGCACACACCTAGACTTAGTGTATCTTCACGATCATAAAAATTGTCAATAGCTTGTTTAGCCCTTGGGTTGTATAAAAATGAACCTGCCCAGCCCTTTGCAGATCCCAGCACATCAGAATTTGAAAAACCGCCCACAAAGACGATAAAATTAATATCCGTGAGATCCTCTCGTCCACTGATAAGATCGGTCATATGAACATCCTTGACATCGAAACCAACCATCCAGAGTGCATATGCCATTTCACGGTCTCCATTAACTCCTTTCTCTCTAATGACAGCGGCACGAAGCCCTGATAATGTTTTTCTTTTTAAATCAATCTCATATCCACTCAATGTACCTTCAAAACCTTGGGGATACCTAAATGTAAGGGGCTGTTGGCCATAGTTCTTGAATCTGAATTTGGCTAGGTGAGGCGATGTTTGCTTGGAGTCGAGTAAAAAGGATGTATGACTCCATTTGCTCCGGTAATCATCGATATTTAGATTAAGAATAAAATCTCCTTGGGTAATCCTCACTTGACGAGAGGCGATGGGTCTTCCGATGGGATAAAAAATAACAGATGAGGATTCGAGTAGCGAAATAGCGGCAGCGTTAACTTGTAATACAATTGCCGGCTTTTCAGCAAAAAGAAGTTTAATAATATCGGATTCGGGCATGATAGATAAATCAACTTCCATACCTCCAAATTGATTTGGAAAATTCATTTCCAGTAGTGTGGTAATTAATCCACCTGCTGAAACATCATGACCAGAAAGAACGAGGTCGTCGTAAATTAGTTGCTGGATAAAATTAAATGTCAACTTTAAAGTAGTTGCATTAACATCTGAAGTTTGATTTCCAAGTGTACTTTTCGTTTGTCCCCAACTACTTCCTCCTAATTCAAACCCTCCTCCTGAAAAGTCAATATAAACCAATTTTGAATCATGGATAGGATGAAGGACAGGTAAAATAACTTTTCTGATATCGCTTACCTCAGCACCTGCACTCACAATTACTGTACCCGGAGACATTACTTTTTCCCCATCAGGATATTTTTGGGTCATGGACATAGAATCTTTTCCTGTAGGTATATTAATACCAAGGTCAGAGACAAATTCACTTATTTCTTTAACAGCTGTATATAATCGGCTGTCTTCTCCTTTATTTTTGGCAGGCCACATCCAATTTGCACTCAGGGACACTCCTTTTAAACCATGAGTTAAAGGAGCGAATACGAGATTGGTCAATGTTCTTGCAACCGATAACCTTGATCCGGCACCTGGATTGATTAAGGCGGCTGCAGGTGCATGGCCAATGGAGGTAGCGGCCCCTTTATGACTCTTAAAATCTAGAGCCATGACTCCAACATTATTTAACGGAATCTGAATTTCCCCTACGGTTTGCTGTATTGCAACTTTTCCCGTTACTGAGCGATCTACTTTATTGGTTAACCAATCCTTACTAGCAACGGCTTCTAGTTTAAAAATGTCTTGGATCATTTTTTCTACCTGAGAAGAAATATAATGACATTTTTTAAAAGTTTTGCTAATGGTATTATCATTGATAATGGTAGTTGGAGAGGTACCTAAAAGATGCTCTAATTTGAGCTCAAAAGCTTTTGTTTTTTTATCATTTATAAAAATTAATTGATGATCTGATGAGGTAGTGCCAACCTCATAATAAGGTGCTCTTTCCCTCGAGGCCACAAGTTTAAGGTATTCGGTATCTTCTTTTGCAATAACTAGTCCCATTCGTTCTTGGGATTCATTACTTAATATTTCTTTGTCGGATAGAGTAGGGTCGCCCAACGGAAGTTTGTCTATATCTATTTTTCCACCTGTGTCTTCTACAAGTTCAGAGAGACAATTTAGATGACCACCGGCACCATGATCGTGTATTGAGATGATAGGATTTTCTTCGCGTTCGGTCATGGCACGTACCGCGTTGGCTACTCGTTTTTGCATTTCTGGGTTTGACCGTTGAACTGCGTTGAGCTCTAAGGCATTGTTAAAGGAACCTGTTTCCACTGAAGATACAGCTCCGCCTCCCATACCAATTCGATAATTATCCCCTCCTAAAATAATAATTTTCTTATCAGAGGAAACCTTTTTTTTGATAGCTTCTTTATGTTTTCCAAAACCAATGCCACCAGCTAACATAATTACTTTGTCAAATGCATAAATTTCACCAATTTCTTCGTGTTCAAAGGTTAGTACTGATCCACAAATCAAGGGCTGACCAAATTTATTACCAAAATCACTGGCACCATTGGAGGCCTTTATGAGTAATTCTTCCGGAGATTGATAGAGCCATTTTCTGGCCTTAATTTGTGTCTCCCATTCACGATCCTTACCTAATCTTGAATAGGCGGTCATATAAACGGCGGTACCGGCCAAAGGTAAACTTCCTTGACCACCGGCAAGTCTGTCTCTTATTTCACCACCTGATCCAGTTGCGGCTCCATTAAAAGGCTCTACTGTAGTGGGAAAATTATGTGTTTCAGCTTTCAATGAGATGACTGAATCGAAAGTTTTTGTTTCGAAATAATCAGGTTTATCCTGTGATTTGGGGGCGAATTGTTCGATTCGTGGTCCATGAATGAAGGCAACATTATCTTTGTAAGCAGATACGATTAAATTGGGGTGATCTTTAGATGTCTTTTTTATCCATTGAAACAAAGTTTTTTCTTTTTCTTCGCCGTCTATGATAAAATTCCCATTAAAGATTTTGTGTCTACAATGTTCTGAGTTCACTTGTGAAAAGCCATAAATTTCTGAATCAGAAAGTGGTCTACCTAATTCCTCAGAGACACCTATGAGAAAGTGAATTTCTTCTTCATTTAATGCTAAGCCTTGGGATTCATTATACGAATTAATATCCTTTACCGTAAAAATAGGCTCAGGCTTTTGGTCTAACGAAAAAATGGCTTGGTTTAAAACTGTATATTGTTGCTCAAGCATTGGATCAAAATCTACTGGATTTTTATTAAAGGTTTCGATTCGAAAAATACCTTTGATATTGCAATTTTGAGTTATTTCTACCGCATTGGTACTCCATGGTGTGATCATTTCTTTTCTCGGTCCACTGAATGGTCCTGATATCTCATTATTTTCTAGGTGCTCAGCACCAGAGAATAACCACGATAATTTAACTAAGTCTTTAGTTTTGAGATTGAAATGACTCCCTATGGATAAGTATTCAGTTTTAGATTTTTTAAAAAAGTAAATCATAGTACCTGTAATAGTGGTAAAAGTAGTTTAAAATTTGCTTTGCAATACTCTTTTATCAGGATTCGTTTCAAGATTTTGCGTATATTTTAACACAGCTGGATGAACAAGTATTTTGTGATGATTTCTTTGAGTATGGTATAGGTGTCAATGGTCAACAATGGGATAATTTTATTAATGATAATCAGTGTAGTTTGATTATCTAAAAGGATATGGAAACAGGAAGCAGTAGCTAAGAAAATTTTAAAATATTTTCTGAAAATGAGATTTTTCTAAAATAAGTTCATGAGTTATAAACTCTTTGAAGGGCTGCTCGAGTGGAAAGTTCCTTCTGATTCAATCGACTAATTGCGGTATCAATTAATCCTACATATTTGAGGAAAAGCATGATAAAATGGAATTACTTAAAATTTTGATTTATATAATGGAATAAAAGCCTGGTAGGCCATAAAGTAATTCAATACCAGAGTGATTTGTAATTATCGCCTTGAACGATTAAGATTAATTGGGTAATATGCTTGGGAAAATAGACAGTTAAAAAAGAGTGTGAACCGACTTCCCAGACTAAATCCAGTCACATAAATTTTTTTTTTCTGTTCTTGTTCAAAAAAAATTGATATCATAGTAAACCAATTTTTTTGACTTAATTGTTTTTGGACTCCAAATTTCTCCATGAAAGATAAGGTTGAAAAAGTACATTTCAAATCCTACTAATTTCTGATGATATAGATCAAATGCGTGATAATTTTGACCAAAGCCAAGAAAAATCAACAACTTTGAAACACCTTCATCACAAACGGTATAAGCTAAGATGTATTTTTCGAATTGTATTTTTTGATTTCAGTAGACATTTTTATTAATATTTTCAATTTGGTTGCAAAGATCGAATTTCGTTTGTAACAGCTTATCTAAACAAGGTTTAAGTAAAAGCTTAATTTTTATTTGATATAGCTATTTTTAATACTCAACAATCGAAACTTTCAATTTAACGGTAAACGCAAGAGCTGGAATTTTAATGTATTGCTATGCACCAAATGACAATTGTTGCACATTAATTTTTTCATTACAAAACAAATTATATAATTGTATTTTCAAAGAAATCTGATTTTAATTCCTCTTTTAAAACCCAAATTTGATTTATTTAATTGGTTAAAATTGTGGATAGAACTTCCTTTATAAATAAACTTCGGAAACTTTTAATTTACTATTAGTTTTTTTAGTTTTTTATATTTTACTTTGTAATTAATGACAGCTCAGCTTACACCCCAGGTGATGACTAAAGTCGTTTTAGTGGCGGAAGAACTTTTTATGCGGCTTGGGGTAAGAAGTATCACAATGGATGAAGTATCACGTACCTTGTCTATGTCAAAAAAGACTTTGTATCAATATTTTGAAAATAAAGATCAGTTGGTAACATCTGTAATGATCGCTCACATTGAGCGAGAGGAAAAAGCATTTAAAAGAGTGCATGAGTCTTCCCGAAATGCAATAGAAGAGATTCACGGATTGGCTGAAATAATGCGAAAAAATTTAGGGCAATTGAATCCATCTACACTATTTGACATTCAAAGGTTTCATCCTCTTGCATGGGAAAAATTTTTGAATTTTAAGGATAAATGTATTCAAGGTCATACTGCAGACAATATTATTCGTGGGGTCAAAGAGGGTTATTATAGGCCAGAGATTGATGCTAATATTTTGGCGAGGTTACGAGTGGAACAAGTAAGTCTGATGTTTAAGCCAACAGTATTTTCAAGTACTGAATTTGATTTTAAACAAGTTCAATTAGAGGTGCTAGATCATTTTATTCACGGACTTTTAACAAATAAAGGCCGAAGATTATATGAAAAATTTCCGCAAGAAGTGCGGCACTCCATCGAAAATAAAACTTTATAATTTACCAGGAATGAAAAATATATTTTTTTTATTTTGTAGTGTTTTACTTATTGGTGCTCCACCTGTTTTTGCCCAGAAAAAACTGAAAATGACCATTGAGCAATGCTTGGAATACGCACTTGGAAACAATGAGTCGATTCAAATTTCTGGACTTAGCATAAAGGATGCAGAAGCTAAAATTCGAGGAATCGTTGCTTTGGGTTTACCTCAGGCATCGCTTCAAGGAGGGTTAAACTATAACTTTGAAGTTCAAACTAGCCTAGTAGATGCTAGTAATTTTGATAGGACTCTTTCCCCAGGAACTCTGACTGAAATTCAATTTTCATTACCATATGATGGGAATGTAAGCATGGGAGTGAGTCAGCTCATTTTTGATGGTGCCTATTTTGTAGGGATTGAGGCATCTCAAACTTTCAAGCAGTTATCTATTAAAGAAAATGAACGTACTAAAATTGAGGTAGTAGAAGCGGTGACTAAATCCTACTACAACGTACTTATAAATCAAGCACAACTATATCTTATAGGTCAAAATTTTAGCCGATTGGATACCTTACTTCGAGAAACTACTCAGATGTATCAAAATGGATTTGCGGAACAGATCGATGTAGATAGAATTAAGGTGAGTTATAACAACACTAAAGTGAATTTGGAAACACAAATTCAACTTTACGGGATCAGTCAAAAGTTATTAAAATTTCAAATGGGCATGCCATTAGATTCCCTAATAGAATTGACCACTTCCTTGAGGGATGTCAATCTTGATATCCCAGATATACCTGACAATTTTAATTATAATGATCGAATTGAGTATTCGTTGTTAGAGACAAATAGAAATTTAGCTTTGCTAGATAAAAAGAATTACTTGTCAGAATACCTGCCAAAAATATATGGGAACTTTAATTATGGTTTTAATAATGCACGCGGACTTGGTCGAGATTTACTTGCTAACAACTGGTTTAATTTTGGAACCGTAGGTGCAACCATATTTATTCCGTTGTTTGAAGGGTTTTCCAAACAAACCAAAATTCAGCAATCCAAAATTAAAATTAGTCAATTGGATTACCAGAAGAGCCTTTTGCAAAAAAATATCGAAATTGAAATAGTCCAACAGAAGATGAGCTTGGAGAGTAACCTGAAAATCCTGGAGGTTCAACTTCAAAATCAAGAACTTGCAGCCAATATCTTCCGCATCACAAAAATTAAATTTCAAGAGGGTATTGGTTCAAATTTGGAGTTAACTAATGCCGACAACGAATATAAAACAGCTCAAACGAATTATTTGAACTCATTGTATAAATCTATTTTATCTAAAATTGATTTTTTGAAAGCAACAGGAAATTTGTATAATAAGAAATTATAATTAAATGAAAATATTTAAAACATTTTTAATATCGCTAGGCATTTGTGTGATCGTCCCATCTTGTGAAAACGGATCGGATAGCGAGAGTAAAAGGAAAAAGATAGAGGCATTAAAACTAGAACTTGAAGAAATTAATAATGAGATCATTGAATTAGAAAAAGATCTTCAGCTTTTGGACGTTGAGGTAGAGTCAGCGTTAAGTAGAACATTGGTAACTGCTTTTTCATCGGAAATTTCAAAATTTCATCATGAGATAGAAATAAGAGCATCAGTTGCTTCAAGGGAAAACGTATTGTTAACTGCAGAATCAATGGGTAAGATTGAAAATATATACGTATCAGAAGGACAAGCAGTAAGGAAAGGTCAGCTTCTGGTGTCGCTCAATTCAGAAATGCTACAAAACAGTATTGAAGAAATAAAGACGCAATTAAATTTAGCTAACGTACTTTTTGAGAAACAATCTAATCTGTGGAGTCAAAATATAGGAACAGAAATTCAGTATTTACAGGCACAAAACAAAAGAGAATCTTTGAATCTAAGATTGAAAACTTTAAAATCACAATTGAAGATGTCTAATATAATTGCACCTTTTGACGGCGTAGTGGATAAAATTGTAGCTAAAATGGGAGAGTTCTCCCAACCCGGATTACCAATGGTAAGATTAATTAATCCTAAATCAAATTATTTGAAGGCCGACATCCCAGAGTCATTATTGGGTAAGTTTTCGGTAGGAGATATTGTTCAAATATACTTTCCTAATGAAAACCGAAATCAATCTTCGGTGATTTCTTCGCTAGGACAAGTCATTAACGATCAAAATAGAACCTTCGAATTGGAGGTTGTCATGCCTGAATTGAACTTTGCAGTAAGTCCCAATCAAGTAGTTATTATACGCTTAGTAGATTACTCAAATGATGAGGCAATAATAGTACCCTCGAAATTGGTTCAAAAAGATAATCGAGGAAGTTTTATTTATGTTTTAGGGGGTAATAATGAAGATAAAAAAGCAATTAAAGCTTATGTGAGTACGGGTTATTCATTTGATGATCGAACAGAAATAGTATCGGGCTTAATAGAGCATCAAATGGTTATAGATAAAGGATACAGAGCACTTACACAAGGGTCATTGGTTGAGATCACGGTAGATAAATAAAATGATAAAAAATTCAAATAGTCCTAAGAATAATAAATTGGAAGGTAAGGGTAAGCAATTTGGCTTAACTACTTTTGCCTTAAGAAATAAAACTACCGTTTTTGTTCTTACTGTCTTGGTAATTTTTTTGGGAATCTCCTCTTATTTGGGATTACCTAAAGAGAATTTTCCGGAGATAGAGCAACCCATAGTGTACATCGGAACGCCACATCCGGGTAATTCTCCGGTTGATATTGAAAATTTAGTTACCCGGCCAATTGAAAAAGAGTTGAATACCATTTCGGATGTAGAGAATATTACTTCTACTTCGGTGCAGGATTATTCAACCATCATGGTTGAATTTTCCACAACTACTGAAATCCAAGATGCACTTACCAAGGTCAAAGATGCTGTGGATCGTGCGAAACCCGAACTTCCTACTGATCTTCAACAAGACCCAAATATTTTTGAAATGAATTTTTCTGAATTTCCGGTAATGAATATTAATCTTTCAGGTGATTTCAGCATTGAAGAGCTCAATAATTATGCTGAATTGTTAGAAGAGGAGATTGAAAAACTCTCAGAGATATCGAAGGTAGAAATCAGAGGAACAAATGAAAAAGAAGTTAGTATTAATATTGATCCCTATCAAATGGAATCTAGGATGGTGGGGTTCGGAGACATTGAGAAGGCAGTCAGAAGCGAAAATTTAACCCTTTCCGCTGGAAATATGAAAGCAGGAGAAATAAGGAGATCGATCAGGATTATCGGGGAATTTGAGCACTATGAAGATTTGCTTCAGGTAGTTATCAAAAGTGAGAAAGGAAATATTGTTTATCTCAAAGATATTGCTGAGGTCACTTTTGATTACAAGGAAAAGGAAAGTTTTGCGCGACTTTATACTCAGTCGGTAGTCATGCTCGACGTAATCAAAAAAAGTGGTGAAAATTTATTAGCAGCAACTGAAAAAATAGACAAAATTATTGAAGCTGTACAAAAAAACAGTTTTCCTGAGGGACTTATTATTGTGAAAACCAATGATCAATCTGAACAGACCCGAATGATGGTTGATAGCTTGGAGAATAATATAATTTCTGGGGTAATTTTAGTTATCCTTGTTTTGCTGTTTTTTCTAGGTGTTCGAAACTCATTATTTGTGGGTTTGGCTATTCCACTTTCAATGTTCATCGCCTTTATCATTTTAGGAATGATCGGATTTACCATCAACATCATGGTCTTGTTTTCTTTAATCATGGCTTTGGGGATGTTAGTTGATAATGGTATCGTGGTAGTGGAAAATGTCTATCGATTGAGAGAGAGAGGTTTTAATGCCTTTGAGGCAACCAAAAGAGGTGTGGGCGAGGTTGCTTTACCGGTTATTGCTTCAACTGCTACTACTTTAGCAGCTTTTTTGCCATTAGCGTTTTGGCCTGGGTTATTTGGGGCATTTATGAAATATTTGCCTATTACCCTTATCGTTACTTTGTCCTCTTCATTGTTTGTTGCTTTGGTGATTAATCCAGTGCTTATACTTGTTTTTATGAAATTAGACAAAGGAGAGAGATCTAATCATAAACGGATTCTCATTACATTTTTAACGGTGTTTTTAATTGGTGCATCATTATTGCTCTTGGATTACATTGTGATGGGTAATTTGATTCTTATTTTTGCTTTTATCTTTTTGTTAAATGTCTATTTATTGGCTCCGGGATCTAAAAAGTTTCAAAATAAATTTTTGCCTTGGTTGGAAGCGAAATACAGTATCTTATTGAAATTTTCATTATCAGGTATTTGGTCTTATGTATTCTTTTTTGGTACGACAGGTTTGTTGATATTATCCTTTTTGCTGATGAACTTATTTCCTCCCAAGGTGGTTTTTTTTCCTAAAACAGATCCAAAATACATCAATGTGTTTATCGAATTCCCTGTGGGGACGGACGTAATGACCACAAACGCATTTTCTCATGTTATAGAAGATAAAATCATCAAGTTAATGAAGCCATATGGCTCCCTTGTGGAATCTGTAATTTCTAGTGTAGGAGAAGGTACCTCAGACCCTAATGATCCTTCAGCTTTTGGTCAAAAAGATACTCCGAATAAAGCGCGATTGACCATTAATTTCCAAGAATTCCAATTTAGAAAAGGTATATCTACGGCTCAGATAATGAATGAGGTTCGAAAAAGTTTGATAGGTTACCCAGGAGTACAGATTACTGTGGATCAAAATTCTGATGGACCTCCTACAGGTAAACCGATCAGTATTGAAATTACGGGAGATGATTTCGACAAATTAGTTCGAATTTCTGAAAATATGGTAAATTTTATTAACGCATCTGGGATCAAAGGGATTGAAAAGCTAAAAGCAAATTTAGAAACGGGTAAACCTGAGTTGATCATAGACATAGATCGAGATAAAGCACGAAGATTTGGGTTGTCGACCAGTGTGATAGGTAGCGAGATTCGTACATCTTTATTTGGTAGAGAGATTTCCAAATTTAAAAAAGGGGAGCAAGATTATGCGATTCAATTGAGGCTCAAGGACAAGTACCGATACAATGTAGACGCCTTGATGAATAAAAGTATTGTTTTTAGAGATCCAACAAACGGGAAAATGCATATAGTACCTATTTCTTCTGTTGCGAGGGCTTCATTGAGTACTACTTATGGATCGATAAAGAGAAAAGATTTGAGTAGGGTAATTACCTTGAGTTCAAATGTAGAGAGTGGTTACAATCCAACAATGGTTAATGATGAGATTAAAAAAGTACTTGAGAAATTTGAAATTCCCTACGGATATTCCTTTAAATTTGGTGGAGAACAAGAAAAACAAGCTGAGGAGATGGCATTTCTGAGTAATGCTTTATTGCTAGCCATTTTCATGATTTTTCTCATTATTGTTTCTCAGTTTAACAAAGTGACGACGCCTTTTATTATTATGATTTCTGTCATCTTGAGTACTATAGGTGTATTCATGGGTTTAATTATTTTTCAAATGGAATTTGTGGTTATTATGACTATGATCGGAATTATTTCTTTGGCTGGAATTGTAGTAAATAATGCCATTGTATTGATTGATTTCATTGAATTAAGTAGAAAAAGGAAATGTACAAAATTAGGTCTAAAAAGTCTTGAAATTTCTCATATTGTTGAAGCTATAGCTGAGGCAGGGGCTACGCGGCTTCGTCCGGTGTTGCTAACGGCAATTACTACAATTTTGGGTTTGATTCCACTTGCAGTTGGAATTAATATTGATTTTATGAAATTTTTGAGTGAGTATGATGCTGATTTTTATCTCGGTGGAGATAACGTAGCTTTTTGGGGCCCAATGTCTTGGACCATTATTTTTGGATTGACCTTTGCTACTTTTTTGACCTTGATAATTGTTCCAGTGATGTACTTATTTTTTGCCCGCATCAATCGCCGCTTGGGGCTCAGTTGAAAAAGTGAGATTATCAATTACTAAATTGTAATACACATGTCTCGAATTGTTATTCTTTGTACCGTTGTATTAATTTATTTTCTGATTGAATATCACGTATTTCAAGTGGTTCAATTGTTGATGGTAAAATCGAAACCTTTGATGAGTCGTTTGGTTTGGTCAAGTTATTGGCTATGGGTTGTCCTGATGATAATAGTATTTATTTTATATATACAATTAGATGTAAAAACGTATGCAGGTTTTCGGGTATTGATAGGTTCTTTATTTTTCATTAATCTGATTGGTAAATTATTTACCTCCTTGGTGTTATTGGGTGATGATTTAAGACGTCTAGTCAGTTATCTGAGTCAGTTCCTAATTAGTATAGAGGCCCCACAGATTATCGGCAGAACAGTATTTATAGGTAAAGCTGCTTTGCTGACTGGTACACTGTCGATGATGGGTCTTTCATTTGGAATTTTGTCAGGAGCGCACGACTATCGCATTAGACGAAGAGATGTTTATTCACCTTTTCTACCAAAGTCTTTCGATGGGATAAGATTAGTACAAATATCTGATATTCATACGGGTAGTTTTTTTAACAAAGCAGCGGTCAGGGGAGGCGTGGACTTGATTAATCAAGAGCGGGGAGATATGGTGTTGTTCACTGGAGATTTAGTTAATTATCAAAGTGATGAAGCTAAACCATACTTAGATCTTTTTTCCAAAGTAAAGGCTCCTTTAGGTGTCCATGCAGTGATGGGTAACCATGATTATGGCGATTACCTTCGTTGGGATTCAATGATGGAAAAACAACAAAATATCAAGAATTTGCATCAGATGCATAGATACATGGGGTGGAACATTATGTTGAATGAAAATAAAATCATCACTGTAGATGGATCATCAATTGCATTGTTAGGACTTGAAAATTGGGGAGTAGGTAGGTTTTCCAAATATGGAGATATGGCCAAAACTCATAAGGGTACGGAAGAAATTCCTTTTAAGATATTAATGTCTCACGATCCGAGCCATTGGGACGCCCAAGTGCTTTCTGATTATCCTGAAATTGATTTGATGTTGGCAGGTCATACCCATGGAATGCAATTTGGGTTAGAGATAGGAAATTTTCGTTGGAGTCCTTCTCAATATATGTATAAACAATGGGCTGATCTATACCGACAGGGAACACAAAGTCTCTATGTCAACCGAGGCTTTGGCTTTTTGGGCTATCCTGGTAGGATTGGCATCCTACCTGAGATTACGGTTTTGACTTTAAGAATGAGTACTTTATGACAAATTGGATTAGCCTTTGTTTTTGATGTTTTTAATTAACTTTATTGTTCACTAAATGGTCAATCAAAATAATAAGTAATAAAACAAAAAACTAATTTGATCAAATTCATAGGAGTCTAAAGTCAAGATTTTGGATGCATCCCTCAAACTTTTTGCTACACGAGGATATCAAAACCAAGGTATATTAGAGATCATGAAATTGGCAAGTGTCAAAAGGTTTGGTGTATCATTATTTTCAAATGAAGAGGAATTAATCAAGTAACTACTTTTAGACGTCTTAAAAAAGACAGATGAACTTCTTTTTGTGATCTCAAACAGACTCATTGAAGAGCTAGGTAATATATTAAAGGCATTTTTTAAATTCTCAAGAGATGATTTTGAGAAATTGACATTATGGGTTAATCTAGGGGTGTAATTAAATAAGGTTGATTTCTTTAGAGATTTATGTAATATAACGAGGAATGAATCTATTGCTTCGATCGAAAAATTATTGTTTAAACTGAAATAGGCAGATCCCGCCGGAGAAGCCAAAATATTGGTGGTTCTTTTGAAAGGTATTTCTATTCAATATTTTTTCTTTAAGTAGGATTGTCATTTGAATAAATTTGAAAAAGTAACGCTCAATAAATATTGTAATTAATGAAAAATCTATCAGCTATTTTTTTATTTGTGTTTACATCCCGAGCATTAATGGGTCAAAATGCTTCGGAGGTAATAATTATGGCAGATGAAAAAATGCAAGGAAAATCCAATAAAGGTACCATGACGATGAAAATAATCAGGCCCAAGTGGACCCGTGAGATTACGATGAAGGTATGGAGTAGTGGAGTAGATTATAGTTTAGTACTCGTTACCGAGCCGGCTCGAGATGAGGGTACTGGTACTTTGAAACGTAAAAAGGAGCTTTGGAGTTGGCAACCGAGTATAGATCGCATTATAAAAATGCCACCCTCTATGATGGTGCAAAGCTGGATGGGATCAGATTTTACCAATGATGATCTGGTCAATCAATCTTCAATGGTGGTGGATTATGTTCATAAGTTTGTAGGAGATACGACTATTGGATCTTATGATTGTTGGAAAATCATGATGTATCCACTTGAGGACGCAGCTGTAGTATGGGGTAAGTTGGAGGCTTATATAAGCAAAAAAGACTATTTTCAATTGATTTTAAAATATTACGATGAGGACGAATTTCTAATAAATACCATGACCTTGTCAGATATTAGGGAAATGGGCGGACGCATCATACCAACTAAAATGGAAATGAGTCCCGCGGAGAATCCAGATCAGAAAACGGTGATCATTTATAGAGATTTTGAATATGATATTGATTTGCGGGAGCATTTTTTTTCTCTACAAAATTTAAAAACTATTAGGTAATGATACTATTTATAAAATTGGCATGGAGGAATGTTTGGAGGAGTAAAAAGCGGACATGGATTACGGCCTCCTCTATCGCATTTTCTGTATTTTTTGCCTGCCTAATGCAATCTTCTCAATTGGGTAGCTACGATAATATGATTAACAACTCTGCACGGTTTTTTACAGGACATGTAGGAATACATCAGATAGATTTTTGGGAGAATCAGATTGTAGATAATAGTTTTAATCAAAAAGAATTGACTCAGGTGAATTTCAGTAATTCGAGCATTTTGATGGGAGTTCCACGCCTGAATTCTTTTGCTCTGGCCTCACATGGTCAGAAGACCAAAGGGGCAGCTCTTTTTGGAGTATCACTTGAGGCAGAAGATGCATTTTCTTATTTATCCAAAAAATTGATTAGAGGAGATTATAACAAGACGGGAGGCGCATTGATAGCTGAGGGTTTGGCTGCCAATTTAGATCTAACTGTAGGTGATACTCTTGTACTAATGGGACAGGGATATCACGGGGTAAATGCGGCTGGAAAATATCCCGTGAAAGGTATTTTGAGATTTCCAATTCCTAATTTGAATCAGGGTGCTATTTATCTTCCCCTAAATATCCTACAAGAATTTTTATCCGCTCCAAACATGATTTCGAGCTATTCAATATTGTTAGAAGACTCACAAGACACTAAAGACATGAAAGCACATATGGAAAGTGTTTTGAAGGGTAAGGAGCTTGGCGTAATGACTTGGCAGGAAATGTTGCCTGAGTTAGTTTCCTCAATTGAATTAGATTATTTTGGGGGATGGGTTGTATTGATTATTCTCTACATAGTAATTGGATTAGGAATATTTGGAACATTTTTGATGATGATTAAAGAGCGTACCTATGAACTTGGAATTCTAAATGCGATTGGTATGACCAAACAACGTGTACAAATAATGGTGGCTATAGAAATATTTTTATTGATCTTTCTTGGTGTGCTTATGGGTTTACTTATAGCAACGCCTATAGTTTTATATTTTTGGTCAAATCCCATCTTACTGTCAGGAGATGCCGCATTAGCTATGGAAAAATTTGGTTATGAGCCCATCATTCCATTTGCCTTAAATTTAAAAATTTTCTATAATCAAGGCATCAGTATTTTTCTCATAGCTCTTTTGTTAGCTATTTATCCGATGCTGGCAATCAAAAAACTGAAAATCATTAAAGCATTAAAGGAATGATTCTAACTCTTGCATGGAAGAATATTTGGCGGTCTAAACGGAGAAGTTTTGTCGTTATGTCGGCAGTAGCCATTGGCGTGTGGTCTATTATCTTTATGGTTTCATTTTATAATAGTATTATCGTGGCAATCTCACGAAACTCGCTAAGGTATGATTATTCTCATATTCAAATTCATCATAAAAATTACCTTTCTGATCCAGGTTTGAATTTTCAAGTAAAAAACCCTTCGATGCTGATGGAATTCCCCTCTCAAATGGCTGATATTGAATCTATATCGGGTCGTCTGATTGTGAATGGAATGGTTGCGAGTCCAAAAACAAATTTGGGAGTACAAGTTTATGCCATAGACCCTGCCGATGAAGCTGCCGTAACTGATCTTTCTGGCTTTTTAGTGAAAGGAAATTATTTTAAAAATATTAAGCGAAATCCTATTTTATTAAGTCAAAAATTGGCTGATAAACTTAAGGTTAAAGTGAGATCAAAGGTGGTTATTACCGTTCAAGATATGGAGGCCAACATTCGGGCTGGAGCCTTTCGTGTCGCTGGCATTTTTCATTCTAAATCTCCTCGGATTAACAAAGATGTGATTTATGTTCGCCATACGGATCTATCTGATCTGCTGAATGCCACAGATAGTTCCTTCAACGAATTTGCTTATTTGCTCAAGGACAATAAATCGTTAGTTAAGACCAAACAAATGATGCAGGCGAAAACAGATAATTTGGTTAGAACTTATCGTGAGATTGCTCCAGAATTCGATTTGATTGAAGAAGCCTCGTCAGTTTCTAAGCAAGTTATCACTGTTATTGTTATGCTCGCATTATTATTCGGTATTATCAATACGATGTTGATGGCTGTTCTCGAGCGAACTAAGGAAATCGGAATGCTCAGAGCCATTGGTATGTTCAAACGTAAGATATGCTTCATGATTGTTCTGGAAACATTCATGATTTCTATGGTCTCTGCTCCAGTAGGTTTAATAGGAGGATTTCTCACTAATTTGTATTTTAAAAAGACGGGAGGGATGGATTTATCTCGATATGCCGGAGCTTTGGAGCAATATGGTAGTGATTTTATTTTTTATCCTGAGATCGACCGATCAACTTATTTATTGTTGATGCTAGTAGTAATAATGACCGCATTTATAGGGGCTATTTACCCGGCAATTAAAGCGATCAATTTAAAACCTTTAGAGGCGATTAAAAAATTATAATTATATGAAAGTAATTGAACTAAAGAAGCTCAGTAAAATTTATAATCCTAATACAATTCCTGTGAGAGCCATTAATGATGTGAACTTATCGGTTGAGGAGGGCGAATTTACAGCGATTGTGGGTCCCTCGGGCTGTGGAAAAACAACGTTGCTCAATATGATTGGTGGGTTAGATGCCAGTTCTAAAGGATCAGTGGAGGTGGGGAATATTTCGATTCATGACATGAGTGAATCTGAGCTTACTGCCTTTCGATTGAAACACATTGGTTTTGTATTTCAAGCATACAATTTAATTCCAGTATTGACGGCTAAAGAAAATATTGAATTCATAATGGTTTTACAAAATATTGATGCGAAAACCATACAAGAACGTTCTGAAGATCTTCTTAATCGTATGGGGATTAAGGATCAAAAAAATCGTAGGCCCTCTGAGTTATCAGGTGGTCAACAACAACGTGTAGCGGTAGCTAGAGCATTGGCTTCTCGTCCTAAATTTGTGTTGGCAGATGAACCTACAGCCAATTTGGACTCAGGATCCACTGAAGCTTTGTTGGACATTATGGCTAAGCTCAATAAGGAGGAAAAGGTCACCTTTATTTTTTCTACCCACGATCAAAGGGTAATTGATCGAGCTAAACGGATCATCAAATTGGTAGATGGTGAGATCGTGTCAGATGAATATATTTAAATTTTTTTGCTTTATTTTTTTAGTATTGCCAGGGATTATTATAAGGGCTCAAGATCATAATAAAAAATGGCGTTTAGATGGATATTTTAAGGAGATGCTTTCTTCAACCGCATTGCAAGATGTAGATTCTTTCATGTTTGATAATTTAATGCACAACAGGCTAAATTTTTTTTGGTATCCCACCGAAAAAGTAACTGCAAATATGGAAGTTAGGACCCGATTGTTTCATGGAGATGTCCTGAAAGTGATTCCATCTTACGTTCATTATATTGATGTAAATAATGATTTTTTTGATCTCTCTTATTCTGAAGATTTTGATCAGGTGGTTTTTCATACCATAATTGATCGTTTGTATTTACAATGGAATGATGACTCTTGGCAGTTGAAAGTTGGCCGTCAAAGGATTAATTGGGGCGTTAATCTTGCTTGGAACCCCAATGATATTTTCAATGCTTATTCGCTTTATGATTTTGATTACGAGGAGCGGCCGGGTACGGATGCCCTTCGTTTCCAAAAATTTATAAGCTATGCGGGAGGCTATGATATTGCAATTAAGATAGCAGACAACTGGGATGAATTTATAGCAGCAGGAATGTATAAGTGGAATTTTAAAGGTTATGACCTCCAGGCTTTAGGAGGTATTATGAAAAATAACTTGACTGGTGGTGTAGGCTGGGCAGGAAGTTTAGGATTGGCTGGGTTTAAGGGAGAGTCAAATTATTTTTATGATTTAACTCAAAGTGATCAAAATGCATGGTTGACCTCCTTGTCATTTGATTATTCTTTGCCTAATTCCTTATATTTTAATGCTTCTGTTTTTTATAATTCTTATTCTACCCATCAGGATAACCTTTTATTATTGAATTCAGGAAACTCAGATGTTCGATCATTGACACCTTATAAGTGGAATGCATTTTTACAGAGTAATTATACCTTTCATCCGTTATTTTCAGGAAGCTTGCTGACTTTGGCATATCCAGGCAATTCAGGTCTTTTCATTAATCCTATGTTTATGTTCTCTCCATTAAATAACTTTGATCTAGACCTTATTGGACAATTTTTTTTAAATAAAGACAGTCAAAACACGTCGTCAGCTTATTTAAGGTTTAAGTATTCTTTTTGATCATTTCTATATTTTGAATTCAATTTCAGATCAGTCATATTATCTTAGTAATTATTTATTGAAATTCGATTTCACTAAGGACTGAGTTAATTCTGATTTATGATCATTAAGGCAAATCTTTCTCAAATAAAGCAATTTTTAGAGGTTGATCTATGGAAACTTAAGCTATCTGCCCTAAATAGTAAAAGGAGGTTTATGTACTGTAACCTTCGTATTTTTATTATTTCTTTTATAGAGTTCAACCGTAATAGCATCTTTGAGAAAGCTTCGAGTCTTACTTATTTTTCACTTCTCTCTATTGTACCGCTACTCTCCATTGCCTTTGGTATCGCTAAGGGGTTTGGTCTGGAGAAGTATTTAGAAAGAGAGCTGAATCATATATTCGTTGGACAGGAAGAAATCTTGGAAATGAGTTTGGAATTTACCAAAAAAATGCTTAATACTGTTAATGGAGGTGTGATTATTGGATTTTCCATGATTTTCATTCTTTATGCTGTTTTGAGACTTTTATATAGCGTTGAATGGACATTTAATGAGATATGGCATACCAAAAGCCGCAGTTGGCAACGCAAAGTAAGTGATTATTTGGCTATGGTATTATTGGCCCCTCTATTATTAATTTTATCCGGAAGTTTTACCGTTTATGTAACTAGTGAGATAAAAGGTTTGGCAGAGGTTGAAGTTTTAGGACTTATTCGACCATTTATTTTATTTAGCCTTAAGTTAATTCCTTATGGAATTATTTCTCTACTGTTAACGCTGGTATATATAATCTTACCCAATATCAAGGTGAAATTCATTCCGGCTGCTATATCTGGCATCCTGACTGGGATTTTGTTTCAATTCACTCAATTAGCATGGATTAATGGTCAATCTTTTTTGTCCAACTACAGTGTCGTTTATGGGACCTTGGTGATACTACCGCTTTTTATGATTTACCTTCAAATCAGTTGGATCTTAGTTCTTTTTGGTGCAGAGTATGCTTACGCAAGACAACATGTAGACACTTGGAAGTATAGGTATGAGCGTATTAAAATGAGCTCTAATCACAAAAGGAAGTTGGTTCTACTAATATTTTACCATATTATTGAAAATTTCAAAACAGAAAATAGAAAGCCTTTAAGTGTGAGCGAAATTTCAGCATTAGTAGATGTACCCTTTAGGTTTACACATGATATATGTTTGGAGCTTGAGCAATGTGAATTAATTATTCAAGTACAAGATGAGGATGCTATTCGTTATCAACCAGCTTTGGATATTAATCAGATTGATATGCACTTGGTTATGACCAGATTAGATGCCAATGGTTATGAAGGTTTTAAAATTAATGATGATAAAAAATTAGATGAGATAGAGCATTTGATGGAGACATTAGATTCCACAATTAAAAATTCGAAAGCTAATTTATTTATTAAAGACTTATGATTGTCTTTGTTTGAAGGACCAGGTAAAAGTAAATTCAGATACTACAGTACCATCACTCATTTTACCTATCGTTTTTAGTGATAGTTTTTGGGCTTTTTTTGATGCTATAGCTCGTGCTACCGCATCCTGAGCTTGACCTTGATGCATACAAGTGAAAAATACTCTCCCAGTTGCTCTTTTATGAAATTTTCCTTTCATATCTACTATAATTAGGGCGATAGAGGGTTGATGATCTTGAATGGCAACCATGCAAGCAGTGGCAGTAGATAATTCTGCAGTCATACTTTGTACGGCAAAATAAATAGATTTAAAAGGATTTTTATTAATCCATTTAAAGGGTACGCCCGTAATACAATGCTTTTCAGTTAGATCTATAATTTTCATCCCTGCCAACCAACCGATCGGTAAATTAAAAAGTAAATAGAGTCTAAATTTAAAAGTACTGCTTAATTTCCTTTTGAGCTTCTGTTGTTTTGAATTTATTGCAAACATATTTTACCAAAATATGGCATAGAGCACAGATGTAAGAATACAAATGATAAATGCAGATATATTGAATAACGGACTTGTGGAGAATAATCTCATGTCCAATTGAATCCCTTTCGGATCATCCTCACCTTTTCCTTTCTGATAACTGATAAGGATGATTAGAATCATTGTGCCGATTGCCGTTAAACCCATTTGATTGATGAAGGGTACTCCTGGAATGAATTTGAGACCTATAGCAATAGGAATAGATAATATAGCACCCCATATCGCAGCTCGGTTGGTAGTTTTCTTCCAAAATAAACCCAATAAAAAGACACCTAAAATACCAGGGCTAACAATCCCCGTATACTCTTGTATAAACTGGAAAGCTTGATCAATATTACCAAGAAGGGGCGCCATGATACAAGCAAATATCAGTGCGATGCCAGCCACTAAACGACCTGTCTGGACTAATTGACTATCAGAAGCATTCCTGTTCATGTATTGCTTGTAGATATCCATTGTAAAAATAGTAGAAGTAGAATTCAACATTGAAGCTAATGAGGAAACAATGGCTGCGGTCAAGGAAGCAAAAGCGATCCCTTTTAAGCCAGTAGGTAAAAGCTGCAATAACCAAGGGTAGGCCTTGTCTGAAGAGCCTACATCGGGTAGATTCAATTGTCCTGATTCTCCGAGTCTTGCCATGATGTCAGGATCATTTACCATTACATAAGCAGCAATGCCTGGTAATACGACAATAAAGGGTATGATTATTTTTAAAAAGGCAGCCAAAGCAATGCCATTTTGGGCTTCTCCAAGAGATTTGGCAGCCAATGCACGTTGAATAATGTATTGGTTAAATCCCCAATAATAAATATTTGCAACCCATAGTCCTCCGATGAGGACCCAAATACCAGGAAGATTTTTATATTGACTATTAGATTGATCTAAAATCATATGAAATTTTTCCGGAGCGCCCTCTAAAACTAAATTTAAGCCTACTAAAAAACCTGCTCCATCAGAGAGTATATCTAATGCCAGATAAGTAGTTATCAATCCACCTAACACTAAGAAGATTACTTGAATTACATCAGTCCATGCGACAGCAGAAAGACCTCCGTAGAGCGAATAGATAGCTGCAAATAGGGCTAAGCCAAAAACAGCATAAATCATTGGAACACCCATTATTGTCTCGAAGGCCAATGCTCCTAGGTACAATACCGAACTGAGGTTGACAAATATGTAAAGGGCGATCCAAAATATGGCCAAGATTGTTTTTAGATTAGTGCTGAATCTTTTTTCAATAAATTCGGGAATTGTATAGAGATCTTTTTTTATAAATATGGGTAAAAAATATTTTCCAACAATGAGCAGGGTGATGGCCGCCATCCACTCGTATGATGCAATGGCGAGGCCCAGTGCAAAACCAGATCCTGCCATACCGATAAACTGCTCAGCAGATATGTTTGCTGCAATAAGGGAAGTTCCTATGGCCCACCAGGGCAGTGTCTTGCCTGCCAAAAAATAGTCTTCAGCATTTTTTTGATGTCCTTTTTTATCCTTTGATACGTACAATCCGATACCTACAATTAAAAGGCAATATGATACAAAAACAATAATATCAATTGTAGAAAATCCCATGTATTATTTTTTTGAAAGGGTGCATATTAACAAATATAGTGAAGACATCCAATGAAATTGAATTTAAGTAAATGATAACAAAAGTTATTATGTGGATGAATAAAGAGGCTTATTGTACATAATTCTTTGAAGGATTTCCATTTTTAAATGGATTGTTTAAAAAATTAATGTTTTGGATTTAAAATGTTTATCATGTGGCTTAGTAAAAATAGTAAAAAGAGCATTGTGTTACAGTCAAAAACATGAAATTTACCTAAAGAAGTGGACATTTTTATCTTAAAAAAAATCGAAACAATTAAATGTATTAATTATTTATCAAAATGGCCTGCGAAAATTTTTGATTCAATACTGATTTTTATTTATCAGCGTACATTTACCAGGGCAGTTAAATCGATAGAAAATGATCAAAATGCAAAGTAAAGTTATTTTTTATGTCAAGCAATGAAGAAATTGTAGTCAGAATAATGTACTCTCAAGTTTATGGATTTGATGGTAATGTGATCTATATCACATTAATAAATTAATCATGTTGTAATACAGTATTTAATTTCCACACGAAATTTTAGTCGCTCA
>CACLDR010000020.1 GCA_902605755.1 uncultured Marinoscillum sp. | reverse complement strand
TATGAAAAACTAGCCAAAAACCCAACTTTCCTTGCCTTGGCGAAAAGTCCAGCTTTTATGGAGATTGCGAAAAATCCAAATTTCAAAAAAATTGCTAAAAATCCAGCATTTGGTAATGTAGTTCGTTCATCTCAATTGGGTGTCCTTCAAAAAATGGTGCAATAAAAATTCTTAAAAAAGTCCAATTGATTTTGGACTTTTTTTTTTGGCTTATTAATTTGTATTGTCCTTCCTTACTTTGTAGATTATTCTTAAATTCCTACTATTAATAATGAGTTAGAAATGAAATACATAACAGTATTCCTAATATTTATCGCAATTAATTCCTCTGCCCAAGAAATTTTTGAATCAGCAAATACTAAGATAATCCATTACGACCCTCGTAAAAGTTTTATTATACCGTATACCATCAGATGCTTTAACAACGCTTTAGATTTTCATAAAAGGCTATTCAATTATGAACCAACTGGAGAAATTACCGTAGTACTGGAAGATTTTGGAGATTATGGAAATGCAAGTACACTCGCTGCTCCTTTTAATATAATTAATATAGGATTATCGCCCTTTAGCTATGCATTTGAGACATTTCCTGCTGGTGAACGGATTTTTTCATTAATGAATCATGAATTGGTACACATGGCTGCTCTAGATAACACCTCTAATCAAGATCGATTTTTTCGAAAATTGTTTTTTGGCAAGGTAGTACCTACAAGTGATCATCCCATTTCCATGTTTTATAGCTTCTTGACTATTCCAAGATATTATGCCCCGAGATGGTATCATGAAGGAATTGCTTCTTATGTAGATACGTGGATGAGCGGCGGAAAAGGAAACGCGATGGGTAATTATGATGAAATGTTTTTTCGTACTAAAATCCTCGAGGATGCCAAAATCTACAGTGCACAAGGTTTAGAATCTGAAGGCACTACCAGTGACTTTCAAGGAGTTACGAATTCGTACCTTTACGGCACTCGTTTTATGGGTTATTTAGCTAATCAATATGGACCACAGAAGATCATAGAGTGGGTAAAAAGAGAAGACAAAAGTAGTAGTTTTTTTGCTAAACAATTTAAACAAGTTTTTGGTTTTTCGATTGACAAAGGATGGGATGATTGGCTGACTTTTGAGAAAACATTTCAGGAAGAGAATATTGAGTTGATCAACGAAAACCCTATCACGCAAGTAACATCAATTACCGAAAAAATACTCGGCTCAGTTTCTTACGCACATTTTGATGATAAAAGAAATAAGATTTATGTAGCAGTCAATTATCCCGGCAAAGTACCCTTCTTAGCTGCAATTGATTTGTCAAACGGTGACATTGAACATCTCACTGATATAAAAGGTGCTGCCCTGTTTTATGTATCTTCCGTCATTTATGATGAAGCCGCAGATAAAATTTATTTCACAACAGATAATAATGCTCAGCGTGATTTGAACAGTTACGATCTAAAAACAAAAAAAGTAAAGTTATTAAATGAAGATGCCAGATTTGGTGATTTAGCATTTAATCCGATAGATAAATCCATTTGGGGAGTTAAGCACGACAATGGCTTCTCAACAATAATAAGGATCATTGAACATGATTCTACAAAAAATAATCTGATACCCTACAGTTCAAAATTTGATGGCATGATTACCCTTCGATATGGAGATGATATTTTTGATATGGACATATCACCGGATGGCAAGTACTTAAGTGCTGCAGTGAGTGATTATAAAGGTACTCAAAAACTTATGTTATACGAAATCAATGCGTTCACAGGATTTGAATCTAAGTCTCAAATATTGTTTGATTTTGATGACGCCTCCCCCCAAAGCTTTCGATTCACCAAAGATGGGAAGTACCTTGTCGGTACGAGCTATTATTCTGGTATCAGCAATGTTTATCGTATTAATTTGAGCACTTTTGACGGTGAAGGGGAAGGAGTTGAAGTAATGAGTAATGCTGCCACGGGATTTTTCAGACCCATTGTACTGGACAGTAGCCGATTATTCGTTTTTGAATACAAGAGTAAAGGATTTCAGCCCTCTATCATCAAAAATAAACCTGTTGATGCACTGTCATCAATTAATTTTTTAGGAACTAAAACAGCTGAATCACATGATTTCGTTAAAGAATGGTATACCAAACGCCCAAGTCAAGTCAAAGCATCAAATGATACGACATCGGCAGTAACATCTTTTTACAGTAGCCTTAAAGAATTTCAATTAACTGCTGCTTACCCAACCCTTATTGGTTATCAAAATTTTATGGGAATAGGATATAAATTTAATTTCCGTGACCCATTGTGGTTAACTGAAATGAATTTGTCTTTCTCTTATACACCTACCCAATGGTTTAATTCTTTAAGTGATGACCCTAACGAATCCAATGAACTTGCTGAAGATGAAACTTTTCATGCCAGAATAGATTTTACTACTGGGAATTTTTTCTTTCGCTTTGCTTATAATCCTGCCAATTTTTATGATTTATTTGGGCCTACAAAGAGATCCAGAAAAGGAATCAGTGGTGGCATAGATTGGAGTCCTACCTTGATTTGGAATCCACCTATTACATTATTTTTAGATTTGGGACTAGGTGGCTTTTATGGTTTGGAAAAAAGTAATGATTTTCAGCAATTATCTTATGCAACATTTGATGGAAACTTATTTTTTGATTTTTACGCGGCTCTTAGCTATAGCTTCGTCAAAAATTCAATTGGCGCAGTGGATGATGAAAAAGGTATTACTGCCGCATTGGAGGCCAGTACAGCTTACACTGCAGGTCAAATTTATCCAAGCCTAGTTGGAAACTTAGATTTAGGAATTCCTTTGCCAATTAATCATACTTCCGTTTGGTTAAGATCTGCTTTTGGTAAGTCTTTTGCTGATGAATTAAACCCCTTTACAAGATATGGCTTTGCAGCCTTTGGAAATAACTACATAGATTCATGGAATGCCAAGCAATACAGAGGAACTTATGCTTTTCCAGGCCTAACTTATTCTGACAAGCGTTATATTGAGTCAAGAGATTTTGGGAAGCTTATGGTTGATTTACTACTTCCTCCAATTAGGTATAAAAAATTAGGTTTTTTCAATCTTTTCGCCAATTGGACCCAAGCCTCTGTATTTACCTCTGTTTTATACTCGCAAGATTTTTATCCAAACGGAGGAGGGCATCCTAAAAATGCACAGTATATTTTCGACATTCCTAATCCTTTAGGAGTTTCTTCAGATGATCCCATCTGGACTGATATTTTTGTAAATTTCGGAGCACAAATTGATACTCGTATCGTTCTTTTCTCTTTGCTTCCCTCTACCATTTCTATTGGAGTAGCGCGCGCATATGACATTATCAGTGAAGACAGTTATGATGAGTTCATGATATCATTAAAATTACTTAATTAATTTTCATACAAAACTAGATTAAATATGCTCAAGGAAATCGGACTATTATCTCTCTCTCTGCTTCCCGGTTTAATAATTATAATTTTTATTTTTTTCTCTGACAAACATGAAAAAGAACCTATAGGGCTATTATTGGTGAGCTTTATTTTTGGAATTATCACTTTTGGACTTGCCTATTTTACGGGTAACTTCTTGACAGAACATTATCAGATTGAACCTAATAATTTAATGGATGAGTTATTTTTTGCTTTTATCATAGTAGCACTAGTGGAGGAAACATTCAAATTTTCATTTGTGAGATTTATCCTTTACCGTAATCATAATTTTAATGAACCATTTGATGGAATTGTTTACACTGTTATGGTAGCTATGGGTTTTGCCACAATCGAAAATGTAATATTTGTAATGCAAGGTGGAGTAACTACTGGAATTGTAAGAATGTTTTCCACTGTACCTGCACATGCCACTTTTGCAGTCATAATGGGGTATTACTTAGGGAAGGCAAAATTCAATGAGAAAAAAATAGCTTTAGACATCGATGGAGATGGAATACCTGACATTAATCTCAATACTAAATTATTTACCTATTTGATTGCTTTTATTGGATTTGTGATCGCAACCGTAATCCACGGATTTTATGACTATTTTTTACTAACCTCTTTCATGCCTGGAATTTGGATTATGGCATTTATTTCACTTTCAATAGCCGTCCTATTTGCCCAAAAAGCAATGACCTTACATCAGGATGCTTCACCATTTAAACAACCAGAATCATAAGATACATGAATTAGGCACTTCCTTCTGATCAAAAGTTGATTTCTATATTTGTTATTTTCTATAAACCTCATGAGAAAATGAAAAAAATTCTCTCTCTTTTTCTAATATTTATCTGCTTTCAAAATATAACCTCTTTTGGACAGATAAAATTATTGAAAGAAATTGCAGAAGATATTGTTGATGAGACAAAGCTTGACGAGCTTAATAGCGAACATGCCGAAGGAATGCCTTTTTCAATTGAAGAAGCAGCAAATGCAGTTAAAGAAGCCCTATCTAAAGGTATCAAAAAAGGAGTTCTAAAGGTTAACAAAGAGGATGGCTATTTTAAAAATCCATTGATCAAAATTCCATTCCCAAAAGAAGCAAAGCAGATATCTGCTGTCCTCTCAAAAGTACCTGGAGGAAAAGAAAAATGTGACGAAATAGTCTTACTTTTAAATAGAAGTGCTGAATTGGCTTCTAAAAAAGCATTAAATATTTTTATTAGTGCGATAACAAATATGGAAATATCAGATGCTATTGCACTTGTAAATGGTGAAAAAGATGCAGCTACTCAATATTTGGAAAATGTAACCAAAAGTGAATTACTTGTTAAAATTAAGCCTATCATTAAGAATGCGCTTCAACAAACCGGTACTACCAAGTATTGGGGAAATGTAATGGCAATCTATAACAAAGTCCCCTTTACGAAAAAGGTCAACCCCGATCTGGCCGAATATGCCACAGAAGAAGCTACTATAGGACTTTTCAAAATGATTGCTAAAGAAGAAGCTGCAATACGGAGTAACCAAAAGAATAGAACGACAGCTATTTTAGAAAAAGTATTTGGATCGTAAACAAACGCATCAGCTAACCTCACTATTCCATTATCTAAATCTGGAGTCTTCAAAAGCAAGAATTGGGTGCATCATTCATATCGAAAATTTGATAATGTCCAATAATATTTTCATACTAAGACAAATATTTAGATAAAGTATATGTCTTTCCCCCTCGCATAATACAAAACTACGTAACCAAAAAAATAATTTAACCTTTGGAAAGTTAGACAGTTACCAAAAAGACAAATAGAAGTAATAACGCTATCCTATCATTCAACACCTCTGGATATCAGGCTCATAAACTCGTCCAATCTTTTTCCCAATTTATGATATTTCGTCTTTTTATTGAATGCCTTTCCCAAAACGAGTGATGAATAAATAATAAATTACTAAAGCCGGTGCAATCACAAACGTAAGGATCGGGAGTTTATCGACTGAAAAAGCATCAATTATAAATGATAATAGTATTACAATAGATACTATCGATATTATCAGTAGGAGATAAGCAATAAGTTTTGGATTCATTTATATTTTTTTTGTTGTATGATGTGTTAACCCAACTAAAGGTTCATCAAAAGGTCCCAAAACTAACATAGAATTGGTAAATACTGGTATGCGGCCTCGTTACTGTTTATCAGCAAAATTAGAAAAATCATAGGATTTACGAACCTAAAAGTAACTTAATTAAAACCTAAATATTAACTGAATTACATACTTTTGCAAGTACAACTGTATGAAAATGATCTATTGCTCAAAAATTTCTTTGTTTACGTGTCTCACACTAATTGGCCTCTTAATAAATATTTTATCTTGCCAACAAGACGACGAACCAAACAATTATATACTGAATATAGACATTGTTCCAATAAATGGAGGTAAGGTCTCACCCTTATCGGGAACATATAATGTAGGAGATACTATTGTTTTAACTGCAATTGCCAATGAATTTTATACCTTTAACGAATGGCTTGAGGACTCCCTTGTATCATTAACGGATCCTTTTAAATGCTGCCTCAGTTTAATCCTAGATGGTCCAAAAAATATAACAGCAACCTTCACACTAACAGATAGTGATAACGATAACATAGCGGATAAATTTGATCTTTGTAACGATACTCCCCAAGGACTCACAGTGGATCAGGATGGTTGTGCAAATATCCAAAAAGATAGTGATGAGGATGGTATCAATGATGCCATTGACAATTGTCCTAATACACCAGCTAATGAAAATGTTGACGAGAATGGATGTCATGCCGTATTGGGTAACTATACTCTTGGGGGTATCATTTTTTATATTGATGAAACATTAAACCATGGGTTAATTGTCTCTCTCAATGACAGTGAATCTGGTGAATGGGGATGCTCAGATGAAGAAATATTAAATGCCAATGATAGTACACTCAGAACTGGATACACAAACACTCTGGCTATACTGTCATCTGATTGTGAACCGGCCGGTATTTCTTCCATTATTGCAGCTTATTCGGCTACTATATTCACCAGCGAAGATACCTTGATCAATGATTGGTATTTGCCCTCGGTTAATGAATTAGAGTTATTATATAAAGAAAGAGAATGGATCGACGATAGCTTAACAGTTTATAATGGTACAAAATTTAAAAATACTACATACTGGAGTTCTACCCAAAACGGAATTGATAAAGCAATATCTGTAAGTTTTGGCAATGGATCAACAAAAAGTAGTTATAAGGTTAGTGTAAATGAAGTTCGAGCAATCCGAGCTTTTTAATTACTTTATATCAAAAAAAAAATTAATTGACTAAATAAAGAATCTCTTTCTATTTTAATTAAGTTAAAATAAGGACATTATCAAAATGATCTTTTACATACAATACATGAAATACAATGAGTCTGAGAAAATCAATTTCATAAAAGATAACTAAAGATCTTAATGTATTTTACGCAGACCTTTTATGACTACATTTCCTGTCCCTGAGGGATCACATGTAAAGCCAAAGGCAAGTAATGATTTCCTGGATCATTTATCGTATCATAAAATTCATCTAAAAATTTGACTGTCTTAGTTTTATAGCTTGAGCTAATTTCCAAATTTTCCCCGTAAAACGCATAAATATATCGTTTTCGCTTGTTAAATTCATGAAAAATAGGCTGATAAATTGTTATATCAGCAATACAAAATCCTCTATATCTACGGATCAAAAAAATATCCAGTTTTAAAGCTAGAGCTGGTTTAGCGTAGGGGGATCTGACAATACCGGCATGGTCAAAATCATAAAGTGCCGAAATTGGTAATTTGTCTTGTTCAATTTTTTAACAATTTAATATTCTGTTGATACTGAACTGTCCAATCCGTATTAGACATAAGATATTGGAAAAACTGCCATTTCTAAAAATTTAATATTATCAGCCTGGGTAGGTTTGCAGCCGATTTTGTCAAATAATGAGGCATTATTTCTTTGTGCCATTTGGTTTTCATTCTCTAACAACAGACTATAATAAGTATTTATTTTATTTTGCTTAAAAGTATCTTTAAATGAAACCTTCAATAATTGTACTTTAAAGCTTTAAGGTAAAAAAAGATTATTAAGTTTATATACATAGTCTTCATTAATTGTATAGTAATCCCATTGATATTAGTTAGTTCCCCAATTTCATTTTATTTATACCGCAAAAAGTGTGTTGGTTATAACTTCAGATTTGAGAAAATTCAACATAAACGGTGGATATTTATAATTAGATGCAGATGTTTAAAAAACACCTCTTGTTTTTATTTCGATTGGTATCTTCACTTCTTTTTGGTCAATAACATAAGAGAACTTAACCGGATGGTATTGTTAATTATCGCCACGGTCTTTAAAAACAGTTTTTAAATTCTCACCTAAGCTGAGACTCAATATTTCATACCTGTACAACTGAAATTACTGTCCTTGAGCCCCTAAGTTAGAAAATAGCATAAAGAGTATAATAAATCCACTAGTGAATAATTTACTATTCCTATCTTTCACTCTATTCATAAACTATAATAACATTATTTGATTTATGCATCAAGGTATAAAGAATATTAAAATTTTCCACCAAAAATGCCTTAAAGCGATATTTTTATTTGAAAATGTAATCTTATCACAAGTCATCATTCCTTGTATTAAAAGACCAAACTCAAATAATAGTTTGCACCTTCAAAACTTTATTTTTAGCATAAAAACTAGTCAAATAATCTGAGTTTTGAAATTAGTTAAAATAATTATTCGATTAACTGACGGTATTGATCTAGCCAAACAATCTTTTTATTTACGACATAGTAGCTCTCATAAATTCTAGCTTTAACGGTATCTCCACCAGGATTTATGTTGAAGGAATTAAAAAAAGCTTGAACATGTTCCCCTCCTAAAGCTGGATTAAGATCAACCGAATAAGCACGATTAAATGTCCATCCTCCATTAGTATCTAGTGCCATAGCCTTTTGAAATTCCTCAAAGGAGTTAAAAGTCTTGCCATTATAAGTAGTAATTCTTAAAGTATCTACAAAATAATTTTGCATAGCAGCATAATCACGAGCAGTCCAAGCCGTATCAAGTGATTTGACCAAATCAATAGGTTCTTCGGTACCAAGATGCCATTTAAATTCCTTAAGTTCATCATTTGAATGAAATCCGATGGATCTTTCAACTGACTCTACTACTTTAGGAGCAGGCGGAGTACAAGCAAAAGAGAGTAACATAATAGAAAGTACGTGTAGATTTTTCATAATTTTAATTTTAGTTTTGATTTCAGTTATAACTTAATATTAATCTATTCTACTTTCTTCTGCTCTTTATTCAATATAAAAAGTCAAAAAAAAACCTAAAGAAGAGCTAGTATTGATGCTTTTAAACAAACAACGTAAAACAATTTGGGTATAACTAGAAGCCACTGTTGCAGGCGCTGTAATTACAAATAACCTTTTTGACTCTAATAATGCCCCTTTTTAGTTTTTTTTTGATAGGATAAAGATAATTTACTCTTTCAAAAAAATCGAAATAAATCTATTGGGCTTTGCAACATTGGCCTAATGAAAGCAACTAATGGTTTAGCTTTAATGCAAACAAATTATCATTATAAGATTAAGGTTCTAAAAATTCTATGAATTCAACAATTATAATTAATTGACATAAATTAAAGTTTGACTGCATAATCCATTTTATTAAAATCTCGTTTCAATTTTTTAAGCTTTAAAGAATTTTTGTCAATAAGTTTTCCCAAAGATCTTAATCGCTTGTCCTCCTCTTCCAATTGCAATTTTGTTTTTTTAATTTTTTCTTTCACCTTTCTGATTTTAATTTGGGATAATCCCTTTTTTTTCAATACCTTCTCTAGGCTTTTTATTTTTTTTCGGTAAACATCCTCTAGTCCATAACTTTTCAATCTAAGAATAATCATTTCTTTAGAAAGTTTATTAATATCAAAGAGTAAATCTAAAGCCGACTGATCTGATAAGGATACATTAACTTTTTTGTCTCTAAATCCATTTTTTTGAAAAACTTGATGATCTTTCAGCTCCCTAGCCATGTCATTAATGATCTCCGATGAATCATCGCATGCGCTCATAAAAACTATTAGAACAATTATAGGAAACATTACTATTCGTAAGTTTTTCATTCTGTTTCTAGGCATTAATTAGGTTAAATTTACCGACATCAAGTAGGCTTTCAAAATAAATATTTCTCAAAATTATAAAAGGAAATGATCAACACTTTTATTAAATTTTCTTGCATCGATTTACAATAATTTATGAATTAAAAATTAGTGCGAAATGGAAATTGAGGATTATCAGCTAATGAATCAACAAAAAAAACAAATTATCACTAAATTCTAATCTGATATAACTAATGATAGACCGTCTTCTTGAATCAATATGAATAACAATGTTAATATATAGAATTTTAAGCATACAAAGAAATTTAAGAAACACTTACTTTTCTAAAAAAATCATCTATAGATTTTGTTAACCACTACAGCAATCCAAAAGTTTATGACATACTTAATTAGAGATCATACTGAATTTATATTTTTAAATTAAGTCTTGAGTTTGTACCGCTCAAAAAAGTATTTTTGATTAGCGATAAACTAAAATTAGAAAAAAAAAAATTTAAGCCAATTGCCTATTAAATATTTATTTTAATAATACTTTTGTGAAATGCGTCAATTAGTGTTTTCAAGCCTTTTTATTATAGGTCTTTTTTTGTTCGGCTGTTCGAAGAAAGAGGAGATTTACGAAAATGCCATTTCTTTTTTGAATAATAATCCTATTACTACTAAAGCGATTTTCTCAGAAGAATTTAATGAATTACAAAATCATTCTGAACTTCAGGGAAAATTACTGAGTGATGTTAATTATTTTTTTTTAGTAAATGTGGTAGGTGATTTTCAAATCGTTCAAAGTTTTAACAACTGTAGCTACCAAACAGAAGATGCTAGGATTTGGCATAATATTTATGGCTCTAATTTTAAGGCTAATTTCAAAGATATTTACTCTATTAAAGAGGATATCGTTACGGGAATGGATTCTACCTCCTACCGATTAATTCTTAATTTTGCTCCTATCAAAGTGGGATCTCTTTGCGTAAATCAGTGTCAAGATCAATATCGATGTTCTCAAGATTTGCCATCATTTGATAATATTGCACCCACAACCACAATATACACTAAACAACATCTGATTTTTAATGATGTTAATACTAGGGCCCGTTACAAAACTTATTTTGAAATATTAAGAGATGGTTTCTGACAACCGAATCTGTTGATAAGTTTTACCTTCAAGAAAAAAACCTATAAGATTGACATTTATAAAAACTGAGGGATTTAAAAGACTAAGATATCGGGATATATCATTTCGAATAATGGAATAAAGGAATACGCCTCGATTTTAACAGAATATTTCTTATTTTAACTTAATTTAATGATACTAATTAAGCAATTTTACTAACAAATTTAGATTGGAGGATTAATTCCTCGAATGCGCGATATACCTTATGAACAAGAAAAATAACAATCTAAGTTTAAGTTAAAAATTAGATTTTATTATACAATAGTTTTCGGAGTGCTTTTTACATCAATTTTAATTGGAGCGTGCGGTTATATTGTGAATGAAGACAATGCAGATCTCCTTTTATCAGGTTATGACACTATGTCCAAAGATGAAAAAAGCAATTTTGACTTGAATAGCTACCTAGTCTTTTTTAAAAAATTCATGCTTAATATTTCATTTTATTCTGCTCTCGTCTATTTCATTTCAACAATTTTTTTTAACGATGATGTAAGTGCTATAGCCTATGTGATTTCCCTGTTTATTTCATGGCCCTATTTTGTCATCGTTTCTAATAAAAGATTTAAAAAATACTTTTGATACTCGCTAAAAACACCCGCTTAATCCCAAAGGTTTAAATTAAGATATTTTTCAATCGTATTCGTTCATCCTAAAATAATAATACACCAAAAATTCTGGAGAGTGATTGAATAGGTGGTTTATTCTTACTCTTAAAAAAATTACATCTACCTGCCGTTCTGTTTTGACTTACAAACTCCTAGTGCTGAATTTTTTAATAGTTTCTAGTGTTCATTACGGATTTCGCGCATATTGTACCACATTAAATATTTTACCCTCGAGATCAAAATAAAAAATTTCAACTAACTCTTTTTCCCAAATAGAACCATCTTTATAAATTCTTTTTTCTCTAGATAAGACGGTTGCTCCTGAAATAGGATCAGTATCTGCTATCTTTAGTGGAGCTATTGAATACGGCTTCCATTCTACTGACTCATAAGAATCAAACATTGTATACCAATCTTCCAGTAAAAGTGTTGATTGCATGCCATCATGCCCATTAATAGTGAATTGATTTGCGAATGCCTGACTACACGCTGCTCCATCCATATTATTATAATCTTTAAAAAACTTTTCAAGTACCTCTATTTCCCCCCGATTTGAAAAGACTAATGATCTTCCAGTGACTTCCGTGTGCGTTTTACCATAAAATTTTCCTCCAAAACTTAAGCCAAATTGACTCATGCGATTTATCCGAGCCCATTGATTAAACCCTATGATTTTATTATTTTGGTTTACCGTAAATATCTCCATCAAATCCAAATTTTGCTGAGAACCATTTTTCCATTTTCTATTCTCTACCGACCAGGTCAAAACCAAAATTTCATCCGTACCCTCTAATTTAACTGGAATCATTCTATAAGGTACCATAGAAATCTGTTCCATTGAATTTAGCCATTTTCTGTTATCCTCAATCACCTGAGCACCAAATGCAGTACTATAATTCTCAATCATCCCATCTACATCTTTCAATGTATAATTTTTAGCGGCATCCCATACAACATTTACAGCCTCTTGTCGACCAAAAACATAAGACTTGCCTTTATTTTCATCAGCTCCAAGGTAAATTCCCGCTTTTTTTATTTTTTGAGCAATCAGTATTTGAGAACTTAAAAAGAGTATAATCATCAATATATTTTTCATAATTATTTATGCTTAAAATTATTTTTTAGAATAAAACTAATTCATATAAAATAAAATATAGGTTTTAAACTTTCCACTAGCATTTCTTTTTGGTACTTTAATTAAGTATTGTAATTCAAAACAATATATTAAAGATATATCTATTATATCACAATCAATACCTGACTGTAATGTCATGAGTCAATGAAAATAAATACTGCACCATGTCGGTCAACATCAATCAAAGTGATGAGCGCAAAGAGATTGTTAAAAAACTGGGTGAAGCATATACCAATTGAACTTGTGAACCAGCTAATAAATATTTCACATCAGATGAAATACATATGGTTAATTATGTTTTATGTAGCATCCTAAAAATAATGCGAGGCTATAACTCTCACTCGCTCTCATTTGATAACCTCAAGTATAAAAAACAGCACATCACCACTACTTATTATGATAATGATAATATTTTTTTCGAATCAATGAACCCAATGAAGTGGTACTTCAAAAATAACAGGACAATCTTATAAACTATATTTTTACTGCTCTTGGAAATGGAAAATGATAAGATCGTTGTAACCCGCTACTATTTTGACATTCGAATTATTGAAAAAAAATTGAGCAATGAACAAAATAGAATGACAAACGAAGTTTCTCATTTTGAAATGAAATAAAAAAATTATTAACTATCAAACAAGTTTTAAAATAGCAATTTTTGTCAAAGGTAAATTGATTGAATTGATATAACTTTATTGAGTATTTATCCGATTATTGTTAGAAAACCAGTAACCCTTTAATAAGACTGTACTGGCTAAATGTTTATAAAATGGTAAAAAGATGCCCAAAAAAATCGGTAAAAGAACTATTACCCAACAATATTTGCTCATTTCGAAATCAATGTATAACAAAATCATACAATTAAGATTAAATAATTTAAAAGAGCTCTTACTGCTCCTTTATTATTAAAAATTAATTCTGGAGTCAGACATATGTAATCGACGACTCATCAATTTTAACAGATATCAACTCTTTGATGGTGTTTTTTAAAATATTGTCTTATGCCTATATTCGTTCGGTAAACATTTTTTAATATTAACCCATCACACCTGCTAGTGACTAAAAATGAAATGATTTATTGTAGGCTTAAACTCTAAAGATCTCAAGATGCTATTATTGAAAAAATTGACCCTTCGATTCCTTTGGCTTTTTACATTTATTCCCTCTGTTTTTGCAGATCAATATCCTTTCAATTATCAGATTGATATCCAGCATTATACTTTTAACCTTACCTTATCAGATGACACCGATGAGATCAAAGGAACCACCTCCATCAAAATTTTATTTAAATCCAATGATGTCAGCAGTTTCAGACTAGATCTTGCTAACAAGACGAAAGAACGCCTTGGTAAAGGAATGAGTGTGTCTTCTGTGACATCTGAAGATACCCAATTAAAATATCGGCATCAAAAAGACGCTTTAATCATTAAAATGGATCAGCCTGTAAATAAAGGAGAGCTAAGAACATTTATTATTCAATATAAAGGTATTCCAGAGGCAGGCTTGGAAATTAAAAATAATCGCTTTGGAGATCGAACTTTTTTTTGTGAAAGTTGGCCTAATAATACCCGACATTGGCTCCCTGCGATAGACCATCCCTATGAAAAAGCTACGGTCGAGTTTAAAATTATCGCTCCGGCAAAATACAAAGTAGTATCGAATGGCCTGTTAATAGAGGAATCACTTTTGGATCGAAATCGCAAATTTACCCATTGGAGGCAATCAGTACCGGTATCTTGCTGGTTATTCATGTTGGGGATTGCGGAATTTGCTGTTCAGAGAGTAGGCACCTTTGAAGGCAAATCAATCCAGTCCTGGGTCTACGCCAAGGATCGAAAAGCTGGATTTTACGACTTTGCTCATATCACAAAAGACGCCCTTAAATTTTTTAGTCACTATGTGGGCCCTTTTGCCTACGAAAAACTTGCGAACATTGAATCATCGAGCTTGACCGGTGGAGCGATGGAAACTGCCTCAGCCATCCTTTATGCTGAAGATCTCATTACTGGTCAAGCCACAGAAAGACTAAGAAATGTCATGATTCATGAGATCGCACATCAATGGTTTGGTAATTGTGTAACAGAGACAACTTGGGATGATGCATGGCTTAGTGAGGGATTTGCAACTTATTTCACCATGTTATTTCAAGAATATCAATATGGGCATGAAACATACATCAAAGAACTTAAAATAGCGAAAAATCTCATCACAAAATATCATCAAAAGGATATGAATTTCAAAGTTATTGATGATAGAACAGCTGAATTAGGACCAGTAGTTACTGGTATGACTTATAAAAAAGGAGCTTGGTTCTTACATATGTTACGTGAAAAAATGGGACACGAAAACTTCAAAATGGGCATAAAAGCTTATTACAAGAAATATTACAATGGACATGCCTCAACAGCAGACTTTATTCATGAGATGGAACTTTTTACCACCGAGGATTTAGACCCATTTTTGAATCAATGGCTAAAACGTCCAGAGATGCTTGAAATAATTGTTAATTGGTCTTTTGACGAGAAACTCGGTCAAATAAATTTAACATTAACTCAAAAGACGAGCTCGGAAATATTATTCGACGTACCGGTTGAATTTGAATTCCATTTTACAGATGGAATGGATCCTATCATATTTGAAGCAAAAATAAGTATTCCTAAAGTCAACTATGAAATCCCTGTTAAAATGAAACCTAAGCTCATATTAGCTGATCCAGAAACGGTATTACTTGCAGACATACGAGTGACTGAAAAAAGATGAAATCTTTCTATTGAATAAATACTTTCGGTAATTAATCTTATCAATTTATGGGTCTACACTCTCATGCCTAGAAGTACACGATATGAAACTACCTACTAAAAAAAACAGATTATTACGTAACTCTATTTACCAGGGATTCAATCAACTTTCAAATTTGAATTTAAGTAATTAAATAAAATATATCGATTTTATAAAGTCATAATAATTTACATTTGTTGATTACATGTAAAATTTTAGCTACATTTCTTTCAGAATAACCTCAAGAAATATAAACTAACCAATCAAGCCCATTATGAAACTTATACTACCCATTTTCTTGATTGCAGACATTCTGGTATCTTTTAACCTCTCAGCTCAAAATAATTATTCTGGAGGAAATGCTTTAGACAATTATATCGGCTATTCAACATCCTATTTTCAACCTGCCTCCATTGTTAATTCCCTTCAGAAATTAAGTATCAACAGTTCTTTAAATACATTGAAGACGAACAACTTTACAGGCGCAAACATGCGCGTTATCAGTAAGGCATTTGGAAATGAAAGCTCCAGATATAGAAATCATTCTGGTTTGGGCTATCAGTCCAGAAGTTCAAGTCTCGACTTAGTTGGAGTTAGTTATGAAATCAATCATAATAATGCGATTGGGCTGGGTTTTCGAATTCGTTCCTTCGGTAATATAGATGGACTTTCCAACGAATGGACAAACGCTATTCACAACAATTATGATGATTCTAAGCCCTTAAATACGCCCATATCATTTGAAAAATATTCCTATAACCAATTTATCTATCTAGAAAATAGATTTAACTATGCGCGGGTTTTAAAGAATGATAAAACTAACTTTTTAAAAGCTGGAATTGCTATTAAATTAATTAATGGAATTGATGCTACCTACTTATTTGCCGATCAAGGAAACTTTGAATTCAATAATGCTACTAGCTCAGAGGCTACATTTTCATCTACCGAATTTAATTATGGTAGAGCCGAAAAAGGTAATATGTTCACTTCGAGAAATACCGGTATGGGATTTGATATTGGAGCCGTGTACGAATACCGTCCGAAATACAATAGTTTCAAGTATGACATGGATGGAGAAACAAAAATTGAAAGACATGATCTTACTAAATATTTATTCAAATTTGGTGTTAGCATTACAGATATTGGAAGAGTAAGGTTTATAAGAGATAGCCTCTCCTACGACTTCACCACTGCCAACACCACTTATGATGCAGAAAGATTAGGGAACCTCAACTTTGTTGATTTGGATGTTCAAAAACTAGATGAAACTACTGCTCTAAAAACTTTTGATGATTTCGCAATTGCTTCTACCAAAAATCTAGAACAAGATGAAGTATTCAATATGAATCTTCCCACTTCGCTCAATTTGCATGCGGACTATCATATTTCAAAAAATTTATATTTAGGCTATACTTCTTCCATTGCCTTAAAAAGGAGTTCAGATCTTCACAAAGTCCATTTGAAATCAATAAATTCAATTGTCCCAAGATATAGCTCTGAAAAGATAGGTGTCGCCTTACCGTTAAGCATCCAAAGAAATGGTCAGTTCAATATAGGATTATCTGGTCGCGTCAATCTTATTGAATTGACAAATAAATTAAATGCTCAAGATGGTATTATTTCTATTGTCGGAGGGATGCACAATATTACGGGACTATTGGGGAAAAGAGCACGATTTAACTCCAACATATTTGTAGGTGTTGTTTTCAATCTTGGTTATAAAATGCCTTCAGATATAGATAATGATAAAGTCTCTGATAGTAAAGATGGTTGTATGTACGATCCAGGTTTATTAGGGTTATTAGGGTGTCCTGATACAGATGGTGATGGAATTCCTGATACTCAAGATTATTGCATTTACATGCCTGGACCAAAAAAGCATAATGGGTGTCCTGATACGGATGGAGATGGTGTGCTAGATCTTAATGACCAATGTCCTTTAATCTCCGGTTTACCCATTCACTATGGATGTCCTGATCGTGACAAAGATGGCATAATCGATATAGTAGACAAATGTCCTGATATAGCCGGTATTGAATTTAACAACGGTTGTCCTTTTGAAAATCCAGGATGTTGTACTGATAATGACGGAGATGGTACGACAAATTTGCTTGATAAATGCCCAGAAATTTCAGGATCTATCTACAATGAAGGTTGTCCGATTGATTCAACCAATCTTGAAAACATTAATTTTCATAAAAACAAACGAAATGTTGACCCTAATCATACAAAAGAAAAGATAGAGCAGATTAAAGAAGAGCAGATTAAAAATGAAATTCGAGATAATACTCAAATTACAGTAAATCCTTCCTCAATAAAAAAGTCAACCTTAGTGGATATTAATACTGAAAGTAAGAGGGAAAAGGAAAAGGATGAGAGAAAAGATCAAGTAACAAAATCGAAGCCTTTTGGAAATTTCATTGAAACTATTAATGTTTATTTTGATAGTGACGATGCCACACTAAATAACCGATATAATGAACAAATCATTGAACTGATAAATAAATATGATTTCTCTAATAGAAGTTCACACCAAATCATCATCATCGGTCACACCGATAATGATGGTGAGGAAAATTATAATCTTATTTTATCGAAAAAAAGAGCTGAGACTGTTCGTCGAAAAATAGAAACATTTGGAGTTAAAAATGAGAAAATAGAGGTGTACTATTATGGCGAATGGAAACCGTTAAAAGACAACAACAATAAAAAACAAAAAAGATTTAACAGAAGAGTTGAAATTCAAATATTAAAAAAATAATTTTTTAAATTTTTAAGTAATCTAAGTAAATATCGTAATAGATACAGAATAATATTGATTTTCGGAAACCATGAAAATTCAAATTGTGATATTCTTCTTTTTAATTTAATTAAGTTATTATCTGTTTTTTTAAAGATTATTTTAATAACTAATTACAGATTAACTAGATATTTCCGTAATTTTAAGCGTCTAAAAAAAATATTATGAGTAACCATTCTGCTAAATTAATATCATCAATAACCATCTTAGTTTTTGTTCTATATTCTTGTAGCGACGCATCTAAAAGCAGATCTACTGAGTCAGAAAGTGCTGAATTTGAAACTGCAAAAAATCAAATGACTGCAGATGTTAATGCCTTATTAAGTTCTTTTCCTCCACCTTCAGAAATACCATATTTATTAATGGCCACAGGTAGTGATTTTGATGGTAATGTGATCAATGAAGTCTCAAGAGCCGATAATTATACAAGTGAAGTTGCTAAATCTGCCGTTAATATAGGTGTATACACAACAGATATTGGCTATTTAATCAGCTATGATAAAACGCAGCCTGCACTAGAGTACATTAGCGCTTGTCAAAAACTTTCTGAAACCGTAGGTGTTAATTCAGTAGTCGACCTAGAATTCCTACTAAGGTTCGAGGAAAATTTATTAAATAAAGATTCATTAAAAACTTTGGTAGATGAGGCGTCTAATCAATCCAATAAACTTTTAGAAAGTACAGGGAGACTCGATGTGGCTAGCCTGATCTTATCTGGCTCTATCTTAGAAGGTTTATATCTGTCCACACAGCTTATTAAAAATTACCCTGAAGATACACCAGCTGAAATAAGGGATCTCATTCTAGAACCTTTAATTAAAGTAGTCATTGACCAAAAAGAAGGACTTAATAAATTAATCGAAATAGTTAAAAAGTTTGATGATAATCTGGCTCTAAGTTCACTTTTGGCTGATTTAAATAAAATCAAGCTAATTTATGACAACGAATTGGTAAAGGTCAATGCCCAAATTGCTTCAAATACTGGGGATATGATGCTAGAATCTAAAGTACTGGGTCACCTCACTACGGAAATAAGTCGAGTAAGGAATTCATTAGTTCAGTGATTTTTCTCGAACTAAACTTTTATTCACGAAAGGAACAAAATAACTCTTTGCAAGTAAAACATCAGCAATAAATGCGCGATATTGATAGCATTAGTAAATTGCTTTTTTATTCCTTGAACCGCTAATTTGATTTAATCTGTTAATTCTTAATTTTAAAATTTAATCCTGACTGATAAGCGAACAAAGCAAAAATGAGTGAAAAAGTACTAAAGGCCATTCTTCAATTGTTGGCATTGGTCGCTAGAGAGGACGGTGTAACTGAAGAAGAGGAGCAATCAGTTGTTCACTTTTTGAGAGAAGAAGTATCACGCCAAGATATGGATACCTACCTCAATTTATTTCGTAAATACGTAACCCTCTTCAATGAACAACCTAATGGTGAATCACTAGAAGAAATTTGCGAACGAATTAATAGAGAGCAATCAAATAATCAAAAAGCCATAATTTTAATACGGCTAATGGAAATGGTCATTGCTGATGGACAAGTTTCATCACAAGAAAATGAACATATCTATAAAATTTCTAAACAATTATATTTTAGCAAGAAAATAACAGATTTAATAAAGCAATTTGTTCTTGCTACAACCGCTACTAATATCGATTCCGAACATATGCTCCTTATTGATGATGAGCCAGAAAAGTCTTCCACTCCAACCAAAAAAATGAGAATGGCTAATTTAGATGGTTTTGTGGCCATACTAAGAATTTCTGATTTTGAAATCTATTTTGCAAAAAACATAGGCAAGACAGACGTATTTCTGAACGGTATGATTATGATTAAGAATCATGTTTACATATTGTCTCTGGGATCCACAATAAAGAGTCAGAATAACAGCCCTATTTATTTCAGCAGTATTTTATCTGAATATAGAAAGCCAGATGAACTTTCTAAATTGAGCTTTATTGCAACCGATCTTTCATATAAATTTCCCAATGGCAATATTGGTCTAAAAAATGTGAATATTGCAGCTGAAGGAGGACAATTAATTGCATTAATGGGAGGCAGTGGAGCTGGAAAATCAACCTTATTAAATGTTTTAAATGGTAACGAATCCCCCTCAAAAGGAAGCCTAAAGATTAATGGAATTGACCTGCATAAAAATAAAACTCAATTAGAGGGTGTTATAGGCTATGTCCCGCAAGATGACCTTCTTATAGAAGAATTAACTGTATTTAATAATCTACTTTTTACGGCAAAACTCTGCTTTAAAAACAAAGATGAAGAGGAATTAATCGAACTCTCTCAAAATCTACTGGAAGCACTTGGCCTGAGTAAGGCAGCACTTTTAAAAGTAGGCAGTCCTCTTGAAAAAACGATCAGCGGTGGACAAAGAAAACGACTAAATATAGGTCTAGAATTAATCAGAGAACCCTCAATATTATTTGTAGACGAACCTACGAGTGGTCTGTCGTCCAGAGACTCAGAAAATATTATGGATCTTTTGAAAGAACTATCATTGAAGGGAAAATTAATTTTTGTTGTTATTCATCAACCCTCTGAAAATATATTCAAAATGTTTGATGAACTCATCATTTTGGACGTGGGCGGCTATCAAATCTATAATGGAAACCCCTTGGAAGCCATCCCTTATTTCAAATCATTAGTGCAATTAGTCAATACTTCCTCAAGTACAAATCCAGAGCAAATCTTCAATATCATCGAATGTAAGGTTATTGATGAAAATGGACATTTTACTCAAAAGAGAAAAATATTACCCGAAGAATGGGAGGCTCATTATCTAAAAAAGAAATCTTTAAAGTCAGTCAAAGAAACAAGCAACTTACCTCCAAAAATATTAGAAATTCCAAATAAAATTAATCAATGTCTGCTGTTCTGTCAACGTGACCTGATGTCAAAATTGAGTAACAAACAATACCTACTCATCAACTTCTTAGAGGCTCCATTATTAGCTTTATTATTGGCATTCATTATAAGATATAACGGTACAAATGGTAGCGAATATTCTTTAGAAGAAAATCTGAATCTTCCTGTTTTCTTTTTCATGAGTGTTATTGTTGCTCTATTTATGGGGCTAACCATTAGTGCCGAGGAAATCATTCGAGATAGAAAAATTTTAAAACGAGAGGCATTTCTCAATTTGAGCCGCTTGAGCTATTTATTATCTAAAATCGTCATCTTATTCAGTATTTCAATGATTCAAACGCTAAGCTTTGTATGGATCAGTAATTGGATACTTGAGGTACAAGACATGAATATAACTACTTGGATCATTTTGTTTTCAGTATCCTGTTTTGCCAATATATTAGGACTGAATATCTCTAGTGCTTTCAAATCAGCGGTAACGGTGTATATTCTCATTCCTTTACTCATCATACCACAACTTTTATTGAGTGGTGTAGTCGTTAATTTTGATAAATTAAATACTGCTTTAACCTCACAACAAAAAGTGCCTATAATTGGCGAAATTATGGCCAGCAGATGGGCGTTTGAAGCCTTAGCCGTATCTCAATTTAAGAATAATGCCTACGGGAAAATCATCTATGAAATTGATAGGGAAATATCGCAGAATGAATATGCTACGATTTATTATATTCCAAAATTACAAGCTCACTTGGATTTTGTAAATATGCATTACCAGGAAGATAATCATAAGCAAATAATAGAAGTTAAGGACCGATTAACCACCATTCGAAATGAAATATCTGCCGTATTACAAATTATTGGTAATGATAAATTTACGAAAATAAGTCAATTGACAATAGATACTTTTTCTCCTAGTCTGATGGATGAAACAAATTCATTTTTTGAAGATTTGAGGACTTATTACAACAATAAAGCAAAAAAAGGTAGAGAAAAAAAACATAAAATCCTTAATTCTATTCCTATTAACACACATGCTTTACTTAAGTCACAATCTCATAACAAATCCATTTCTAACTTAGTAAAAAACATTAGTGCACCAGAAAGAGTCATTGAAGTGGACAATCGATTAATTCAAAAGATCTACCCTATCTATCAGGAAAAACGCACACCTGATCATTTAATGGATTTCAGAACCCTATTTTATGCTCCTTCCAAATATATTTTGGGATATCATTTGGATACACTCTATTTCAATCTTATAATCATCTGGATAATGACTTTATTCCTTGGCGTCAGTTTATATTATGATTGGCTCAGAAAGTTGATCTCTTAATAAAAGGCATTTTAACTCTTTTTTGGTCAAAAGAAGATCAATATAAGTTAATAATATTGTGTTTGACTGATACTCCATTTGGTATCGAGTCCAGCATCCAAAAATTTCAGTTAGAATTATCAATATTTTAGCAAAATTTTAATTCCTCAATATTAATTTATAATTACACCCCAAGCTTCTAATTGGCCCAATTCCAAAATTATATATTTGACTATTTTTTGGTTCATTGATAAATAGTGTTCTTAATAGCTGATAATAACCTAAGATCACAATCAATATTTCTTAAAAGTGTACACCCAGAATAGTTGAGATGAGGATAGATATATCCGCGTTCTATAGTTTATCTGATGAAATGGTTATGAGCAGGACACTCGTCTTATTGAAGGTTATAATAATAATATTATTATTATTATACCATTTAAATAAATATGATGATTTACGTTCATCTGTAATATTATTTAGTAGTCGGCATGTTGGGAAATAACTTAGATACCAGATAGCCTGACAAAAATCCAATAAGCATTGCCGGTGCCAACTCTGCAATTTCATCAAAATATATTCCAATGCCCTCTAGTCTAGGCATGATAAATTTAAAGACTAAAACACCAAAAAAACCGGATATCATTGCGGCAATAGCTCCCCTCTCCGAGAAATCTTTCCAAAATAAGGTAAGGATAATTGCCGGGCAAAAGGTTGCTGCTATACCATGAAAGCCTACCAATACAAACCAAAAAATGGTCCGTTCCGGAGTTGAAATAGCAACCAATAAAGCAACCAATAAGGAAATAGATGCTAAAGCAAAAGTGACCATACGGGATATACTCATAAGCCTTTTAAGTGATACGGAAGGTTTCAATATTTTATAATAAATATCTAAAACAAGCGCGCTTGATGCCAATACCAATAATGAATCTACGGTAGACATAATCGCGGCTAAAATAACCGCCATATATAAACCTACAAATACAATTGGTAACAAAAATTCGACAACAAGTATTAAAGAATTTTGTCCGTTATTTCCTAACGTCTCTTCAACATTGTAACCCGCTTCAGTGAAAAAATACCGAGCCATAATACCTATAAAAACTGCTGCACAATCACTAAAGAGTGTAAAAAATATAGCTATCCACTTTCCTTTATCTATCTCGACTTCATTTTTTACAGCCATAAAGCGAAGAAAAATCTGAGGAGATCCTAAAAAAGCTAATCCAATACATGAATAGCCAACGATCGTGGCAAAGTTGACTGAATTAAATCCACCTAAACCCCAAATAGAAACCAAACCTGGATCAATATGAATTAACCTTTGCCAAAAAGTAAGTTCCTGGTTTAAAAAAAACAATCCAATAAAGGGTAATGCACATAATGCCAAAAACATCAAAGATCCCTGAATGAGATCAGACCATACCACAGCAATAAACCCTCCAAATGTGATGTAAAAAAGAACAATGCCATAACCGACAATAGCTCCTACAAAATAATTCCAACCCATAAAAACTTCAAAAGCAGATCCCGTCGCATCAATCTGGGCGCTCACATAAATAATGATAAAAAAAGATAAAAAGAGTGCTGATAAAAATCTCAAATGATTGGTTTTAGAGTTGAAGTGACTAACCAAAAAGTCTGGTATGGTAATCGAGTTATATTTATCGGTAATGCGCTTGAATTTTTTAGCCATAAATATCCATGCAATACTTACCCCTATTACTTCTCCGAATACGACCCAAAAAGCACTGATACCAACTACTGCGCCCAGTCCTGTTAGTCCCAATAATAACCAAGCAGATTCACCTGTTGCTCGAGTGGAGAAAGCTGTCACCCAAAAGCCCAGTTTTTTGCCCCCAACAAAAAAATCTTTGATATTTTTTACTTTTTTGGACGATTTCCAACCAATAAAAAATAAGAGACCAAAATAAATGGCCAAAATGAATGATTTTATTACCATAGTTGAGTTAATAGCAATATTCATCAGCTATCAGCAAGGCCTTACTAATGATATCCATACCTTCATCAATCTCTTCTTCATTAGCAATCAACGGAGGCGCAACAAATGTATAATTCCATCTGGTATAAGTGAACATACCTAATGCTCTGAGCTCGCTTCCTACTTTATTAATTATACTCATCTCTGATGGACTTGCATTAAAAGATGCCATAGATTCTTTGGTATCTCGATTTTTAACCAATTCTAAGCAACCTAACATACCTGTATTTCTCCAATCACCGATGGAAGGATATTTATCAATCAATTTTTTCAAGCAAGCATCTGTATAAAAACCCATTGGCTCGGCATTACTATTTAATCGTTCGTTTTCGTAAATATTTAATGCAGCCAATGCAGCTGCGCAAGCAACTGCATGAGGATTATAAGTAAGCCCTAGGGGTAAAAACCTATCGGCAACACTATCCGAAATTTTATCAGAAACCATAATCCCTCCTAATGGAATGTAGCCCGATGTAATCCCCTTAGCCATACTTATAATATCAGGTTCAATATCATGATGCTCATATCCAAACCATTTTCCAGTCCTGCAAAATCCACTCATAACTTAATCGATGGTCAATAACATATCATATTTTTTACAAAGATTATTTACTTTCTTAAGATAATATGGTGGATATTCAATACAGCCTGAAGTACCCGATTCATCCTCTAGCAGAATCGCTGCAATATTATCAGGACCTTCATAAAGCAGTGTATTTTCTAAATTTTTGATAGTACGATCTCCACATTCTTCAAAGCTAAACGAATACCATGGACATCTATAAAAATAGGGATTCTCGAAATGAATAAAATTGGGAGCCTGTTGATTATTAATGTGATTTTTTCGTGGACCACCTCCTGCACTAATCGCTCCCATAGTAGCTCCCTGATAGAACCTATAATGTTTAATAATTTTATGCTTCCCTGAATAAAGCCTTGCTAAAATAATCGCATTTTCATTTGACTCAGCTCCACTTAATGCAAAAAAAGTCTTATTTATATGATCGGGAGTGATTGAGGCTAATTTTTCCACCAGCAAACCACGTGTCTCTGTCGTAAAGGGTGGACAAACATAGCTTAAGGATGTCATTTGATTTCTAACTACTTCGGTAATTTCTTGTCTACCGTGCCCAATATAAACATTCATCAGCTGAGAGGAAAAGTCTATGTAACGCTTCCCCTGGTCATCATAAAGATTAACACCTTTTGCTTTTTTTATATGAATAGGATTCAATACTTTTTGGTTTGACCATACAAGAAGTGTGTGATCGAGACTTAATTGTAGTGATTTATTCACGAAAAGAACTTTTTTATTACAATAAACTAACTCAAAGTTCGTAAAAATTCAAATAAATATATTTCAAACGTTAGACTACTTCACACAATCAATATCAAGTCAGAAACTTAAATTCTAGCCCAGTAAAATAGAAATGAAAAAAATTATTATACACTTACTCTTATCAATTATAATCTTCTCAGCCATAAATTATTTAGGCAATATCTATCGAACTCATCTTAACCAAATCAAATTAAATTATACAGCATGACAGACTCTCAAATTCAAATAGAAACATTTTTACTTTTTACTAATAACTAGTGGCACAAAAAAACCTATGCTAGATATAAAATCTAACATAGGCTTTCGAGGATTTGATTTACTCTTATTTCATAAAAGAAAATTGTGATTTTTTCACTTTTCTAACATTCGAATTAGAGCGCTTAGAATATATTTTATAATCTATTTTATTTCTAATGACGCCTTTCTTGATCAAATCAGTTTTCTTACCACGAGTAGATGGTATAAAGTATTTGATCTTAGAATTATTGACACTTGAAGTTGTGGATTTTCTAAAGATAGTTCTAAAGCGAGTCTCTTTTCGTCCATTATCCTCTATTTCAGTACCATCAAAATCATCTTCATCGTATCTCCAGTCATTACATGCATCCTCCCATATTTCCCCCTCATAATCATCAAATATCACGAAGCAATCATCTTCAAAGAAAACATAAATATCAACCCAAGATTCGACCTCATCCTCATATGAACTTTTATAAACAGCCTCAATTTCCTTATCAGGGAATTCCTCCGAAATCATTGATGCCCACTGAGTATTATCAATAGAAATCAAACTAAAAGTCTCCTCCTCCGAGGAATCACTATCAAAATCAACTTCCTGCATTTCCTCATCAAAACCTAAGACCTTCACCGAACTATCAGCATTAAGAATGAAAAGCATTCTATAATCCGTCTCTGGCAAATCAAATTCGCTTACACAAGTGGAAACAACCATTTGATTAATTGTAGAAGAATCACCAACAAAATCTGACCAGTATCCTTGCTCATCAGTTGAAACTTCAGAGAAAGAACACTCCTCAAAATCACCACCTTCGTCACATGCCTCGAAGATCAGTTCCTCATGCATATCATCGAAAATTAAATAACAACCACTTTCAAAATAGACATAAAGGGTCCACTCAGGAAGTCTATCATCATATTCACATTCATCCAAAAATATTTCTGTTACTACCTCATCTTCAGGAATATATTCAGTCCAATAGCCCTCGTCATCGACATCGTATTCGATGTAAGTGCAATATTCACAATACTCAGACCAAATCATTTCATATTCATGCATAAAAGTTACGTAACAATTATTTTCCAAATAGATTGTCAACATGATTTGATCATCAGGATATACCTGGCTACAATCTACCAATTCAATGTGATCTATGACCACGTCCTCATACACAGAATCAAGATGTGCAGTCCAATAACCCTCTTCATCAACTGGAATATCCTCATATTCACAATTTGAGCAACCGTTATAGACTAATTCTTGCTGACTATTTTCAAAAACAATTTCACAAAAATGGTCAACCTCAAAGTCTTCATCTTCCTCTGCATCTTCATGACTTACATCAAAAATATGTACAATTACATGTTCATCTCGGTAATCTCCTGTTTCACAAATATTTAAGAAAGCCATCATAATCTCTGCATCTGGATAGATAACAGATACAGAGTCAACCCACCATCCTTCGGTCTCAGATAACTCCTCTGTGAAGCATTCTTCATAATAATCTTCATCATCATATCCTTCTTCGTTTTTATAATCCTCCTCATAAAGGCTACCCGAGTAACTAAGAGAAAATGGTACCGGATCTGAAATATATTCCTCGCTCTCCTCATCATACATCATAACATCTCCATTAGCACTAATAGAATAAATACCCCCGCCTAATACTTCTAAATCCAGAGTAACATTTGAAACATCATAAAATTCTTCTGTAATCTCTCCATCCTCATCTGTAGAGATCATAGCTATTTCAAACTCATTTATGAAATTACCGAAGGACAAGCCTTCCATCTCACAAACCTCATCCATCCATGTTCGATCGACACCGGTTAATCTACAATTATCTGAGTACAAATAAGTCTCATAAAGCCTTTCTCCCGTCATCACCTCAGTGATCTCGACATAATCTTCAATTTCCTCATCCCAGGCTTCAAAAGTCATTTCTTCGCCAGCGCACATACTTTGGTAAGCCTCTTCACATTCCATACATGCCGATCCATAAGTTTCTTCATATTTACCCTCTATAAATTCATCTAATTCTTCGATAGAAGAAACTGCATAGTTGGGAAATTTTTCATTAAAAAACAGTGTTCCTCCTTTATATTCACCACTGGTTATGTCCTCCTCATCATGATCCAACCAGGAAAAAATTCCAACAACTTTACCCGTACCAAATTCTTCTGCAAATGCGTCAAATTCTTCCTGACTTTCTGCCTCCAAAAAAGAATTAAGTTGATCTACAGTATAGGTACCACCCTGCAGAAGTATATCTGAGTTGTAGGGTAACTCAATGCATTTTTCCCCGTCTATTGTTGTATAGCCCAAAAATGGTATTTCTCCTTCACTCTCCATCCCGTAAGCTTCAAGTGCACCTAAACCCAATGGAAAAGTATCTTGACCTATGATAAGTTGTCCAGGAGCTCCGAGGACGACTTCAATACTATCACCTACATTAGCCCCTCCATCGTTGGGGTCTTCAATATCATCGTCTTCTGAACAAGACATAGAAATCGCTAAGGACAGCAAAAAGCTGACAAATAATATGTTTTTAAATTCTTTCATCTGATCTTCATTAATTTTATAATAATCTAAATAATCTTGAACAACGATGCTCCAATTAATTTGATTTTTTCTTTGAAATTATAAAATTTTTAAGTAAATAAAAATTAAAATAGTATATTCTTAACTTTAATACAGTTTTTTTGTGAAAAGTAACCCACCTTTTTTAATAATCATAGAGAAAATTATCATCGACCAATTGATTGCATCATTGAACTCTCCCAATCAGGATTGACTTCCTTTTCTTTATCAACAATTATCTTTACATCTTCCAGTAATTTCCTAGCATCATATATAATTCCGTCCTTGATGGTATAATTGACCCCGCCAACCCGAACAACATTGTTCCTCTTGTCTAGCTTTACATCTCCAGTTCCATATAAATACTTTAGATTTTTTAATGGATTTCGATCCATCAAAATCATATCTGCATATTTTCCTACCTCGATAGTACCTATCTTTTCATCCATTCCAATGGCCTCTGCCGCATTTAAGGTGGCCGATTGAATGACCTCCAGCGGATGAAATCCTGCCTCTCTTAACAACTCTAGTTCCTGAATATAGCCAAAACCGTATAAATTATACATATAACCTGAATCTGATCCTGCAGTCACCCTACCTCCCCTGTTTTTATATTCATTCACAAATGCCATCCAAAGCCTATAATTTTCTTTCCATTGGATTTCTTTTTCCGTTCCCCAATCATAGTAAGCTGCGGCATGAGAATCCCTCGCCGGTAAAAAAAATTCAAGAAGTGCAGGCCGAGTATAGTCCAAGTGCCATGTTAAGCTGCTTCCTCTTTGTACATCTCTGAAAATGCTATAAGGTACAAACGTAGGATCAATCGTAAAATCTAAGGAAAGGAGTTCTTCCATGACTTCATTCCATTTTTTTGAGTGCGGTAATGCGGCCTGCTGCCAAAGCTTTCCAGCCTCCTCAAATCGATCTTCTTCATTCATGTAATTATAATCTAATGGATAATTCTGTACTGTTCTATCTTCAAAAAGGGCCTCCGGTAACCCATACCAATGCTCCATCGTTGTTAATCCATTTCGAGCTGTTTCTAGTACATTCATCAAAGCGACATCCATTTGTGCATGATGACATGCCGATCTCAATCCAAGTTTTTTATTTTCCTGAAGCGCAGCTTTAAATATATCTGGTCTTGAACCAAAAAACTTGATCCCATCGGCACCTTTAGCGGCATTATTCCTTACCCAGTCTATAGCTTCTTGAGGGCTGTTAATCCCATATTTCATGCCTTGACCAAATTTTGTATAAGCCAATATTCTTGGTGCAGTAATCTCATTTTTGAAACTTCTTTCTCGTTCGGATAATACCCAATCTAAACCTTGGCCACAAGAAGGGTCGCGGATAGTCGTAATGCCATGTGCCATCCATAACTTATAAACATAATCCGCTTTTCCGGATTGCTGAGATGAGATATGGCCGTGCATTTCAATGAACCCGGGCAACAAATACATATTCTGCGCATTTATTTCTTTACCTCCTTTTTTTAATTTTGGTCTTCTATCCTCATTGATTTCAAGCCCTGGATAACCTACATTTTGAATACTTACAATTTTATTACCCTCTACCGTTATATCTACAGGTCCTGTGGGTGGGGCCCCATTACCATTGATCAATGTGACTCCTCTGATGATGAGTTGATTAAATGGACCCTCTCCTCGAACTCTGTCAGGAGCCACATCAATTTGAGAATGGGCAAGATTTGAGCAAATTAAAGGGACTAATAGAAGTATTAAATTTTTCATAAAAATGCATTTTAATCATTTATCACAAATCATAAACTAAAATTATTCGCTAATGATATCCAACAACAAATGAGCTTAGGCCTTGTGTTTGAATAGATACATGTCGATAATTTTACCTCAGGCTAATATAATGCACATAAGGTATAAAACATTTTCTCCAAAAAAAAGTAATATTATACTAGGGCCGGCTGGACTAACACCTATGAAATGACCCATCTTACTTTAGTCCCAACTCTTTCAAGAACGCTTCATTGTTAGGAGCTCTACCCAGAAACTCCTTTACCAAGTTTATGGCTTTTTCAGAACTACCCTTTGCTAAAATAATATCCCGGTAACGTAATCCTGTCGTATTATCTAAAATTCCATTCTCAGAAAATATCGAAAACATATCTTGAGCATAGACTAATGACCACATATAACCGTAATAGCTTGATCCATAGCCATCGAGATGCCCAAATGCAGCCTGAAAATATGTACCTTCTTGATAAGGATAGGGGAGAACTTCATTGTGTACCCTTCTTAATACATCTGTTGTCGTTTTTCCTGAACTAGGATCAAATTGATCATGAAGTGTTAAATCATAAGTCCCCAAAAATACTTGCCCGGTAGCGCTTATTCCTGAGCCCACTTTTTTGGCGGCAAGCATTTTATCGAATAAGGGCTTTGGAAGTACTTGCCCAGACTTATAATGTCTACTAAAATTTTTCAAAACATCATAGTCCCAAGCCCAATTCTCAAAGATCTGAGAAGGCGCTTCAACAAAATCTCGAGCAACATTGGTACCCGATTGCGCATGCAATTCTGCGGTAGTTAACATTTGGTGAAGTACATGTCCAAATTCATGAAAAAATGTTTCTACTTCACTGTGCGGCATGAGCGCAGGTTTTTCACTTGTAGCCTCTGGAAAGTTACATACCAAACTCGCCATGGGAATCTGATACCCTTTTGGGGTTAATCTCCCATTGATGATCCCAAAACAAGCCGCATGATTATATTTATTGACTCTGGGATGTAAATCCAAATAGAAAATACCTTTCAATTTTTTATCTTGATAAACCTCAAACATTCGGACGTCTTCATGCCACACACTAGGTTGCAAAATTTCTTTATATTCTAGATCAAATAGGGTTTTAGTAAGATCAAAGAGTCCTTCGATAACATCATCCAAGGCAAAATATTGTTTTACCTCCTCAGCATCTAGCTCATAATTTTCTTTGAGAAGTAAATTGAAATAATAGCTGCGCTCCCAAGGCTTTATTTGATCTGATCCACCACCATTTACCTTTTTTGCCGCTTGTAATTCAGCAACATCCAACTGTGTTCTTTCCCTTAGGTCATCCTTTAAATTTTCCTCAAATTCCCATACCGTCGCCGGATCTTGAGCCATTCGATCCGCTAAGATATAGGCGGAATAACTGTCGTATCCAAGCAAATTTGACATCTCTCTTCTTTTTTCTAACAATTGCTGTAAGACCTCAAGATTTTCGGGAGCTGCCCTGTTCTGATATTTCATGAAAAGAGCTTTGCGTGCGCTTTCAGATTTGCTGTATTTCATAAAAGGTCCGTAAGAGGGATAAGATAAATCTATTTTGTAAATATCTCCAGCTTGTTGATGTGCTTCTTTATAATCAACTGGTAGGCCTTCCATATCATCAGCATCTACTTCTAGAAAATCATCCTCAGCAGCAATGTTTTCAGAAAATTGATCACTGAGAACCGCTAATTGATCTTTGATAACCTTTAGATGATCTCTCTTAGATTTGGATAAGGCAAAACCATTTCGCTCAAATTCAATAATGGATTCATTTAAGAATTTTCTCTGGTGAGGCTCTAATTGATCGACCTCCAGACGCTTTGAATACGACTTGATAGCTTTGTATAAGTCCTCATTCAAACTGATTTCATTACCAAATTGGCTGAGTTTAGTATTTGCCTCTTGAGCTTGATTTCTGATGGCTGAATCTGGATGAGTATAAGCCATCAAATATACGGGTGATGCAATTGCATAGAAATCTGCAAACATTTCGTCATAAGCCCGCATCGTATTTTCAAAGTTTCTATCTTTCTCTTCTAATCCTATTATTTTAGCAACCGCTTCCTGTGTCATTTTCTTGGTCATTTCTACCGCCTCAATCACATGATTTGCTGTGATCGATGAAAAATCAATGGGCTGATTGTATTGGGTAAAAAAAGGATTGACTTTAGTGAAAAAATAAGGATTATGACTTTTCCCCTGGTCTGAACAATCGATATTTATTAATAAAAATGTAATCAGTGTGATAAAAGAAATATGTTTCATAAAGTTTTTTTAAAAAAATTAATATAGTTAGGATTTAAATTGAATAAAAGTTTAATCCCATGCGATCATTGTATTCAATTGGGTGAACCGGCTCACACAAGATCTTTCTCCTTGTATGAATTAACAAATAATATATTCCCTAAATCTTGGTAACCTTCAAATACTTCAGCTTTGAGTTGTTTAACGGCCTCACTATTAAACCCAATAATTGTTAAATCAGCACCAACAGACCTATCATTAATAATCACTCTACTCCTGGTTTCTTGATCTTTTTCAATCAACTCTAAATTATTAGGTGAAATTGGTAATCTACCTTCTTTTATTTGGTCTAATAATTTTTCACGTTGATTTGCTAATTCATCTTTTGGATGTATTGCAAATATTTTTATTTCTGCCCCATGCCAATCGCGATGGCCCATAATGACAAAAGCCATGAGTATCATGAGTGATGCATTATCGAAATCTCCTTGGGTTATCCAGATATGAATCTCATTATTATAACCAAACCCCTTCTCGGTACTTGCTAGCACACAAATATCGAAATCAGTAGCACTGACCAATGGCATATTATCCATAATAAGATCTGTGCATGGACCCAGCGTTTTAGAGTATTCGAACATAAACATATTAGATTCCTTACCTGAAACACTTGGAAGTTGAATGGACTGAGCTATCGCAGTAGTGTAGGACGGACTAATAATGGTATCTAAGTACATATTACTCTTGGATATTTCTGCTTTTTCTATAAGTCTATCGAGTATCTCATTAGCCTGTTTGTTTGTTTCACGCGATACGTAACCCTTAATGTAATGAAGATAGGTTCCAAAACCATATCTATGAGATATCCATCGCATCAATTCAAAGGCTGCAGTCCTCTTGAACGAATCATCCGAGATACATATTAAAGAGGGACGCCAAGTATTGATATCTTCTTTATCTGCCTTTTGTAGAAAAACTTGGAGTTGACGACTTAATTGATAAATAACTCCTTGAAATATCTTCACCATGCCTTGTTTATAAGGACGAAAATAAGTGATACTCACATAGATCAATACCATTATCAAAAGTGAACTAAATGCATAAACAGCATTCATCTTAAACATCATATAAAAACACAGTACAGCGCCTAACAGAGAAACATACCAACGCGAC
>CACLDR010000019.1 GCA_902605755.1 uncultured Marinoscillum sp. | reverse complement strand
AATACATTACTGATTTGATATTAGCCTTTCGATGCTCCTTATTTATTTTTCTAAACTTCTTGATCTCAGTTGTTTCGCTATTGAATATTTGTACAATACTCATGCCTGTAATATGCTCCTGAACGAATGTATTGAGGTTACTAACTGCAGTTCGGACCGTGTTAAAAGAGACTTTGACACGTTCTTTAAATATGTATGTTGCTAATATTAATATGGGTAATGTCGAAAGACTGATCAACGCCAATTCCCAATCAATGTAAAGCATGAAGCCAAATATGACCAAAAGCTGTAATAAATCTCCAATAATAGCTGCTACACCTTGACTAAAAACCTCCGCCAGAGTCTCAATATCTGAAACATTTCTTGTCACCAATCTCCCAATAGGAGTTTGATCGAAAAACTTCAAACGCAGAGACTGAACATGTCTAAAAAGTTTGATTCGAATATCCTTGATCACAAATTGACCCAACACGCCGGAAAGAAAAGTATGTGAATATTGGACAATAGATTGAAGCAACAATAAGCCCAGAAGTAATACTATCATATGAATCAATCCCTCATAATCAATTGATGCAATTTGATTATCAATTATAATCCTAATAATATACGGTCTCAAGGGTACAATAGCAGCAAGAGAAATAGTCAAAAAAACTAATATCCAGAACTGATACATGTAGGGCTGCGCAAAGGAAAAAAGCTTCTTAAGAACTTTTAAATCTAATATTTTTTTTGCTTGAATGAGCTCTTTATTCACCAATTTTAATTTAAATAAATATCCTTCGGATATTCTACTTTTGATAAAAATAAACCTGATGCAGGAACGGAAACGCCTGCATGAGCTCTCTCCTTTGCTGCTAATACTTCATTGAAACGACCAATGGACATTTTTCCTGTTCCCACCTCAAGCAAAGTTCCAACCAATGCTCGCACCATCCCCCTTAAAAAACGATTGGATTGTATCAAAAATACATAGCCTCCATCAACTTCCTTCCACTGAGCTTTGAGTATTTGGCAGTTAAAATGGTTAACATCAGTATTTACTTTACTCATCGCTTCGAAATCTATACAATTTAAAAGAACATTACAAGCTTCTTTGATACTACTTAAGGATACCGGAGTCCTTAAGTAATGAGATATGCCAACTTTAAAAGGATTCTTATCCAAATGCATTTTATAAACATAGCTCCTAGAAATCGCATCAAACCGAGCATGGGCCTCTCGGGTAACTGGGTAAATATTATGAATTGCTATTTCTTGGGGTAAAAAAGAATTTAATTTAAATTTGAGATTTTCGTTGTCAATTTTTTTAGCATCAAAATGAGCTATTTGACAAGAAGCATGTACCCCTGCGTCTGTACGTCCACTCCCCACTATAGGCGTCTTTGTACCTAGTAAATTCCCTAGAGCGTTTTCAATGATCTCTTGAATAGAAACCACATTGGGTTGATATTGCCAACCATGGTACTTTGACCCATCATAGCTGATCTCTAAAAAAAAGCGCATACCGCAAAATAAAGCTAATCTATTTGTCTTTGTACAATTGGATGTATTCTTTTGCTTAAAATAATATTAATATGATTCAACGCATTCAATCTATCCTCCTATTAATATCTGCCATAGCCATGGGACTAATGTTATTCTTCCCACTTTGGCAAAAAGTAAGTATTGACCCTCCAGAGAAGGCTTTACTTGATGCTTTTCACTTAGCCTATGATGTCCTTAATCCCGCAACTGGATCCCGACAAAGTATCCTTAAAAATACATTCTATATCGCCTTATTGGGTAGCCTATCCGCAGTGATTTCTCTTTATTCTATTTTTCAATACAAAAACCGCTTACGCCAGATCCAATTGGGATCATTGAACAGTTTATTAATAGGAATGACCCTTGGATTATTAATGTATTTTGTATTTAAAGCAGAGACTCTTCTTGAGCCCACGCGGCAAGGGAATTATCTATTCGGTTTTTATCTGCCTTTGGCTTCGCTTCTTTGCAATTTTACTGCTAACCGATTTATTCGGAAAGATGAAAAATTAATCAAAAGCATGAATCGTATTCGATAATTTTTAAAAAGAGCTATTGACTTTCCTGACATAAATACTGCCAACTTGGCACATTAACTTGCCATTCATATGTAATGGAATAATATTTGAGACGAGTTTATATATTAATAAAATTAGTCTATAACCATGCAAGAAAAAGGCAACATTTCCATACATACGGAGAACATCTTTCCTATCATTAAGAAATTTTTATATTCCGACCACGAAATATTTTTAAGAGAACTAGTTTCAAATGCCGTTGATGCTTCTCAAAAAATTAAGCGTTTAGCAACATTAGGTGAATACAAAAAGGAAGTAGGCAAATTAAGAGTGGAAATTGAGGTAAATAAAAAGAAAAAAACCATCTCGATCAAGGATAGTGGTATTGGGATGACTGCGGAAGAAGTTAAAAAGTACATTAATCAAATAGCCTTCTCGGGAGCTACCGAATTTGTGGAGAAATACAAGGACAAAGGAGAAGATCAACAAATAATAGGTCATTTTGGACTTGGATTTTACTCCGCTTTCATGGTCTCAAAACAGGTGGAAATAGAAACACTTTCTTACAAAGAAAATTCTAAAGCAGCTAAATGGATATGTGACGGAGAAACAGAATTTGAAATCAAATCCTCAAAGAAGAAAACCAGGGGTACAGTAGTTACCCTCCACATTGCTGAGGATTCTGAGGAGTTCCTCGACGATGCACGAATACAAGCTGTATTAGATAAATATGGTAAATTTCTACCAATTCCAATCAGATTTGGCACTAAAGAGGAAAGCGTACCAGATGGTAAAGACAAGGAAGATAAACCTAAATACAAAACAGTTAAGAGAGACAATATCATCAACGATACAGCACCTATTTGGACGAAAAGTCCAAATGAACTGAAGGATGCGGACTACCTAAAATTTTACAAAGAATTGTACCCAATGAGTGAGGAGCCATTATTTTGGATTCACCTCAACGTTGATTACCCCTTTAATTTGACAGGCATTTTGTATTTCCCCAAACTAAAAAAAGATTTTGAAATTCAACGAAATAAAATTCAACTTTACTCAAGGCAAGTATTTATTACCGATGAAGTTAAAGATGTTGTTCCTGAATTTCTTCAGCTGCTGCATGGTATAATTGATTCCCCTGATATCCCTTTGAATGTTTCTAGAAGTTACCTGCAAGCAGATGGGAATGTCAAAAAAATTAATGGCTATATAACCAAAAAAGTTGCTGATAAGCTTAATGACCTTTTCAAAGAGGATCGAGCCAGTTATGAATCAAAATGGGATGATATTGGTATTTTTGTAAAATATGGAATGATATCGGAAGAAAAATTTCATGACAAAGCCAAAAATTTCGTACTACTAAAAAATACGGCCTCTAAACTTTTCACTTTTGAAGAATATAAAACTTCCATTGACGCCAATCAGGTCAATAAAGACAAGCAAAAAGTAATTTTATATGCCTCCAATGAGGATCAGCAGCATAGCTACATTGATGCCGCTCAAAAAAGAGGCTATGATGTTTTAATTTTAAATGAAGTTCTTGATAGTCATTTCATTAATCACTGTGAACAAAAATTCGAAGTTACCTTCAAGCGCGTTGATGCCGATGTGATTGATAAACTCATTGACAAAGGAGAAGCAAAGACGTCAGTTCTTACCGATAAAGAAGAAAAAGCCATAAAAGAAATTTTTGAAACAGCTATAAACGATAAAAATAATACCGTCACTGTAGAAACCATGGCTATTGACGATTTACCGGTTACTATAACCCTTCCTGAGTTCATGCGAAGAATGAAGGATATGCAAGCCGCTGGTGGTGGTGGTCCCATGATGTTTGGTGATTTACCTGTTAATCTCGCCATTGCAGTAAATGCAAATCACACGATAATTCAAGAAATTCTTGCAGCAAAGAAAAAAGACAAAAAGATTAATTTAGCCAAACAATCGTATGACCTCGCGCTCCTCTCACAAGGTATGCTGAAAGGCAAGTCCCTAACGGCCTTCATCAAGCGAAGCGTCGATCTTGTCACGAATTAATATTATTAAAAATATATGGCTTGCTATTATAAAAAACCTCATGTTGTCTCAAAGAGCATTATTTTCTATTACGTTATAAAGTTCTTGCAGATCTCATCAATAATTTGTTAAAACAATATGAAGTCACCGCTGATTCTCTTTTGTTGTCTTATCTTAACGCCTTTAATGGGACAGGAAACAGCCATTATTGACCTATTTAAAATAGATTATGAAACTCCATTGACAATCGCACTTAAAGATCTCAAAGCAGAGGAGGATCCTGATCTTGTTCAAAACACAAAAAAGAAAAAAAAACTAAACCCTAAAATTTATTATGGCATCAAAGGAAAGAAAGGGTTTGTTAAAAAAACCAGAGGAAGGAATACCACTTCTGAGCTATTTTACTTTTTAAAAGACAAAGATTTCGAAAGCCCTAGTCCATTCGATCAGGATTTTTACTATTTCGATCGAAAAAAAAAGCGTATCGTTAATTCTAAAAAAATTAAAGAGGATCAAAAAATCGGATTACTTCATGGAAAATATATTAAAAAACTAAATGATAAAATCATAGAAGAAGGGTTCTATTATAAAGGGAAAAAACACATGCGATGGGTAAGATTTGATCGAAATGATATCCTCCAAGATAAAGAAATCTACTGGAAAGGTTGGACACAGCAATCATTGTTGAGATTCTATGACCTCAAACGTGAAAATCTAAGAGAAGTAATTCCAGTACATTTTGGAGACCGGCAAGGCATTTATTTTGCCTTCCATACCAACGGTAATGTCGCTGCTACGGGTGAATATATGTTCAATGAGAAAGTAGGATTATGGAGGGAGTATTATGAAAACAAAAGATCAAAACGCGAAATTAAATATCCTAAAGAGCCATTTCAAAAAGGTGCACCTCCTCCAATTTTAAGAGAATGGAATAAAAAGGGTATACTCATCTATGACAGTCGTTAATCTTAGTGAGGAATATTAGACCTTTTAATCAGATATTGCCTCAAATAAAGCATGAAAATAGACATTAAAACAATAATAAATCCCCATTGAATATTTACTAAAAGGGAACTTACTCCGAAGACCAATAAAAACCAAAGAGGAAATGCAAACATGGCCAAAGCCCATTTCACCGAACAATAAAAAACAATATCTTTAATCCCAAATAAAATAAATTGCAATAACAATAAAGGCCCAAAGTTAAAAATGCCTAAACATTTACCTAACATATACAAAAAATTATTGGGCTTGCACAAAGGTTTTAACCCATCTCCTGATACTATCCCTCGTTTTAATCGTTCAAATGATTGAGATTCGTTGTTTCGGTTAATGAAGTTTCGCTGCAACTGATAATTAGGGCCATCTGTAGGAATTAAGAGGCAGTTACGCATTCCTTGATCAATGATTTTCCTCATTTGATTAATCCCATTAGCTTTTTGCGCAATATAAATTGGTAAAAACTTCTTTACCGATATTGGTTGACCAAAAACGATCGAAATTTTATGGAAAGGCCTTTGATGATGAAAATAATTCAGCCCAACCGGTATAACTTTAATATCTAAATAATCCATTTTTTCTTGTGCCTCAAGGGCCATTCTCGAGCTCCCTTTGGATAAATTGCGTAAAAAGAAATCATTACCATGATTTCCCTCAGAAAATATTGTTAATGCGTGTCCTCGGAGGAGAGAGCTATTTATTTTCCTAAAAGTTTCTTCATTTTTGGCTAATTGACTGAATCCATCACGAATCCGATAAATAGGAATCATCTTAAGAGCATCCAAAAACCATTGAAATTGTTTTTTAAATACATCTGATCTGGTAACCGAATAAGTAATTTTTGGAGATAATCCACCAATAATCAAAGCATCCATAAATGCATTTTGATGATTAGATGAATAGATCACTGGGAGATTCTCTGGAATATTTTCTTTCCCAATTATCTCTACTTTCCTAAAAAAAAAATGGACAAGAAAGCGACAATAATATTTAATTATTTGATAGAATAACTTTTGACCATAACTCTCTCTCACCTTCTTCTTAGATTTTCAAAACCTCAATATTTATTAAAAGAAAAGTTTTGATTAGTTCAAATACAACCAAGCAAACTACGCTACAAAAATATAAACTTTCCACCTTATCCTCCATAAATAACATATCCATCTAATAAAATGGTTTAAAAAAATTGAAACTTTTACTTCTTCAAAATAGTTTTTAAAGTGATTATGTTTCCTCTGCATTAAACTTAAATTACCCGCAGATGGTTTATGCGAATTTTTATAATGATAAATAATCTCTCGATTAAAACTTTTTTATGGCTGCTTTTTCAAAGTATTAACCTCCAAATTTTCGCCCAAAATGACTTTTGTGTAATTACGCATAATATCCAACATTGTAATATAAATGATGGACTTAATCAATGGGATAATAGAAAAAAAATATTGATCGTTCAAATCCAATTTTATTTCCCCGAAATCTTAAGCATTCAAGAAAGCCTTTTGTACCAAATTAACTACATTAAAAAGACTACAAAGGATCATAAATATTTAGGTGTATGTCATGATGACGGGGGTCAAAAAGAAGAATATTTTTATAGCAAAAAACATCTAAAATCAAAACAAATAGGTGCATTTTGGCTATCAAGAATAATTAAAATTTCCTCAAAAAATTGGGATGCGGCACTACCAAGGATATGTACCCACGCGAAATGTAGTTCCAAAAAAAATCAATTTTGGGTATTTAATACTCATTATAATCATGTGGGTAAAATTGCTATCGCCTCTTCAGTATTAATTCTCACCAAAATCGCAAAGATCAATGAACATCATCCTGTGATTTTAATGGGTGATTTCAATTATCTTGAAAAAGAGTCCCCTATTAAGCTAATCACGAAAAAATATCTTGACAGCCACTATTCCACAGACCATTTTTTTGGTGGAAAGTCTGCTCTTAATGGATTTAATATTAAAACCGAAGAAAATCGACTTGTTGACGTTATTTTACATAATGAGCGACTCATTCCAACTAAAACTGCTATAATTTCGCAAGTAATTGAACAACATTGGCCTTCGGATCATTTCCCCGTGATCTCATACTTTAGTTAAAAGAAGAGAAATAATAAAAAATGGATTTCGAAACATTAAAAAAACAATTAACCGGTACGCTACTAACCGATGAAGCAACTCGAAGAATTTATGCTACAGATGCATCTGCGTATAGAGAAATCCCTAAAGGGGTAGCTATTCCTGCTAATGTTGAAGATATCAAATCATTAATTGTCTTTGCAAAACAACAGCAGATCAGCTTAATTCCAAGAGCAGCAGGCACCTCTTTAGCTGGTCAAGTGGTTGGGGGTGGAATCGTTGTAGATGTTTCTAAAAAGTTTAATAAAATCATTGAAATAAATGAAAAAGAGGGTTGGGCATGGGTAGAACCCGGCATTGTTCGGGATGACCTCAATAAAAAATTAGCAGAACTAGGCTTCTTTTTTGCCCCTGAAACCTCCACAGCGAACAGGGCGATGATTGGAGGCATGATCGGTAATAATTCTTGTGGTGCTAATTCAGTAGTCTATGGTAGCGTAAGAGAGCATTTAATCGAAGTAAAAACCTTATTGTCTGATGGTAGTGAAGCATATTTCGGCCCACTTGATGAACATGGATTTTTAGCCCATTGTAATGGTTTTGATACTGGTGGAGATTTACATACGCAATTATACCTGGAAATTAGGAAAATGTTATCAGACAAAAAAAATCAAGAACATATCTTGGCTGGCTATCCCGATCCTAAAATACCAAGAAGAAATACAGGTTATGCAATTGACCTATTATTACGACAAAAACCATTCAACAAAGAAAGTCAAGAACCGTTCAACTTTGCTACTTTGATAGCCGGTTCCGAAGGTACTTTGGCATTTATTACAGCTGCCAAAATAAAATTGAGTAAAATTCCTCCAAATCATAAACGGCTCATTTGCATTCACAACTATACCATCGAGGAATCCCTTCAAGCCAATTTAATTGCCTTGAACTATAATCCCACAGCTTGTGAATTGATGGACCACCACATCCTTGAGGCAACAAAACGAAATACCCTATATATACAAAGTAGATTTTTTATAAAAGGAGATCCTAAAGCTATTCTGATCGTTGAACTCATTGCCGAATCAGAGGAAGAAGTAGAGGCAAACACCCTCGCCCTAATCACTAATTTAAAAAAAGCTCACCTCGGATATGCCTATCCTATAGTCAAAGGCTCAGATATTTCAAAAGTTTGGGGATTACGAAAAGCGGGATTAGGGCTACTATCAAATATGGTGGGTGATGCCAAAGCTGTGCCAGTAATTGAAGATACTGCGATTCAGGTTCAAAAACTTCCACAATACATCGCTGACTTTAACAAAATTTTGTCAAAGCATAATTTATATAGCGTTCATTATGCACATGCGGGATCGGGCGAATTACACCTAAGACCTATTTTGAACCTCAAAACCAAAGAGGGGCAAAAACAATTTAGAACAATCGCAGAAGAAATTTCCACTTTAGTAAAGTCTTATAATGGGTCTCTTTCTGGAGAACATGGCGACGGAAGACTTCGAGGTGAATTTATTCCTCAAGTACTGGGAGAACATAATTATCAACTCTGTAAGCAACTTAAAAATATATGGGACCCAAATAATATATTTAATCCAGGAAAAATCGTGAATACCCCATCAATGGATAAAGATCTACGTTTTGAGCCCGATCAGCAAACCCCTGTATTTGACACCATATACGATTTTAGTGAAAATCAAGGAATAGTAAGGGCTACAGAATTATGTAACGGATCGGGCGATTGTAGGAAGACCAAGCTGTCGGGAGGAACCATGTGCCCTAGCTATCAAGCTACTAAAGATGAAAAAGATACGACACGGGCCCGTGCTAATATTTTACGTGAAATGTTAAGCAAAACAGATACGGTAAAACCTTTTTCAAGACCTGAAATAAAGGAGGTATTAGATTTATGCCTCTCCTGCAAAGGCTGTAGTTCGGAATGCCCGTCAAATGTAGACATGGCCAAATTAAAAGGTGAATGGCAATACCAATACTACCAAGATAAAGGTATTCCATTAAGAAGCAAACTCATTGGTAATTTTACAATGGTAATGTCTTTAGCCTCAAAAATTCCTTGGGCATATCGGCTAATTTTTTCCAATAAACTTTCTGGAAATATTGCAAAAGCTATTGCAGGATTTGCAATTGAAAGATCAATGCCTACACTCGGAGCCCTAACTTTCAAGCAATGGCTCAAGACGAATTTCAAACCACTTACCAACAGGTCTGGAAAAGTTTTATACTTATTTTGCGACGAGTTTACCGAATATAATGATGTAGAGATTGGACAAAAAACTATACTCCTTTTAAATCGATTAGGATATCAAGTGAAACGCATAGATCATCCAGAAAGTGGCCGAAGCTTCATGTCCAAAGGTATGCTTCAGGAAGCCAAGCAGTTGGCTGAAAAAAATGTTGCTTTATTTTCTAATATCATAAATGAAGAGATCCCACTTGTGGGTATTGAGCCCTCTACTATTTTGTCATTTAGAGATGAATACCTCTCTTTGACTCGAGGAACACTTCAAAGTAAGGCTAAAAAACTAGCTAAAAATGTCATGACAATTGAAGAATTTATTAGCCATGAGATTGATAAAGGACATATCAAAGCCTGCAGCTTTAATAAGGATAAAAAATTAATTAAAGTACATGGCCATTGTCATCAGAAATCTTTATCATCTATGACCTCAACCAAAAAAATGCTTAATCTTCCCTCGGGTCATACTGTGCACATGATCCCCTCTGGTTGCTGCGGAATGGCCGGATCATTTGGATATGAAAAGGAGCACTATGCGCTCTCAATGAAAATTGGAGAATTAGTATTATTTCCTACGGTCAGGAATCAACCTAAGGAAGTAGAAATCGCAGCGGCAGGTACAAGTTGTCGACACCAAATTAAAGATGGCACGGGCCGGATTGCCAAACATCCGATAGCGATTCTATATGATGCTTTAATTCCTTAAAGTTAAATAACAATTAAATTCAAGCTTTTTAATCCCCAATGGATATATATAATTTGGGAGATTATTTTAGATAGAGCTTGGCCAAATGATCCATACATCGTTCACCATCCATGGCTGCAGACACAATACCTCCCGCATAACCCGCACCTTCACCACATGGAAATAACCTTTTGACCTCTTGGTGTTCACATGTTATTTTATCTCGAGGTATGCGCACGGGAGAAGAGGTCCTACTTTCAATCCCTATAATTTGTGCGTCGTTAGTTATATATCCTTGCATTTTATGGTCAAAGAAACGAAATCCCTGTTTCAAGCGCTCGCTAATGAATTTAGGCAAAATTTTTCTCATTTCTACTGATTCCAGGCCTGGTTGATATGAAGATGCATTTAACGAAGAAGAATGAACTCCATTCATGAAATCCTCTAACCTTTGGACAGGGGCCATTTGCCCCTTACTTACTGATTCCCATGCCCGTTTTTCAAGGCTGGCTTGAAATTCCATACCTGCCAAAGGTCCCATTAAGTTAACGTCTTTTAAGTCTTGCTCCTCAATAGCCACAACAATACCTGAATTAGCAAATTTGCTGTCTCGCCTTGATGGACTCATCCCATTTACAACAATCTCACCCGGTGATGTTGAAGCTGGAACTATAAATCCACCTGGACACATGCAAAATGAAAATACCCCTCTTTCTTTACCCGACAATTTAGACTGATATGCCATAGCGTAACTGGCTGCTGGCAGTAAGCCCCGTTCATTGGTATGATATTGAATCTGATCGATTTGTTCCTGTGGGTGCTCTACCCGTACGCCCAGAGCGAAAGGTTTGGACTCGATCTTAATTCCCTGTGCTAAACATAAATTAAAAATATCGCGTGCCGAATGACCGGTGGCCAGAATTACTCCAATTCCTTGATGTCGTCGACCTTCTTTCGTAACTACTCCTCGCATTGATCCATCTTCGATGATAAAATTATTTACTCGGGCATTGAAGTGTATCATCCCTCCAAGTCCTTCAATGGTTTTACTGATTGCTGATACAATTTTTGGAAGTTTATTTGTTCCAATATGTGGATGTGCTTCAAATAGAATATCCTCAGGAGCACCGTGTGCCACCAATATCTCGAATATACGGCGTACACTACCACGCTTCTTGGCTCGCGTATACAGTTTACCATCAGAATACGTCCCTGCCCCTCCTTCACCGAAGCAATAATTACTATCTGGATTTACAATGCCTTTCTTATTAACTTCAGCAAGATCACGTCGGCGTCCTCTCACATCTTTACCACGTTCAATGATTATCGGGCGATAACCTAATGAAATAGCCTTTAAAGCTGCGAAAAGTCCAGCTGGACCTGCCCCTACGATGATAACTTTTTGTGCATTTAAAACCGATTCCGCCGCCGGTTCGTATTCAACGAATTCATGATTGAGAGGAACTGCTGAAATTGATAAGCTAATGTTGACTTTTACTTTTAACTTTCGCGCATCGATAGATCGTCGATCCACCAAAAAATACTGTTCATCACCAAGCCAACCTTTGCCCTTTAAGAAAGCACGCAAATTTTGATCATCTAAAGCAATGTCAGGGTTTAGCACTAACTCTAATTTTTTGGAATCAGACAAAAAAGTAGAAAATTAAAAGCAAATACTCATAATATAAAAAAAGAATTTAAACACATTAGTTGGGTAGATTAATCTTAAATCCTGTCAACTCATCTCTATCTAACTATACACCTACAGCCTCTACTTTCTTTACCTCAGGAACCATCCGCTTTAGTAAATTTTCTATACCAGATTTAAGAGTTAATGTCGAACTTGGACAACCCGAACAGGATCCTTGTAGCAGCACTTTAACCTTACCCTCAGTGAATGAATCAAAAGTAATCGCACCTCCATCCATCTCGACAGCAGGTCGAATATACTCATTCAATATTCCTTTAATTTTAGCTTCAAGATCAGTTTCCGAAACCTCATCGTGATTATCTTCTTTTATCTCTTTTCCAGTTAAAATTTGTAATCCAGCCTCTAAGTGAGTTTTAATAATTGTAACAATCTCACCTTTAATTTCATACCAATCAACATCTTCATCTTTAGTGACTGTGATAAAATTACTCATATAAAAAACACGTTTCACATAGGCTTTTTCAAAAAGTTTAATGGCCAAAGGTGCTTCTTCTGCACTTTTTATATCTGGAAAATCTCTACTTACACCCTCGGGCATGAGCATGAAGTTGGCCACAAACTTTAACGAATTAGGATTCGGATTGGCCTCAGTATATATATTTATTGGTGTTCTAACAGGTTCAGACATATTTTTAACTTTAGAATACAAAAATAAACTTACTTAACTGAATAATCGACAAAATGATTAATTCCTTTATTAAAGAGGACCTATGTATATTTTTCTAACTCCCCTTCGGATTTTGCTATCAGAGTAGATACGACCATGTCACCTGTCACATTCACTACTGTTCTGCACATATCTAAAATGCGATCTACAGGGAATATGACAGCTACCCATGCTGGGTTTAATCCAACAGATTGTAATACCATAATCATCATAATCAACCCCGCACTAGGCACTGCAGCCGAACCAATAGACGCTGCTGCAGCAGTAAACACAATCGTAAGTTGCTGTAATATTGTCAGATCAATAAAATGGAGCTGTGCTAAAAAGACAACCGCTACCCCCTCAAACATGGAAGTCCCATCCATATTTACCGTGGCCCCAATGGGCAAAACAAAGCTTGAAACAGACTTTGGTACACCGACATTTTCTTCAACGCATTCCATCGTTACGGGTAGGGTAGCAGCACTAGAACTAGTCGAAAAAGCTAAAAATTGTGCTGGACTAATATTCTTAAAAAAATCTTTAAAGCTCATCTTAGAAACAAATAATTTCACAATCAAAGGATAAACTACAAATGTCAATAAAAACAATCCACAAAATAAGGTAAGCGAATAAGATCCCAAACCTACAAAAATATCAAACACCGCTTGAGGTGAATCTGCCATCTTTGCTACTACACCTGCCAAAAGGCAAAAAACAAAAAAAGGTGCTCCCTTCATAACCAAGTCTACCATTTTTAAAAAAATCAAATTCATCCCATTGACTAAATTAATAATAGGTACAGAAGCTTCTTTTGGGATAAAAACCAAGGTTATTCCGAAGAAAATAGCAAAAAAGATTACTTGAAGCATCAATCCATTACCAGACAATGATGCGAAAATATTATCAGGTACCATCTCAACAATAAACTTTAATGGAGAATTTTCTTTTTGAACCGCTACGGTCTTCATTTTTTTTTCTAAATCTAACTTTGGTGAAGTAGCCTGCTCAGACACTTGAACCTCCGAAAGGTAAGCCGAATATTTTGGATCAGAGAGAAAATTTAACCCGTCTTGGGTGACCCCAATGTCATTTTCTTGTAACCAAACTTCATAGGAAAGTCTATTCTTAATACGCTGTTCCTCATCTATGTGTGTTCCTGGCTTGACAATATTTACTAATGTCAAACCAATACTCACCGCCAACAAAGTTGTCGTCATGTAAGCCATTAAGGTTTTCCATCCCAAACGTCCCAATTTAGAGACATCTCGCAATCCAGATATACCCCCAATAATAGAAAATAAAACTAAGGGAACAGCAATGAATTTCAACAGTTTGATAAATATCATGCCAAAAGGATCAATCCATCGAATAGTAAATTCATTCCACCCCAATAAGCTTGATATAAAAGCCCAAACAATCCCTAAAATTAACCCGGTAACTATTTTAACATGAATTGGTAACTTTTTCATAATTTATGAGTCAACTTATTAGTTTTGCTGATTAGGTAGAAATCTGCTATCACCAATGCCGACATCGCCTCTACAATGGGTACCGCACGTGGTACTACACAAGGGTCATGTCGTCCTTTTCCCGATATTTTTGTATTATTACCCTCCTGATCTACACTCTCCTGATCTTGCATTATAGTAGCCACCGGCTTAAAGGCTACATTAAAATAAATATCTTCACCATTTGAGATCCCTCCTTGGATTCCCCCAGATTTGTTGGTTCGTGTTCGCACTCGATCTCCTTCTTGGTAGAAAGCATCATTGTGCTTCGAGCCCGTCATTTTAACCCCTTCAAACCCACTTCCATATTCAAACCCCTTTACGGCATTGATACTTAACATTGCCTTTCCTAAGGTGGCATTTAACTTATCAAAAACAGGCTCTCCAAGTCCAACGGGAATATTTTTTATTACGCCAGTAACAATACCTCCAATGGTATCCTGATTTTTACGAACTTGATCAATGAGCCTAAACATTCTATCTGCCATTTCAGGATCAGGACAACGTACTAAATGATCATCAATTTGATCAAGATCTAAGTCTAGGTAATCTTTTTCCAGTTTTAAGGAACCTACTTGGGAAACATAGGCATAGAAGTGCCCTCCAAAGGCTTGCGCTATAAATTGCTTTGCCACCGCACCAGCGGCAACACGAGCCGCAGTTTCACGCGCGGAACTTCTTCCCCCACCACGATAATCTCTTATACCATATTTTTCCTGAAAGGTATAGTCCGCATGGCTCGGTCTAAACTTATGGGAAATGTGAGCGTAATCCTTACTTTTTTGATCTCTATTTCTAATCACCATAGCCAAAGGTGTCCCCGTACTCACACCTTCAAAAACTCCCGACAAAATTTCAACTTCATCTGCTTCTTTCCTTTGTGTTGTTATCCTAGATTGACCGGGCCTCCTTCGGCCCAACTCAAGTTGAATGTTCTCTAAATCGATTTGAACCCCCGCAGGCAGCCCCTCAATATTAACACCAATAGCCGGCCCATGTGATTCTCCAAAAGTGCTGATTTTAAATATTTTTCCAAAAGAACTTCCCATTATTTTTTAAATAGTAATACCATACTGCCTACCAATATAGCGAATATAAATAGGTTGATAAAGATTTGATAACCTATACCAGTTTTGATTGAAACCAATTTATTGTCTTCGTATTCAATAATGTCATAAAATGAGCCTAGATCATTAGAAGAAATATATTCGTTTTTCCTGCTCTCTCCATCAACTTGAAGTTGAATATCCGACTTCAGCGTATCATATTTCTCCTGAATAGGATCAAAAAAAATCCACTGAATAAAATCCCCTAATTCATAGATGCCTGGTTCATTCGGGATTCCAAAATAATCAAACTTTTTACTCCCAGTTACTCGGTTAGACGATCTTCGAATATTTTGAACAATATTAGGTTCATAAAACTCAAACAATTTATTGGACTCTATTTTTGGCATATTTATAGCACTGATATTGCCAGTCCCTCCTATTTCAAAAGAATAATTAAAACTTTGTCCCGTAGTTAAATTCCCTGAACTAATTGCCTCTTTCAACTTATAGGAGCCTACATTAACTACATCTTTTAAAGGATGAGGTGGTAACTCTTTTATCCTGACGGTCTTGGGTTTACTATAAAAGGTTTCATAATTTTCTTGACGATTCCTGCCAAAAAAAGAGGGATTTTTAACTTGATCGTATTTAATTAACTTAAGCCCTACACTGGGAAAGTTAATTGTGTCTAAATTCAATGTAAAATAAGTCGCCTGAAAAATTTTGTACTGGGTATATTGAATACCTTTTATATTAACAGATTCCCCATTGATATTATCGATATTGAAATTTTCTTCCCAAGAATTTTCTGGTTTTATTTTCTTTATAATTCCTGTTAGTTGGGTTCCAAGATCATAAAATTTCATGTCTGCACGATTGGAAGCTGCTACATAGAAAGCTAAGGTGGTGGTTATACCTTCCCCTATGTAAATTTCATTTTTATCCGTAGTCAATGCCAGAAAAGCATCCGCCTCAACTTCTACAAATTCAGATGGCGCTCTTTGCTGAAAAAAATCTTGAAATGGATCTTGAAAATTGGACCGACGTTGTTGGGTTGGTACAGTTACTATTAAACTTTTGCCTTTCACTGAAAACGATTGATCATTTACTGTTATATCAAAAGCCGGAACTTCAACCTCTCCTTCCTTCATAGCTTGATAATTCTGAATAATACTTTGAGATGAACTCATTTTACCATTAACATAATTTGTTGAAGAGGAAGAGGAAGTACCCCTTTTAACCAAACCTTCAATTTCTGGAAAGTTACTGTAATTACGTAATCTTTCATTTTGCACAGTTATGGTAATGGTCCAAAGTTGATTTATGGCAAACTGATCTGGCCCCATTATTACGGTTACTTTTTGACCAAAAGCTTTTGAAGAAATAACCAATAGGCCCAAAAAAAATAAAAATATAACTTTAAGAATATTCATTCTGGAAGCAAATGTAGCCCAGGGAAACAAAAATATCACTTGGACAGTTTTGTGTATTTAATTTAATAGCAAATTTAAAATACCGGAAGATATTTTAAAAGAAATTAGGATTTTGAGGCAAAGCAATATTAGTATTTAAATGTTAAAGAAAGTTAAGTTCTTGGGAACCCTTGATAAGATACCCAATTTATATCCATAAAAGCTTTCGTACTTTCCCCATTACCTGTCGCATACAATCCTAAATACGCTCCAGTGTATGAGCTAGTTCGATGGCTTAAAATTAAATCTCCCTTTGATCTCACGAATGAAATGTATTCCTGCCCATGGTCAAGAGAATATTGATAATGGTATTGATGATTTTTGGAAATTACTTTTAACATAATCTGTCCATCGTAGCTTGATAAAATTTCTTGTTTCAAGATTTTAGGATCATCTTTAGGATCTTTATGGATTACCCGAAGCACCATTATCCCTTGTTCTTTAATTAGGGTAAAATTGACATAATTGTTGTCTTTTTGAAACAGACTGATGCCAGCCTCTTCACCGTTCTTTTCAGGTCGAAAGTGAATGCTGGTAGAATATTGAAAATCACTTTCTCGCTGTCTAAAGCCCATCAAACTAGCCTGTCCCCTATTTTCAATTATCTCGGGTTTTGCATACAACCTCAAATAACCCGTCCGAGCAGACAATGAAAAAGTATTGGCTTTAGGTACCCTTCTAAAATTCCATTCTAAATTTAATTTTGACCCATCAAAATTATCATTAAATGCATCATCTTGATATTGCTGAGTTTGTTTAAAAGGTATGGGATTAATCCGTTCAACCTTACCAGTTTCAGGGGCTCCAACTGGAAATTCGTAAGTCACGGGTTTCCATTCATTATCACTCACTTGCTCCCATCTTACCGTTGCTTTTTCCCATGAAACAGGGATCAAGTGGGTCTCTCTACCCATATTAGATTCTCTTTGCTCATCCCCACGCTTACCCAAGGTGACCATAAACCATCTTCCATCGGTTACATTAATCAAATCGCCATGCCCAGTGCTGTGTACCCAATTATCTTTTGATAAATGCCTCGTGGTGAGAATAGGATTTCTCGGGTTGGAATCGTAGGGACCAGTAATTTTGTCACTTGCAGCAATCATTACGGCATGATTAAAAGAAGTTCCACCCTCAGCAGCCATCAAGTAATAAACTCCATTTCTTTTATACATATGAGGCCCTTCCAAACAACAGCCACCACAAGCTCCTGTCCAAACAGAGGTTCTCTCACCTTTAAGTTGCCACCTGTTGAGATCCAATTCTTGTACCCACAACTCCCCAATCCCATTCGCATTTTTATCTCCTTTGTCATGGGTTCCAACAAACCAAACAGTCCCATCATCATCAAAAAATAAATCAGGATCAATTCCTGGTGCCCCATCAATTATGTGAGGTTTGGACCATGATCCAGCTGGATCTTTAGCTGTAATTATAAAGTTAATGAACTGGGTAGGGCCATTTGCAGGACTATAAATGTTGGTGGTAATTATATAAAAAGTGCCGTCATGATAACGTATGGTGGGTGCATGAATACCACCATTACTTTGGACATCAAGTAAGTTATTTGACCCATTACATTGATCCTCTCTGTCTAGTCCATATCCAATCAACTCCCAATTTACCAAGTCATTGCTTTTGTGAATAGGCAGCCCAGGAAAGTATTCGAAAGATGAATTGACAATGTAATAATATCCTTGAGCCTGGCTAATAGAGGGATCTGGATAGGCTCCAGGTAAAATAGGATTGGTAAAAGTTTGAGCTACTGATGAAAATGAAATAAGTAAAACAAAATATCTAACTAAGAATTTCATAAATCAAAATATAAACATTTTATGCATTTATTGACAGGATGCAAACATTGTAAAATCTTCGCCAGTGGAGAAATCTCTAACAATATTATTCCCGTTTTGATCTTGAAAATTGTAAGTAATCATAGAGATTTGTTCAGCAAAATTTAATGCAAAAAGATCTTTTGGCCAGATAGTAATTTCCCAAATATCATCTCCAACAAAATTTAAAGATGTTTTATCAGTCTTATCACAAACTGATATCACTGTTCCATTATTTAATAAAGCCTTCGCACACAAATATACAAAACTAGCTCCACTAAGCTTTGTTACTCCCTCATTTGCTCCTATTGAAGCATCGAAAGTGATTTTTAACAAATCGTTATAACTAAATACATCAGGACTTATAACACTCGTTCCTGGTGCAGGTTCTGGACCACAATAGTTGATAGGGGCTCCTGTACCACCAGTAATTTCAATACAATTCCCTAATCTAAAATCTTGATTTTCATTTAGCTCCCATATTCCATTATCATTTTCTCCTATAAAATACCCTAGTTGAGCGGTAATATTATTTGGCCCTACAACAGTTTCAATATTCACAGTTCCATATATAGGAAGATAGGCCGGATTATGATCATAAGGTTCATCTGCCATAAACATTACCCATTCCATTTTAGTTGGATCATAATTTTCACCTGTACCGTAATTAAAGGTTAAAGTTTCTGACCATGGCTTTCCACCTTTACCCTCAATGGCCCCTTCAACCATTGGACTCATGGTACTATTATAAACCTCACTTGAAATGCTCATAACTGTGTTTGCCCCGGCATTCCAAGACTTTGGTGCCAAAAATCCAACCACTGGCATAGTCCCCCCAACATTTCCAGGATTAAATTTATCCTCCAATACTTCAATGTCTAATTTAATTGATATTGTTTCCCCAGCAATTGCTGTCTCAGGTTGTTCAAAAGAAATGATATCAAAACATCTAGTTAAAAAAAGAGCTATCACGACAACAGTTCCACTTATGAAAACCGGCGACCAAAACTTCTTTTGTGACATCTTTTTTAATAATAAACTTATAATTCTCACAATGTGCTATTTTTAGTAAAATGATAAATATATGAAACATCACTACAACCCAAATTAAACTCTAAATGAAATTCATCATTCCCAGTAGTCAATAAAGGTTGGTCTACTGTCGAGATAGCAGTATCTCCGTAAACGAAATACATCTTACTTGGATATAATTCATTATCAAAATGCCATGAACCTGTACTCTGCATAGCTGGAAATGGTACGGGACCATCAGAATTTATGGAAAAATCTGACGGAAGACCATTAGCATAGTTTAAAACAATTACAAATGAGTCGAAATTATAATTATTCGAAATATCTATCTCATTCTGCTCTACACTGGAAATTGACCAAGAACCTGAAATATCAGGTGAAGCACTGCTCAGTAACTCCTCGTTAATAGGCCACTTTTCATCACATTTAAATAGGCTCAGTATAGCAAATGCCACAATAATTTTTTTAATCCCCATTAATTTCCTGATCTAGTTAAACCATGTATATCCACTTCGTTTGCAGGGAATGGATATAACAATAATTCTATCCATTCTGAATAAGTTTTAAATCCCTCTCCTTCATCTTGAGTCCTAATAATTCCAAATTTCAAACGCTTAGTATTAAGAAAATGATCTCCCAACTCAAAAGCTAATTCCTTAGTGCGATCTTCAAAAAGCATATTAAGTGCTTGACCTTTTGTAGGAATAGAAGTTAATACCGAAGATGGTTTCGCCCTGTTTCTTAATGCATTAATATCATCTACGTCTTGTTGGTTTACAGAGCCATTTACCATTATATTTGCCTCTGCTCTAGTTAAGTGCATTTCAGCCAATCGAATGTATTGATAATGCATTTGATCAGTAGAATATTTCTCAACGTATATATAATTATCATCAGAAGAATAAAGACCAGTATAACGTGCATCGTCTTCATCCATAATCATTTCTGCAGCTACTCCATTGGGGTTCATACTATAAAAACCTAAAGTTGGTGACGCTTGATAAGCCTCAAAAATACGGGCAGAGGGACTCACTCCTGAGCCATCCACAGAATTGAACATAATTTTGAATATGATTTCATTTGAATTCCCTGGTGCAGTAAAAACTTCCCTTACGTCAGACTCTAATGAGTATTGACCGCTCGTAATTACTTCATTGGCTCGAGCATATGCAGAATCGTATTTTTCGTGAAAAAAGTAAATCCTAGCTGCAAGTGCAGTAGCAGCATAATAGTTGGAAACCCCAGATGATGCTTCTTGGAAATGAGCTCTGGCAGTCTCAATTTCAGATTCAATGAACGCACTGAGCTGGGAAGTCTTCGCGCATGATACCCGATCGTCTATGCTCAAAGGTAACTCAAGTAAAGGTACAGTGTAGTCTGTAATAGGATCTCCCCAGTAATTATTTAAATCAAAATAGATCAAAGCTCGCAAAAAATGAGCATCTGCCAGCACTGCTGACTTATCCGCATCTGTCGCTGCCGTATTAGCTAACTCATCTGCAAAAATTTTATTTACGGTTCCGAGAGCTGTAAACCCAGATGTATATTGCCAGGATGTCATATTGGCGCTTATTTCATGACCATAAAAATTATCGTACTCTCCCCTATTTCTATTGACAACATCTCGCATCATTCCTGCAGAATACAACGCTGATTGATGGACAAATGGTCTAATTTGTGCATATGCCCCATATAATAATGCCTTAGCAGAAGCCAAATCAGTTAATTTATCAGGAGTCAATCCAATATTGGGAGGATTATCTAAAAAATCATCTCCGCATGACCAAAAAATTGTAGAAACGAATATTATGACTAACTTTTTCATCCTATACATAATTATAGATTAATAACTAGACCCAAAATTACTGATTTTGCCTGCGGAGATTGCTTAAAAGCTCCTCCTGCTCCAATATTATTGGCTTGACGACTTTGCACAACACCAGTAAATTCAGGATCCCAGAAAAAATTAGGCGCCTTGGTAAAAGTTAGGGCATTGACCATTTTTAAAGAGATATCAAATCCTTTTACTTTCGTACTTCGCGTAGTTATTTTATACCCTATTGTCAAATCTCTTAATCTTAAATAATCTGTGCTATATAGATGCTCAGAGGTTCCCTCCCAAAAAACATTGCTAGTATTTACCTGTGAGACATCAGATGCGTTACCATCTGGTGAGCTCCATGAGTTCAACATATGAGTTGGTGGATTTAGCTTATTCCCACCAAAAGGTTGCGTTAAGGCCTTCATGTATCCATCTTCATAGGTTTGACCCGTAGCAAAAGTGAAAAGAACACTCCCATAAAATTTTTTAAAGCTAAATCTGTTTTCCAAACCTCCAGTATAATTTGGCCAAGGATTTCCCATAGGTCGTCTATTGGCCTGTTCGAAAAGTGCAAAGCTACCATAATCTTCAATTGCTTGGCTGTAACTCAATACATTTCCCTCCAAATCCTTATAAGTATCCTCACCTGTAATTTGATCTACTCCAACCCACTCAACTAATTGATTTACACCGACGGGATAACCAGGAAAAATTGAAATACCCCCTAAGCCAAGACTAGCAGAAATGCCATCTTCAATAAGTTCATCGCCAAGACTGGTAACCAAGTTCTCATTGTAATTCAGAGTAACAGTACTCGACCATTTAAACGAACTTCTGTTGATGTTAACAGAGTTAACCATTAAATCATAACCTTTATTAGTCAATGTACCAGCATTTCTTGTCACCAACGAAACTCCAGTCATTTGTGATACTGGGAAGGGCAAAAGTAAATCATTGGTTGTCTTATCGTAAACATCAAACTCTCCACTAATTCTCCCTTCTAAAATCTCGAAAGTAACTCCTAAATTAAGTTGAGAAGTTGTTTCCCAACCCAACTCATCATCCCCGACATTAGAAATACCCAAACCCGTATTGGCATTATACGTTGATGTTCCATAGGTAGAAAGGTATGAGTAGTCCCCAATTTCAGAATTACCCACCAATCCATAACTCATCCGAATTTTCAAAAAATTTACAGCTGTAGCGAGCGTAGAAAAAAAGTCTTCATCACTTAATACCCATCCAAGTGAAAGAGCAGGAAAATATCCCCATCTATTATCTGGACCAAACCGAGAAGAGCCATCGGCCCTGAAACTTAAAGATAAAATATAACGACCTTGAAAGTCATAATTTACACGACTTATATAGGACAAAAACGAGTAAGCTGATTCACTATTTGCTGCATTAATTATGGCCGCATCTTGAGGTCTAGTAAGAGTAGAATTGATAAATGTATCCCCAAATACAGAATTTAATTTAGACGTATAAGATTGCATTTCTGATGCTCCCAATAGATCTAAGCTATGCTGGCCAAAAGTTTTTGTAAAATTCACAATATTCTTCCAATTATAACCCATACGCTTTCCATTAACTGTAGATGCTACAGATCTACCATGGCTCGTAATTTGACCATCACGAAAATGAAAATCATCATTGAACAATAAATTACTACCGAGCTCTGATCTAAAACTCAATGCATCTAGAATTTTATACTTAAAATACCAGTTACCTAATATTTGATTGCTTTTTAAGTTAATTGTTCTTAAATCAACACCCGCAACTGGTTGTTCGTCAGAGACATTAAAATATGATCCATCTTCTTTTCTCACTGGCCAAATAGGAAGCATTTCAGAAACATTACTAACACCACCAGCCCAATTGGTCGGAACTTGCTTATCATTGATATAAGTAAGCATCAGACGTCCACCTATCGATAGCTTTTCACTTATTTCATGGTCAACATTAAGTCGCGTACCAAATCGTTGATATTTATTCCCTCTTAAAATGGTGGTTTGATCTTTAATATTTGCACTTAAAAAAAAAGTAGTTTTTTCACTACCTCCTGATATAGAAACATTATAATCGGCGACTTGCCCTACTTGTAAAACTTGATCAACCCAATCAGTATCTGTGGTCTCTGCTTGCTCTTGAGTAAGACCGTCAACCAATACGCCACTATTAGCCCAAAAATCAGCCACATCAAAACCAGAGTTATACCATGCCTTTTTGGCCAAAATTAAATATTGCTCAGCATTGAGTAAATCAATTTTGTTGGTGGCCTCTGATAGCCCAAATGAACCAGATAACGAAACTTGAGTATCCCCAGATTTCCCATTTTTAGTAGTTATCAATACGACACCATTTGCCCCCCTGGAGCCATATATTGCAGCTGCAGCCGCATCTTTTAAGACTTCCATGGATTCTATATCTGCTGGATTTAAACTTGCTAACACATTTGTATTAGCCGCTTGTTGTAAATTCCATTCTTGTATGCCTCCTCCCGGTTGCGATGTACTAATTTCTCCACTTTCAATTGGGATCCCATCTATCACATAAAGTGGTTCACTATTTGCGCTAACAGATGAAGTACCTCTGATTCGCACCCGGATAGCAGATCCTCCCAAGGCACTACTTGTAGTTACTTGGACTCCTGGAACAATCCCTTGTAATCCTCCTTCAAATGAGTTCGTAGCAGCAGAATTTAACTTCTCGACATTAACCCTAGAAACGGAACTGGTCATTTTACGTTTAATCTGAGTACCATATCCCATTACCACAACCTCCTCTAACTCTTTTACATTTACTCCCAATGTTACATCTATTACGGATCTTGCACCAATCAAAATCTCTTGATCATCATAACCGATTGCGCTAAATACTAAAGTAATATTTTCATCAGGAACATTTAGTCGGTAATAACCTTCATAGTCGGTTATAGTTCCGGAAGACGTGCCCTTAATAACAACATTGACCCCTGGTATCCCTTCATTATTTTCATCGTATACAATCCCTGATACACTCCGTTCTTGTTTAGACATGACCAGATCTGATTCCTTTTCTGAGGTATTCATCTGAACATTAATACTTTGATTGACTTGCTGGAAATTAAATTTAGATTTTCTGGCTATGTCGACCAATACTTCGTAAACTGATTGATTTATATATGAGCCATTGAAATATCTATTTTTTTGAACGTCTTTCTCATCATAAGCAAATAAGAATGGTGTTATATTTTCTATTTTTTTAAAGGTTGATCTTATATCATCGTTTATTAAAACAAGATTAATTTTTACTTTTTTAATACTTTTAAAGTTGCTATTCTGTGGACTACTATTATCTTTAGCCAATACCCCCTCCTGAGAAAGCCAGATAAAAAGGCTCATAATAAATAACAGATGGGTACTAAATTTTAAGACTCTGTGGTGCAGAATCTTTTTTTGAGAAATTTGAAATGAGAACATCTTTATTTCATTTATTTTTGATCACTACTTTTTTATCTAATATTTCGAAATCAAATCCTTGAATATATCCTAATGATCCCAAAACCCAATGTAAATTTTGATTATCGTAGCTTGCATTAATACGCCATTCATCTTCAAAAGGCTCACTTATCAAGAAACTAAATCCATACCACAATTCTAATGCTTCGAATACCTCTTTTTGACTCGCATTTTCAAAAAATAAAACACCATCTTTCCAGGCATTAATTTTTGGATTAAATAGTCCTCTTTTGATTGTTTTGAGATCACTATTATATGCCACCTGCTCTCCAGCCACCAGATATTGATCCTGATAACCTTCAGGCTCATTATGAAACTCAATTTGCACTTTACCTTCAGCTAAAGACACAATTACTTCTTTTTTTGAATATGCATTAACATTAAACATAGTGCCTAGAGCAGTTGTCTTAACTCCGTGCGCAATGACAGTGAATGGACGATTATCATCTCGAGCGACTTCAAAATAAGCTTCTCCTGACAATTCTATTTGTCGTTTATCTTTAGTGAATCCTTTAAGATAACTTACACTGCTTCCTGAATTAAGGTATACTATTGAACCGTCAAATAGATATATCGTTGATTTCTGTCCAAAAGGATTTTTTTTAGTTATTATTTGTTTTTGATCACTGGTAGTGATTCGGGCATACATTTCGGTTTGAAATAAATATGCCGAAAATATACTGATTATCACTATTGATGAGGCTACCTTAAACCACATTTTATAATAGTCGATTGCTTTAGATTGTTTCAATCTTTTGAATTGTATTTGACGCTTTTCATCTGAAATCCTACGCTTCACATTCTTCAAAATTTTATCTTTACAAAGATCATAATTTTGTTCAGACCAATAACTACGAAAGGCTTCATATTTCCTATAACTATCTGGATCTTTATCCATCCACTCTTTCAACATTATGTTTTCTTCCTTTGAAGCTTCACCTGTCAAAATACGTAGTATTATGTTTGTTATCTTATTGTCCAATGGAGGATTTTATTTGAAAATAGAATCATAGTTATAACGAAAAAATAGGTTCTAACCCCCAAGAGAGGAAAATAAACCTTTTCACCATTAAAAAATTAATTTTAAATTTAGTATTATGAACAATGTAAACAATTGCTAAAAATTGCGATAAATGTATCTTAATTATATCGTTTGGAATCCGAATCCTATTTTTTTAAAAATAGGTACTATATCTGTGCTTTGGTATAGCTTTTTATTTGCAAGTGGATTTATTATTAGTCGGTTTGTGATTTTTGGTATTTACAGAGCAGAAAGCAGAGTGAGGAATAATTTAGATTATCTGCTTTTATATATCATATTAGGCACCGTCATTGGAGCAAGGATAGGTCATGTTGTTTTTTACGAGCCCTTCAAATATTTTAATAACCCTATTAGCATATTAAAAATTTGGGAAGGTGGCCTTTCTTCTCATGGCTGTGCTCTTGGAATTTTAGTTGCCATCTGGTTTTATGTTTACAGACTTGAACTCTCTATTATAAAAATCCGAATCAAAAAATACAACAGACAAGGCCACAGTTGGTTGCAAATAGTTGATAGAATAGCAATTGTCGTTGCTTTAGGCTCGATATTTATTCGTGTAGGTAATTTCATGAACAGTGAAATGATTGGAAAACCTACAAAATCAAACTTTGGAGTCATTTTTGTTGCTGCTAAAACACAGCATATAAAAGATCGAATTCCCGCCATTCATTCAATTTCAGTAATAAATAATGATCAATACAAAGAGAATAATTATCCCGTACTTACCCTTGAAATAAAGCTAAAAAAGCAAATTGTAAATAGAGCTATTGCAGAAAGTATATTTGTAAAGAATATAAAACCATTATTGTTAAAAAAACAAAAACTACCCAACTTGATAGCTCCACCAAATACCCCTATTGAAATAAAGAAATCCAAACATGGATATTTAGGTTATTTTAAAATGAAAGGAATTATCAGGCATCCAAGTCAACTTTATGAAGCGGGTATTTGTGTTATTACCTTCATACTTCTCATAACGATATGGAGTATTAGGAAAGAACATACTCCAGGCGGTCTGATATGGGGTATTTTCCTTTTGGTAATTTTTGGTTCAAGAATACCACAAGAGCTGATAAAGGAGAATAATGTAGCATTTGGAAATGCATTTTTGTTAAATCAAGGTCAGTATTTGAGTCTTCCGTTTGTTATGTTAGGAATATACTTAATCGCCCGAATTATAATAAAAAAACCCTCAATTAATTAATCTAAACAAGAAATATTATGATTTAATCCGCTTTATCACTTATCAAAACTTTAAGTCGATTCAAATAAAATACCGAATAATTAAATTTTTTAATTATACTGATCGAACACCGCTTGGTAAGCTGGAGCAATGGAATCAATTAAAGAAGGTTTTAACAAATTATTTTTGATATGAAGATTTATTTCTTCAACCATTCTTTTTAGGATGGCAGGGTTTTTCTTAGCCAAATTATATTTCTCAGAAGGATCTTCATCCAGATTAAAGATAATTGGAAAATCATCATCGGAAAATTCTTTGCCTCTAGGATTTGGATTTTTTATAAAAATTTTCCAAGCGCCATTACGCATAGCGATCAATTCTTGTTGCTTGTAGTAAAAAATAGGATGTGACAACTCCTTTTCTAAAAAGAAACTAGAGGATATATCACTTCCATCAAATGATTCTTTCTCGTAATTAATCCCAGCCATTGACATGAAAGTAGGCAATAAATCCAATGTGCTTCCAACTCCGTTAAAAATTTTATTTTTGGGAATACTGCCCGGCATCCAAGCTATGGTCGGAACTCTGAATCCTCCCTCCCAAGTAGATCCTTTTTTCCCTCTCAATAGTCCTGCAGAACCTCCGTTAATTCCCGCCCAGCCCCACGGACCGTTATCACTTGTGAAAATAACAAAAGTGTTCTCATGAATATTTAGTTTTTGGAGTTTATCTAAAATAGCACCTACACTCTTATCTAGCACTTGGACCACATCTCCATAAAGGCCCCTTTTACTTTTTCCTGCATTCTGACTGTCCACATGTAACGGCACATGAGGAAAAGTCTGAGGCATATACAGAAAAAATGGCTTGCTTTTATTTTTATCGATGAATTCAAGCGCTTTGTCAGTGTATCTTCTCGTTAATTGGCTTTGATCTGGTTCCAACTCAATGATTTCTGTGCCTTCCATCAATGGCAAAGGAGGAAAGGCCGCCTTTGCATAATCCCAATTATTGTTCGGTGGCGACATGTCATTGGAATAGGGTATACCAAAATAATAATCAAACCCATGTTGAGTAGGTAAAAATTCTTTTTTATGTCCTAGATGCCATTTCCCTATACAGGCCGTCATATATCCTGCACTACTAAGTACACTTGAGATGGTTGATTCGGATGTTGGGAGACCCCCATATGAATCAGGAAACAAAACTCTTCTTGCCCCTGCCATTCCTATTTTAGCCGGCAATTTACCCGTCAATAGTCCGGCCCGACTAGGAGTACAAATAGATGCGGCTACATAGAATTGCGTAAGTTTCATACCCTCATAGGCCATTTGATCGAGATTTGGTGTTTTGATAGTTGGGTGACCAAAACTGCTCAAATCACCATACCCTAAATCGTCGGCAAAGATAATTATAAAATTAGGTAGGATAATCTCTTTTTCGGATGTCTTACAAGCCGAAAAACAAACAAAAAAAAAGGCAAGGGGTTTAATCCAGTAATATTGTTTAATTCTCATTCTAATGTAATTATTTTAGTATCGTCCATTATTTTCAAACTATTTGAATCTCCCCCCCCATAGGTCCAAGTTGTTCTCGTCTTGTCAATGGCTCTTGGGTTAGTGGCGCTACCGCCCCAGGTATTTATATATAGATTGGCATTTTTTAAGTTAGCGGGATTACCCAACATTTTAGCTGGAAGTATAACACTTATTTTATTTTGCTTGTAGTCAACATTTGCAAATGGTGTTGCAATGGATTTCCCTAAATTTTCAGGACCCGAAGTAAGGGGATGACCTTCAAATGCTTCTATTCCAAAACCGCCTAAAGCAAATCGATAATCCCACTCACCCCCACCAGGGAATGAAGCATTTTGAAAAGGTAAAAACTTCACTCCCTCTGTCCTATCCGGCATATCAATATAAATATTCAATAACACATGATCAAATCCATTTGGGGGGATCCATATTTGAGTAATTTCTGACATGGTAATTTCTAAGGTTAAGTTATTTCCAGTAAGATAAACGTCCACAGCCTTTATATCTTGCTGGTGACCAAAGCTTCTATGACTAGGATAAGTGTATTTCCCGTCAGGGCCGTGGTCATCCTGGATTTCGTCCTCAAAATGTAATAAATGCTTTGTAGGTAAGGCCAAAGTAAAATATTTAGATGAGGTTATTAAAGATCCCTTATCGTCATAGCCAATCGCAGTTATCCTATGTTTCCCATTCATCAAATTACTCAAGCTTAAATCATAAAACCAGCTATTTTGTTTCTTATTTGTGATGGGTAATAAATACTCATATTCTCCATCAATTACCAACCCAATGTTTTCGACTCCTTTAGCTTTTCCACTCAATTGAATTGCTGGTCCATTCAAAATTTCCGAAAAATCATTATTTAATTCTATAGTTCCATGCAAATTGAACTTTGTCTGTGAATTGTTACCAGTATTTAAATAAACTTGCGCACTTTTAGCATCTAAAATCATATCTATAATTCTATCATTGGAAACCGATAAAATTTCATTTCCCACTCCAATACTGTATTTGGAAACATAATTTCCTGGAAAAAATGCGGGTACGCTTAATCCATCAATCAATTGAAGATTCGCCGAAGTATTAATCAAAATCAATGCAGAAACATCATCTAATTTCATTTCATATACGAATAATCCAGGAGCGTAAGAATTGTCTCTCAATATTTTAAGTTTGCCTCTTCGAAACACTTCGTTTGATTTTCTTAATTTTACTAGACCCTGAACAAATTTGAAATATGCATTTTCTGTATCAAAGTGATCTTTATCTATTGATCCTACTCCTCCTTTAAACATAGTTTGACGCATTCCGATTAACTCTTGTTCAGTTCCATAATATATAACAGGGACTCCTGGAATGGTCATGATGAACAATAATGCTTGCCTCATGGTCTGTCGATCAGATTTAGAGAGGAGTCGAGCGGCATCATGATTATCTATGAAATTAAGCAACTGATCTGAGCGTTGAAAGTTTTCTTGAATACTCTTCATCCTGAATGAGAGGGTACTCGTAGGTTTCTTCTCTATGAAAACGCGATTTATGGCTGTATTTAATGGGAAATTTAATATCGAATTCATTTCAGGTTTCTTCTTGGTCCCTAAATATTTACGCGCCTCTTTCGTTCCCGAATGGTCAAAAGGTTTAGGGAAAAAAGCTACCTCTCCGGCAGTTAAAAAATGTTCTTTCCCCAACTGTTTTGCCAACAGATCAATACCTAGATGGTCTTCCTGCTTTTCATGAAGAAAACTATGCCAAAAATCATGCTCTACCATGTGGGGCGTATCGAATCGGAATCCATCAACTCCTACTTCTTCAATCCAATAACCAAAATTCTTTCTCAAGGCATCTCGAACCAATGGATTGGATGTATTCAGGTCATCCAAATCGGCATACTGAAATTGCGTTTTTTGAATGGTGTCTGAATGGTCAGTGAAACTTGGTGCAAAATGGTAAATTCCAAGTGCACGATCTTCCTCTTTTCTGGCATCATTATGATTAAAAGGGTATTGCTTGGGCTGTTCAACGTCATACAGCTTAAAATTTTTTGATACATCCTCAGGGTCATAGGGCCCATCATATGTATAAAAATCTCCAAAATGATTTACCACCACATCTTGAATAAGATACATACCTTTCGAATGCAGCGTCCCCGAAAGTATCTTATAATCCTCTATATCCCCTAAGTGTTTGTCTACTTGATCTAATCTACTTGCCCAATATCCATGATTTCCAGTTCCTGTTTGCTGTGGGTTTCGCCATTGATTAGCTACTGGTGGAGTGATCCAAACTCCTGTTACACCGAGCTCTTGTAAATAATCAATCTTTTGAATAATCCCTTTAATATCACCTCCATTCCAAAAACCTCCATCTCCTTTTTTATACTCACCAGTTCCTTGATCGTTATTGGTTGAATCCCCATCCATAAATCGGTCTGTCACGATAAAATATAATATCTGATCTGCCCATTCTGGAGAGGGTACCTGAAGGAAGTCGTACCCATTATCTGAATTAGTTGAGCGGTTTGACCCAACGTCACAGCTTACTCCAAACAATAAAATAATCAAAAAAATAAACCGTGAAATTTTCCCTATCATATGCCCATAAAGACGTAATTAAAGGCCTTATCCCCTAAATGGTCCTGTCAAATTTTGTATCTCTATTTGATATAAATTAATTGGAGCAAGATCTATTTCCTTCATCCTTAAATTAAGGTCACAAGTAATTTTCTTATTTATTTATTTTAAGAAAAAACATACGTGGTTCGGTCCTTATCCTTTTATTGATGTAATGTCTAGATTTACGTCAGCTAAAAATGATTTTAACCCATTTACCCTCATGATAGTTTAGTTATCCAATACCAAACTGAATGGATAAAAATCAATTATTAAGAGAGAATCAAGAATTTAAGCAATATACTTCGTCCAATTGGAGATATAGTTTTTTGGTAATAGTATCACTGAGAGTAGCAAAGGTTGGGGAGCTAAATTAGGCATTGATGATGCGAAAAATAGAAATATTTCTGCAGACGTTGTTGATGGGTACCTCTCAAGACTTGGAGAATTAATCAAATTTAAACCCGTCTATTTTTATTATCATTGGCATCAATGGTCTTTCCAAACTGCACTATCAAAAGAGAATCTCCTCACCAAGCTTTAGATATAAAAAAATTTCTTAAAAATACGACTTTGGTCCATGAAAGTTGACCCAGAACACAAATTCACTTCCAAACGCTATTACCAACTAAGGAAAGAATATAATAACATGTAAATGTTGTGAATAGTGCCATTAGATACCATTAATCAAATGGGACTTATCATTTGAGAGAACTTAACCTACATTTTGCTGCCGAAGAGGGATTTATGAGACCTTTGCTAACTTATAATGGCACAAATTTGAATGAGTAATGGTAGACACTTTAGGTCAGCATTGTAAAGCCCTGCATCGCCAAAAATTAGTTACAGTTTTCTACCTCAGCTCCATTTGATGTAAGACCCAAACAACTGATACATTTGAGAGATTCCTTTAAAATAGTTTAGCATAACCGTTAATTATTTGATAATAAAAAAATTAACGGCTCATGAAACCGTTGGTGCCAAGCGGCTTCGTTATGATCTCCTTCAAAAACTTTTTTTGTAATAGAATTTATACCTTTTTTGTACCCCTTACGATGCATCGCTTGGTCTATTTCATTTTGATAAGATTCATAACGGGCATCAAGACCTCTTGTCCCAAAGTCAAAATATAGCTTATGTGTTATCGGATCTGGAAGGTTTTTTTCAAAATAATCAACAAATACCCCCTCCAAGGGTACCCAGTGCGTAGACAAACAGGCAGCACCACCATATATTTCTGGGTATTTACTGATGGCGTAAGCAGAAATCATGCCTCCCATGCTCGAGCCCGCAATAAAGGTATGTTCCCGATCGGATAACGTTTTAAAATGAGCATCAATATAAGGTTTTAGCTCCTTTACTAAAAACTCCAAATAATTATCAGAATGCAAAGGTATATCGCTGAAATACTTATCCTCTAATAAATCAAGTCTTCTAAATACTTCTTCCCGTGGCTCCTCAGGCATATATTCTGCCCTGCGTCGCAAACCAGTATTGAAAATTCCCACAATAATCGCTTTTTGATTAAAACCTGTTTCATTTAAACTATCTAAAATAAAATCGACATCCCAACCTCTTTCTAATCCCCTCTTACCAAATCCTGCATTATTTGGATGAAATATATTCTGTCCATCATGCATATAAATGACGGGAAATCGCTCACTATAAGAAACATTGACTGGAAATAATACCTCAATAGGTCTTGGAATTACCCATTTGGAAGGAAAGCTATCAATTCTTAAAGTCGCATACCGATTACCTTGTCTGATAAAATTTGGTGGAAAAGGAGCGCCGCCATCATAATTATTTTTTTCAAAAATTTCTCCATTTGCGATTTTACGAGGATCTTTGGTTTTAATTAATTCAGAATTAAGTAAGTTTCGAAGATGTGTTTTAATGATTGAAAATTTAGGGTCATCAAAAATATTTTCCAACTGATCAGGATCCTTTTTGACATCATATAATTCAAAGGCCGGTCTTTTTCCAAACGATTCTTCAAACAATCGCTGATATTCCGCATCGTCTTGCCGATGATCAATTAGGTATGATTTTGTTGGCCCACCATCAACATCTGAATAATAGGAAGGGAAAAAAGAAGCCTCATAATAATTAGGTGTACCCGCAGGCCACCTATCAGGTGAAAAATTTTTAATTAATAAATACTTGTGGGTTCGAACAGCGCGCATGGGGTAACCTCCCCAATCTCCATTTTCCTGTCCAGGCACGTGACGTTCGCGACCAAAAAATACTTCTTCTCTGAGTTTGTAAGAAGAGTCTTCCAACAATTTAACCAAACTCTTTCCAGTCATCGCTTTTGGAATTTCCAAACCAGCCCAAGCTAAAAACGTCGGTGCTAAATCAGTCAAGCTGACGAGTTGATTTATTCGAACCCCTTTTTGCTTAACTTCTCTACCAGACCATATAATCAATGGCACACGTGTACCTAAGTCATATAAATTCCCCTTTGCCCTTGGGAAAGGCATACCATTATCGCTAGTTATTATGATGATGGTATTGTCAAGCACACCTTCATTTTTTAAATTATTAAGCAGCTGATTGACTTCTTCGTCCAAATCTTGCACCTCTTTCAGGTAGTCTGCCATGTCAGATCGAATGACTTCACTTTCTGGATATACCTTGGGCATCTGTATTTTGGATATATCCAAACCCTTCTCTCTGGGCAAACCTTTCTCATAACCTCTGTGCGGATTGTAACTTCCAAACCAAAAGCAGAAAGGTTGCGCTGGATCTATTTTTTGAACAAAATTTTCAAAGGATTTAAAATATGTACCAGCAGGATTTGAAGACAAATGATCATGTTTTCCGGGACCCCAACCTTTGTCTGTATAACCTACAGCATAGCCTGCATCCCTCATTATTTCTGTGTAAATTGGTACTTCAGCGGATAATTTACCAAATAAATTAGCTCCTTGTCCTAATCTCCAAAAATGCTGGCCGGAAAGTATTGCAGCCCTTGAAGGAGTACAGGAGGGAGCCGAAACGAAGGCCTGCTCAAATATGACCCCTTCTTTTGCTAACCTATCCATTGTTTGTGTCTTTACAGAACTGTCCCCGTAAAACCCAGCATGAGGATAACTCCAATCATCGGCCATAATAAGGACAATGTTTGGTGCGTTTTCTTTGATCGTATTCTCCGAATTACAAGAGAATAATGTAAAAAATGATAGAAGAAAAAAATTCTTTATCCACTCTTTTAGTTTCATTTTTAATTCCATTTAAGTGTATCACTCGGAGCAAATCCAATGCGATGGGCAATAACCAAAATAGGAGTTTCTTGATCTATATCTAATGGTGATTTATAAATCTGCCATCCAAGCCCCTCTTCCAAATCTTGGAGCCGTTTATAGCCTATGGAAGCACCCTCAGTTTGACATGTTATTTTTAATTTACCGTCTTCAATATCAAACACAGGATTAGCCGTTAAGGGTTGAATTTTTTCGGGCCAAAAGGTATTAATTAATTCTTGTTCAGGAATATGTCCCATATCTTTTATTTTATCCATCCACATTTCACACTCTCTTCTTAATTCATTCAATATACCCTTGAATTGAGGATCCTCTGCTAGGTTATTTAATTCATGGGGATCAGAATAGGTATCAAAAAGTTCTTCAATCGGCTTAGTCTCTCGAAACCAAAGAGCTTGTTCTTTATTTAATGAATCGATCTGTTGTAAACGCAATAACTCTTGCATGCTAGCCATATTTTCACGGTATGCCAATGGTAAATAATAGGGCGTTTGTGGTTGGAAATTCTTTAAATATTTGAACCTTTTATTCCGAACAGCTCGAATCATATCATAAGTCTCATCAAATCGATCCGCTGCTGCGTGGATAAATTTTCTTTCCTCGGAATTTTTATACTCCCCTTCAAAAGCTAAACCCTGCATATATTCCGGGGGCTTTATATCCATCATCGATAATAAAGTTGGAGCAAAATCTACAAAACTTATTAGTCTGTCATCAATTTCACCGGCACGTAGTTTATTAGGATATCTTACAATCATGGGTACATGTAAACCGGCATCGTACAATAATCTTTTTTGTCTTGGTAATGGACCACCATGATCGGTAAACCATACTATTATAGTATTTTCTAACAACCCATCTTCCTCCAGTTGAGTCAGTATGTTTCCAACATGATCATCCATCCGAGATATATTTGAATACATTCTTCTTACATCATTTACAACTTTTTCTGTTCTCGGAAGATAAGGAGGTATTACTACAGAAAGATTCTCATCAATTAAGGGCAAGAACTTATTTTGAAATTTCTTCCACCACCTTTTTACTGTCCTGGGGGGAGGAAATACATCTAAATCATGTTTTTTACCTGTAGGATTCCAGATACTTGATTCATGAGTAACCATAAAGCTAAACATAGAATAGAAAGGTTTCTCAATCGGCCTATTTCGCCAATGTGCATAAATACTGGATTCATCCCATGCCATTTGAGATGGGAGAAATTGATAATCTTCCTTGGAGTTATTGGAGGTATAATATCCATTTTCTCGTAAAATTTCACTGACCATTTTAACCTCTGCAGGCAGGACTACCTCATAGTTAATTATACCCATCTTTTTCGCTGCGGGTTGTTGGTATAAGGTTCGCATATGATGTGCTCCAATACTCGTGGGATACATTCCAGTAGCCAATGCGGCACGGCTTGGAGAACATACGCCAGACACGCTAAAAACATTATTATATCTCACCCCTTCAGCTGCCAATCGACTTAAGTGAGGTGTTTTAATCGTTGAGTCTCCAAAAGGTGGAATATAAGGACCCAGATCTTCAGCTACTAACCACAAAACATTAAATTTCTCTTTGGACTCAATGGATTCATCAGGTATTTTTTGACATCCCCCCGTCAATAGCAAAAAAATAACAACAGTTAAATTAATGATTGATTGTTTTTTATTCTTCATCGTTGGTGTAGTTTCTAAAAGGTGAGGCAGGCAGTCCTTCTAAATTATACAAATTTGCTTCAGCGTATGGTAGCCAAGCATACCTAATAAAAATAGGCTCATTTACCTGATCGTTCTTAACAATCACTTTATTGTTAACTATTTGGGCCTCTGCTGGATAAAATATTTTATCTAATCCTGCTATTTCAAAATTAATAAGATTTTTTGATTTATCTAATCCACTGCCCACATAATCAAAAGAGATTATAGCCTTGTCATCGTCGAATACCACCTTTTTATATAAGGGACCAGAATATACCAAAGAAGTGTCCCCATAATCTTTCGCTCGGGCCCAAAAGGCCATTCTTTTACCAACATCTTGCTTATTATGGGCATGTATTTTATCATAATCCCCAATATCAATAGTTACAGCCATTCCAACATTTTTTTCTTTTAACGTAAAAAGTTGTACCTCCCTAAGTTTACTAACCTCACTACTAAAACCACCATATGATGATAATTGTGCATAATAAAAAGGGAAATCTCCTTGCCCCCAATGAGATCGCCAACTATAGAAAACTGATGGAAATATTTTTTGATATAAGAAAGGTCGAGAAATATTGGTCTCTCCTTGGTACCATATAACTCCTTTTATAGCGAAAGGAATTAATGGAGCAATCATACCATTAAACATGGATGCTGGCGTAAAAACATTCATTCGTAGAGATAGTTTTCTCACTTCTTCATCATCGCCAATGATATAAAAAATATTATTATAAAGTATGGCTGAACGCTTATATTTCCAATTATCCTGTAATGTAATTAGATCCTGATTTTGATCATCCAATATTTTCGGAGTTACTCCTTTTTTGAATCCAGCATTTCCCCACACATCGATAACGCGAACAGTCAATATATTTTTCCCTTTTTTAAGATCTTTTGAGGATATTTTATAGACAACATCACCTTCATTAGAATCCCAATCCTCTTTTCTTCCAATCAAGTTCCCGTTTAAAAAAGAGCTGTTTAAATATTTTATTGGCCCTAAAAATATAGCTAAACTATCTGAATGGGTATCCCCTAAAAATTGAAATTCTTGACGGAACCAAACCACGCCATTAACATCATAGCCTTCCAAATCATAGCCTCCATAATCTTCGCCAAATACTTTTGAGAGATTAGTATGAGAGACTGTGTCCCATCCTGAATCATCAAAGTTTAAGCTTACATAAGGTTTTGTTTTGTCACCCTCATAACGGAAGACTTTTGCTCCAATTAATTCATCTCTTGGAATTTGCTTCATCTGGCCTATCCAATCATTGAAGGGCTCAAATTCACGAGCAGTCAATATTAATTTCTCTTTTACTTTTTCAAAACCTTGTATTTTCTCCAAATAGTCCGATGCAACCCATGCTTGGGCAGAAGAACC
>CACLDR010000018.1 GCA_902605755.1 uncultured Marinoscillum sp. | reverse complement strand
GAGCGTTGACAACGAATGGAGAAAAAGTAGCGTTGAAGAGCGATTGGCATATGCATTGATCAGAGGCGTGATAGATTATATCGAGGAAGATACAGAAGAAGCCCGCCTTAAATACGGAAAACCTTTGCATGTGATTGAGCAGCCTTTGATGGCTGGTATGAATACGGTAGGAGATCTTTTTGGTAGTGGTAAAATGTTTTTGCCACAAGTAGTAAAGAGTGCTAGGGTAATGAAAAAAGCGGTGGCATATCTATTGCCATACTTGGAGGCTGAAAAAACTGGAGTTAATAATAGTAAAGGTAAAATTTTAATGGCTACTGTGAAAGGTGATGTGCACGATATTGGAAAGAATATTGTCGGCGTAGTTTTAGGATGTAATAATTATGATATTTTAGATTTGGGAGTAATGGTTTCTGCTCAGAAAATATTGTATGAGGCTATAAAAAATGATGTAGATATCATCGGTTTAAGTGGTTTGATTACACCTTCTCTGGATGAGATGGTTATCGTAGCTGAAGAAATGGAAAGGAAAGGCTTGAATATTCCACTGCTCATCGGAGGAGCGACAACTTCAAGAATTCACACTTCTGTGAAAATAGCACCTAAATATAGTGGTCCAACAATACATGTGTTAGATGCGTCAAAATCTGTATCTATAGCCTCCAAATTATTGGGCGAGAAAAGCGATGATTTTAGTACCGAAATTCGTTTAGAATATGAGCAATTAGCGAAAGATCATCAAAGTAAGCAAGAAGCTAAAACCTTGATTAATATTGGAGCCGCCAGATCTAATAGAATCGACATCGATTGGTCTGATCATCAAGTTCTGGAGCCATCGTTTTTGGGGATAAAAAGTTTTAAGAATTTCCCTTTGGAAGAAATTCGAGAATATATCGATTGGACGCCTTTTTTCTCTACTTGGATGCTTAAAGGCAAGTATCCGCAAATTTTTGAAAATGAAACAGTGGGAAGCGAAGCAAAAAATCTTTTCAAAGAAGCTAATGCATTGCTTGATCAGATTATATCAAATAAATCACTTCAGGCCAATGCAGTCATCGGTTTTTTTGAGGCACAATCAGTAAATGACGATCTTGAGATCAATAGTGAAAAGGTAAGGTTCATTCATTTTTTGAGACAGCAAGGTAAAAAAGGAAATAATATTCCTAATATTTGTTTGGCAGACTTTATAGCTCCTAAATCAACTGGCGTAACTGATTACATAGGAGGTTTTGCCACTACTTCGGGTATTGGCATCGAAAAATTAATAGCAGATTTCGAAGCTGATAATGATGATTACAACATAATTATGCTCAAAGCAATCGCAGATCGATTGGCAGAAGCCTTTGCAGAATTAATGCATAAGAAAGTGCGCAAAGAATATTGGGGTTACTCACCACAAGAAGATTTTGAAAACGAAGCCTTGATTAAGGAAAAGTATCAAGGAATCAGACCTGCACCAGGCTATCCGGCTTGTCCTGACCATACTGAAAAAAAGGCACTTTTTAAATTACTTGAAGTCGAAGAAAATACAGGAATTACTCTCACAGAATCGTTTGCAATGTATCCAGCTTCTTCGGTCAGCGGCTTTTATTTTTCACATCCAAAGGCGAAATATTTTGGTTTGGGCAAGATAGGAGAAGACCAGCTCAACGATTATACCAAGAGAAAGGGCATGAATAAAGAGGAGGTCGAACGCTGGCTGGCACCAGTGCTGGGTTATAAATAGTCTTTAATAGAACATTTACTTGATAAATTTAATCAATTATTTTATTAATTTTTCGAAATAATTGTAGTGTTACCTCTCAGATAACTTATTTATTTTTCAGGTCTCAGTATTAATTGTTTGATCCAAAGTACTATATAAACATCAACGAAAAAGCTGACATAGATTAAAAAAGAAGGATACCAAAATATGTATAACTTAGTTTGGCAGGAGACCTTTTTTAATTTTAAATTTAGGGCAATTCATTTCTTAATTTGACTAAAAAATCTCTTACACTCTGTAGGGATTTAATGAGTTCCAGTTTATCTTGAATGGTTTCGGACCCTCGGGCGATGAAATCTCGTGCACCTTGTAATGTAAATCCTTTATCTTTAACGAGATGGTATATAAGCTTTATGTTTTTTATGTCTTCTCGAGTAAACTGACGGTTTCCTTTCCTATTTTTTTTTGGCTTTATAATATCAAATTCGCTTTCCCAAAATCTAATTAAAGAGGTAGCAACCTTAAGGCTCCTCGCAACTTCACCAATGGTGAAATATTTTTTCTCTATTTCTTTTTCCTTGTAAGGCACTTAATCTATTTTGTTGTTAAGGTAATTAATTCCTCCAAAATCATCAATCAATATTGGATTTTTTGGAAAATCAACTTCACTTAATTCTTTTATCTGTAAAGCTGCTTTGTTTTCTTCGTCAATTCGTGGGCCGACGTCATATGTTTGATAGAATGAGTGAATTTTTCCATTCAAAAAACGACCTTCGTAATCTATTTTAAGACATAATAGTGGAGCGAGAGCGTTCGAGCCATTTAAATTAAATCGTCCGAAGGTTAGAAAATTTCCAAGACTATAAGCAATGATTCTGTTCTTATAGACTTCAATCCCCCTGACCACGTGTGGACCATGTCCGATCAATACATCTGCACCCGCATCAATTAGGGAATGGCTAAAGTCATAAACATTGCCCCGGTCTTCTCCGTAATAGATTTCAGTTTCTCTTGTCACATGTTGATGTTGTACACCTTCAGCACCCCCATGAAAAGAAATGATAATTACATCTGATATGCTATCTAGAATTTCAACTAGTCTAAGGGCTTCATCCATTTCTCCTATGAGTTGTGTGCCTTTATTGGGAGAAAATGCCGCAAAACCTATGGTAATTTCATCTAAATAAAGTAGATGATATGCTTTTTCAATTGATCCGGCATGTCCAATTCCCAGAGAGTCCAGTACTCTTTGTGTGTTATGACGTCCTATTTCTCCAAAATCATTGGCATGGTTATTTGCCAAACTCAATAAATTAAATCCATTATTTTTAAATTGAAAGCTTAAATTGTCAGGGGTCCTGAATAAATAACAGTTTTTAGGGTTTTGACATTCTTTCATCTGACCTCCTTTGCTTAGAATGACTCCTTCCAAGTTACCAAAAGTCACATCAGAGGATTTAAGTAGGGGACCTGCCTCAGACCATAATGCATTACCGTTATCCGGCGGTAAGTGTTTTTTAGAGGGGAAATTGGTGCCCATCATCAGATCACCAACTGCAGCTAATGAAAAAGATTTGTCATTATATTTTTTATTTGAGTCAGAAGATGATAAAGAAATCTTAACTGTATTGACTTTAAATATATCAATTTTCATTTTTGAGCTGGATTGTAAAATATCTCTATTGAACAAGCGATGCTCATTTAATTCTATGTGCGTACCAAAAGCCAGGATTAAAACCCAAAGTGATTTGATAAGGTCAATAAGCATTCTTCAATGGCACAGTAGCCGAACTTAGTTTTGTATTCGAAATTAGTAAGATCCCATAGCTTGATTTTCTATCGAAGCTAGTCTTAATATTTCCTCATATTCCTCAGCAGATAAATTTCGGCTGAAATAATGAATTGGGTTTACTTTTTCTCCGTTTTTGATAACCTCATAATGTAAATGAGGTCCAGTGGATTTACCCGAGTTTCCTGAGTAGCCAATCAGATCTCCTCGTTTAAGACGTTGTCCCTTTCTTACCAAAATTTGGTCCAAATGAGCATATTTGGTTTCAAATCCAAAATCGTGATCTATGTGTACTTGTTTACCGTAACTTGATAAAGATCTTTTGGTATATTTAACTTTTCCGTCTCCAGTAGCATAGACTGGGCTGCCAATTTCCAAAGAAAAGTCTATACCTGGATGCTTTCTTCTAGTTTTCAAATAAGGATCAATACGGTATCCAAAACCTGAAGAAATTCGCTTAAGTTCATTATTTGATACTGGCTGAATTGCTGGAAGTGCTGCTAAAAAATCCTCTTTGTTTTTTGCCAATTCAACGATTTCGTCGTAGGATTTAGTTTGTATGTACATTTGCTTTTTGAGCACATCAATTTTTTGAAGGTCATTTAAAATGAGGTCCTCTCTTGAAAGGCCCTTTTCCATCAACGCTCTATATTTATTCGCTCCGCCAGTGCCTCCTGTCCTAATTTCATCTGCAAGAGGGTTTACACCAAAAATTACGCGATAAATATCGTCATCTCTTTCTTGCATACCTTGAAGTACTTGTGAAATGCTTTCCATATCTTTGCTTATGAGATTATAATATATAAGCAATTCTTGATTTTCTTTTCTTAATTGTGCCTCCTCAGGAGACTCAAAATATGACATATATCCGTAGACTAAGCCAGTCGCTATAACTGTTGCTACTGTCAGAAATGCAAGTGAATTGACTAATATATCCCATTTAGATGTACGAATTATTTCGTATTTACAGGATTCCGTGTCATAATAATATTTTATTCTTGCCATTAATTTTTATAGAGGTACTTTTGTGCTGTTTGGATTCAGAGAACAAATAATATTAATTTGGTTGCAAATTTATTACTAACAATAAAAAATAACAAATCAATAGTAAATTATAAGAATAAAATTAAAAACTAAATTAAGAATTTTACCCTTAATATCATGGACTCCAAATTAGTAAGAAAGAAATTTTTGGAATATTTCAAAGTAAAATCTCACAAATGGGTACCTTCTGCACCTATCGTTGTAAAAAATGATTCTACCCTTATGTTTACTAATGCAGGTATGAATCAGTTCAAAGATTATTTTTTGGGAAATAAGAAAGCAGACCAAAAGCGAGTGGTAGATACCCAAAAATGCTTAAGGGTATCCGGAAAACACAATGACTTAGAAGAGGTGGGTTTTGATACTTATCATCACACTATGTTTGAAATGTTAGGTAATTGGTCTTTTGGGGATTACTTCAAAAAAGAAGCTATCTTATGGTCCTGGGAATTGCTAATTAAAGAGTTTGGCCTTCCCAAAGAACGTTTGTACGTAACGATTTTTGAGGGAGATAAAAAAGAAGTCCTTCAACCGGATGAAGAATCATATAATTTTTGGCTTGAACATATTGATGAAGATCGGATAATTAATGGGAATAAGAAAGATAATTTTTGGGAAATGGGAGATTTCGGTCCTTGTGGACCCTGTTCAGAAATACATATTGACTTACGTGATCAGGAAGAGTTAAAATTAATTCCAGGAGCCAGTTTAGTTAATAAAAATCATCCGCAAGTAGTGGAAATTTGGAATATTGTATTTATTGAATTTAATCGCTTGGCATCCGGAGTATTGCAAGAACTTCCAGAAAAGCATGTAGATACAGGTATGGGTTTTGAACGTCTGGTAATGGCCTTGCAAGGGAAGCAGTCAAATTATGATACAGATGTTTTCCAACCTCTTATTCAGGCAGTAGCTAAACGTGCTCAAGTGCGATATGGAGATAATGACCAAATTGACATAGCTATTCGTGTAATTTCAGATCATATTCGTGCCATTGCCTTTACAATTGCTGATGGAGAGTTACCGAGTAATACTAAGGCAGGTTATGTAATTAGGAGAATTTTGAGAAGGGCGGTTAGATATGGATATACATTTTTAAAGTTTAATGAGCCCTTTTTGTTTGATTTAATACCAATTTTATCCCATCAATTTTCGGAAATATTCCCTGAGATTGAAGCGCAAGAGGCATTCATTATAAAAGTTATCAAAGAAGAAGAAATATCATTTTTACGAACCCTCGAAAAGGGTCTCATTAAATTAAGTATTTTAAAAAAAAATGGCAATTTGCAGATAAGTGGAACAGATGCTTTTGAGCTATACGATACTTTTGGGTTTCCTTTTGATTTGACAGCGCTGATAGCAAAAGAGCATGATCTTTCCGTAGATCTATCAGGGTTTGAAAAAGAAATGGTTAAGCAGAAAAACAGATCTAAAAATGCAGCTAATCATGATATAGGTGATTGGAAAATGGTACATCAGTATAACACTGCTACTGATTTTGTGGGATATGACTTTTTGACCGCTGACACCCAAATTAACAGGTGGCGAAAAATAAAGCAAAAAGATAAAGTATCTTACGAATTAGTATTGAATACAACTCCATTTTATGCAGAGAGTGGAGGGCAAATTGGTGATTCAGGTAAATTGATAGGTGTTGATGAAACGATTGATATTCTTGATACAAGAAAGGAAAATGATTTATTTATTCATTTGGTCAAAGTACTTCCAAAAAAATTAGATGCTATGTTTAGGGCAGAGGTTAACAAAGATAAACGCGGTTTAATTGAGAATAACCATACTGCTACTCACTTACTACATGCGGCACTTAGAGATGTACTAGGAAACCATGTCCAACAAAGAGGATCGTTTGTTCATCATCAATCTTTGCGATTTGATTTTTCGCATTTTGCTAAATTGAGTCACGAAGAACTGTTGGCTGTTGAGCAACAGGTCAATAGAAAAATTAGAAATAACATTCCTTTAGTTGAGCGCAGATCAGTTCCAATTGAAAAGGCTAAGGAAGAAGGGGCCATGGCATTATTTGGGGAAAAGTATGGAGATACAGTGCGTATGATCCTCTTTGATGCACCTTATTCTATTGAGCTGTGCGGAGGTACTCATGTGAAGGCTACCGGCGACATAGGTATTTTTAAAATAATATCCGAAAGCTCTATATCGACAGGAGTAAGAAGGATTGAAGCTATTACTGCTGACGAGGCGGAATCTTTTTTGTGGCAAAGAATAGATTTATTGGATCAAGTTGAGCAAACTCTCAAAAATCCAGTGAATACATTAAAAGCTTTAGAGACATTATTAATTGAAAAAAATGATTTGGTAAAGCAAGTTGAAAAAGTTAATAAAGAAAAATTAAAAGAGTTGAAGAAAACAATGATAGCGGCTGTCGAGCCCTATAAAGGTACAAATATTATCAGTTTTGAAGGTATATTTCCTGATGCCAATTCGGTTAAAAAAATCGCTTTTGATCTCAAAAGAGAAATTGATAATCTAATCCTATTGATTGGTGCAAATGTAGGAGGAAAATCACTATTAACAGTTATGATTCATGAAGAATTAGTTGAACAGAAAAATTTGAATTGCTCGGTTATTATCGAGTCGATGGCAAAGTCTATACAAGGAGGTGGGGGTGGACAAGACTTTTATGCAACTGCTGGAGGTAAAAATATAGATGGTCTGACAGCAGCGTTGGAGAAAGGAATTAAAATTTTGAAGGAAAAATTTTGAGTACATTGGCTACACTAGAAACAGTAATAGGATTGGAGGTACATGTTCAGTTGAACACTAAAAGTAAAATATTTTCCTCTGATTATAATGATTTTGGAAATCAACCTAATTCTGACGTTGGGGCAATTACGCTGGCACATCCTGGTACGCTGCCTATGGTTTCCAAAGAAGTCATTGATATGGGTATGACATTGGGTATTGCTTTGGAAGGGACTATAAATAGAAATTTAATTTTTGATCGTAAAAACTATTTTTATCCCGATCTACCTAAAGGTTATCAAATTACCCAAGATGCTACTCCTATATGCGAAGGGGGTATTATAAAAATTAGAAGCGATGATTGCCCACATTTTGATGTTAAGTTGACTAAAATTCATTTGGAAGAAGATGCAGGAAAATCTATACATGTTAAAAATGCAGATTTTACCAATTTAGACCTCAATAGGTCAGGAGTTCCCTTACTGGAGATTGTGACAGAGCCTATGATAACTTCTTCCGAGCAAGCCGGTTTATGCTTAATCGAACTTAGGAAATTGGTAAGGTATTTAGGTGTAAGCGATGGAAATATGGAGCGAGGATCTTTGCGTTGTGATGCCAATATTTCTCTAAGATTACATGGAGCAACTTTAGGTAGTAAGGTGGAAATTAAAAATATGAATTCAATAAAGAATGTCCGAAAGGCTATCGATCATGAGGTTCAACGCCAAACAAAGATGATCGTTGCCGGTCAAGCCATCATTTCCGAAACACGAACTTACAATGCTGATAATAATACGTCATTTGGTATGCGAAAAAAGGAGGAATTAAATGATTACAGATACTTTCCTGAACCTGATATCAGTCCGATAATAATCAGTGATGAATGGTACGAATCTATTAAGAAGTCAATTCCAGTCTTACCTGATCAAGTTAAAAGGATATTGATTAAGGACTATGGTCTGCCTAATTACGATGCCCAATTATTAAGTGATGATCGATCTATTGCAGAGTATTTTTTCAGAACGGTAAATACTTGCCGGCATTATAAGGCTGTATCCAATTGGATCATGGGACCGATTAGGTCCTACTTGAATGAAAATGAAATGTGTATTGGTAATTTAAACTTTTGTCATTCAAAATTAGCAGATTTGATTAATGCGGTTCAGAAAAGAGAGATCAGCCTTCTAGATGCTACACAACAAGCTTTTGGGTATCTCGTAAAACATCCAGATGTTGAAGTGAAAGATGCTATTGTAACTTTGGGTCTGGCACAAGTAGATGATTATGATGAGGTCCAACAACTGATAGCTAATGTTTTGGCAGATAACCCCGAAAAGGTGAGAGAATACCAAAATGGGAAAAAGGGCATTTTAGGAATGTTCATGGGGTTAGTCATGAAAAAATCCGATAAAAGAAGAAATCCCCAAAAGGTAAATACAATGATTAAAGAAAATTTAAAGAGGATACAATGATTAAGCATTTCTTGGGAATTATTTCCCTTACATGGATATCATCCTGTAGTCCTGATTCATCGTTATTGAAAGTAAGTCTCATTTTGGAGGAAAATATTACTGGAGAATGGGTTTGGTTGCAGCAAGTCAAAGGAGTGGGCTTAGTAGCCATTGATTCTGCTGAACTTTCTGAAGGAATGGCAGTATTTTTTATTGAGCCTGTACTTTCTGAATTTTATCGTTTGGATGTATTCGGAAGAAAAAATATCAATTTGATTATCGGATCCCAAGATAAAAAGGAAGTCTTCATAAGAACTTCAATAAAATCTAATAGTCGTATCAAAGTGGAGGGTTCAATTCAGACATCATTGATAATTGCCATGGACAGTACTATGCGAAAGAAGCAAAGTGACATGCAGTTGCTCAATCAAGAGGCTATAAAAGCTAGGTCGCAAGGGGATATAAATACTTTTAATGCCATATTGAATCAATTTAATTATTTAAGTAAACGACATGATGAGCATTTAAAAAGTCAAATCAAGATTGCCAGTCCGCAACTAGCAGGTATTTATGGATTAAATTATATTGACTTCGAGACCAGTTTTCGTTTTGTTGACAGTTTAGCCTCCGTATATCAGAAAGAATTACCTGATCATTTTTTCACTTTAGACCTTATGTCAAAGGTAAATAGTTTGAAAAGCACTGCTATTGGAGCTTCTGCACCTGAAATCAGTTTACCTGACACGTCCGGATCTATTTTTAATTTGAGTTCGTTAAGAGGTAATTATGTTTTGATTGATTTTTGGGCGGCATGGTGTAGACCTTGTCGTCAAGAAAATCCAAATGTAGTGAGACTTTATGATAAATATCGAAATAAAAATTTTGAAATTTTAGGTGTTTCATTAGATCGAACAGACCGAGCTTGGAGGAAAGCGATTGCTGACGATGGCTTGAAGTGGATTCATGTTTCAGATTTAAGTTACTTCAACACTAAAGCCGCAAGAGACTATCAGGTAAGTTCCATACCCCAAACTTTTTTGATCGATCCTCAAGGAAAGATTGTGGCTAAAGGTTTGAGAGGCCCTTCACTCGAGGCTAAACTTGGTGAGCTTTTTGATTAAGCATTGAACCAAGCTTTTAGCACTTGCCAAAATTTAATTTTAGCTACCTTATGATTGTCTAAATAAGATATGTTTTGTGTATGTAAAATTTGATGTTTTCCCTTTTCTTGAAGGTCATTTAGCTTTGTTTCAGGATCTAAATAGCCAAAAATTATCGTTTTTTCAAAATTAATGGATCTATCCCATGATTCTATGATTGAAGTAGTTTTGACATCTTGACCAATGGCTTTCAGCAATTTGGTAAGTGTAACATTAGTAGTATTTGTGAGAGGTTCAGTTATAATTTGTAAACCAGGTGATAAAAATGAGCCTTGACTACTTAGAAGCTCTAATTCGTGATATTGCGATGATTCTGGAAGTTTAGTTTCACTTTTGGGCGACATTTTATCTATTTGATCAACTTCATAATATTCTTCGGTGAGAATTAGATAAAGGTTTTCAGTGGCTATTTTCATTATTTTTTTAGTTAATAATAAAATTTTTTCGAATTTTTTTTAAGTTATAAAAAAAGGTTATTAACAACCAAATCCTATTTAATAAATAAAGCTTTTAACTCATGCGCATCTTTAGGCTCCATTCTTTTTGCGAGAACCAAGCGCAATTGTCTCCTCCTTAAGGCACCTTTGTAAAGTTCTTTTTCCAATAGTGATTCAGGCTTTACCGCAGGAATTTTCAATGGTGTACCTGTTTTATCAACAGCGACAAAAGTAAAAAAAGCAGTATGTGTTTGAATTTTCTTTACATTTGTAATGTCCTCTGCGATGACTTTGATAAATACTTCCATGGAAGTTTTGAAAGCTCTAACTACGAACGCTTCAATGGTAATTACATTACCTATCTTGATCGGTTGAGAAAAGGAAATATTATCAACTGAGGCGGTTACAACTACGTTATTGCAGTGGCGCTGGGCAGAGACTGCCGCCGCAATGTCCATCCAATGCATCAGCCTGCCACCAAACAGGTTATTGAGATTATTGGTATCATTGGGTAATATCAATTCAGTCATGGTGACCCATGACGCTTTACAGGTTTTCTTCATTTTTTAGTTACCATCCATCTTTGCCCAATAAAGGTACGAAGCTAAAGTGAGTGAATTCCTTTTTTGAGGCCTTGTTTTTTGATAGCTTCTTGATAGCGATCATTTTTTGTTGTTTTTGGTCACCTACGGGAATAACTAAAATACCACCAATTTTTAATTGTTTGATGAGTTTATTTGGAATATTAGGTGCGCCTGCCGTCACTACAATACTATCATATGGAGCATGTTTGGCTAATCCTAGGGAGCCGTCTCCATGAAAAAAATGAGGATAGTAACCTATCTTAGGTAAAAAATCAGTTGTTTTTAGAAATAACTTATGGTTATATTCTATCGTAAAGACTTCTGCACCTAATTCTAGAAGTATTGCAGCTTGATATCCTGAACCCGTACCAATTTCCAAAATTTTATCACCCTTTGAAACATCGAGTAATTCGGTTTGAAAAGCTACCGTGTAGGGTTGACTGATGGTTTGCTTTTCCCCGATTGGAAAGGCCTTATCCTCATAAGCATGTTCAAGAAAAATAGGATCAAAAAAAGCATGTCGAGGCATTTTTTTAATCGCTGAGAGTACTGCTTCAGATCTTATTCCTTTTCTTTTAATTTCCTTAACAAGTTGTCTCCTTAAACCTTTAGCTTTGTAGCTATCGTTTAAATTATTCATATCATTGCAAATCAAAACTAATTATCGATAATTTTATAGTATGTTCACAGGAATAATAGAGGTTCAAGGTAAAGTTTCAGAAATAGTTAAAAAAAATAAAAATTATAATTTTTGTATTACCTCATCAATTGGCCAGGATCTCAAGGTAGATCAAAGTGTCGCACACAATGGCGTATGCTTGACTGTAACAGCCACAGAGGGTGACAAGCATTGGGTCACTTTAGTGGATGAGTCAATGCAAAAAACTAATTTTGAAACTCTTAATATTGGGGATTCAGTTAATTTAGAAAGATGTATGGTCGTTAACAGTAGATTTGATGGTCATGTGGTGCAAGGACATGTTGATAAGACTGCGCGCATCCTATCTGTTGAAGATGCACAAGGGAGTTGGCTATTTACTTTTATATTCGATGAACCTAACAACATTATGGTTGAAAAAGGAAGCGTAACAATAAATGGAATCAGTCTAACTTGTTTTAATGTATCGGAAATGCAATTTCAAGTAGCAATTATTCCGTATACTTATGAAAACACCAATTTGGGAGTACTCAAAGAGGGGAATAGGGTCAATATTGAGTTTGATATTATTGGTAAGTATATAGAAAAGATATTAACTAAGAGAGTAACTTAACCTTTTGAGAACGAGGCGACATGTTAGATAGCACAAATACCCAAAAAATGAACCTACTAAAAAGCCCACTAAGATATCTCCAGGATAATGTACACCTAGATAAACTCGTGAATAGCCAACCAATAATGCCCAAGTCAAAATACAATAACCAAGCATTTTTTTTCGTTTTAACATCATAAGGTAAAAAGTAGCTAGTCCCATCGAATTTGCTGCATGAGAGGAAGCAAATCCATATTTTCCGCCACAACCTTTTACGACTTCTATAAGTATATTAATATTTCCATCTAAGCATGGTCTAAAGCGCTGAAAATAAGGTTTCATAAACGAGGAAGTAAACTGATCTGATAAAGTCAAGCTGATCAGAATAAATAGTAATGGTATCCAAAAATGTTTACTGTAATCTATGTAAAGTATGAATATAAGATACACATATAAAGGAATCCAAACGTATTTATTCGAGAGGAAAATCATAATTGGATCTAGAAAAGGTCTTCCTGTACCATTTATGAGGTCAAGTAATGCAATATCTAAAGATTTGATTAATTCAATCATGACTGATCCAATCAAAATCTTTGACTAGGTAGGTCAAAGTTTTTGCCTCCAGACTTTCCGGTTCCGGATTATGATTATATTCCCAGCTTGCAAAAGGGGGAAGGCTCATTAAGATGGATTCCGTTCTTCCATTTGTATCCAAACCAAATTTGGTACCTCTATCTAAAACGAGATTAAATTCTACATATCTACCTCTTCTTAAGTATTGCCAATCTTTTTGTGCTTTTGTAAAAGGGCGATCTTTATTTCGAGAAATTAATTCAATGTATATGGGTAAAAAACCATTTCCTAAACTTAGAATAAATTGCCAAATTTTTTCTTTTTCTTTGTACTCTTTTGAGGATAAACGGTCAAAGAAGATCCCTCCAATCCCTCGGCTTTCATTTCTATGCGGCATAAAAAAATAATCATCGGCCGACTTTTTAAATTGACTATAATTACTGATGTTATGTTGATCACAAATTGCTTTAAGTTGTTTATGAAAAAAAACGGCATCTGTTTCAATCACATAATGTGGTGTTAGGTCAATGCCTCCTCCAAACCAATAAGTACCATCAGAAATCTCAAAATATCTCACATTCATGTGTATGATAGGCACCCATGGATTTAAGGGGTGAATTACAATAGAAATTCCGGTAGCATAAAAATCTGATGGTGGAAGATCTAAAGATTTTAAAACAAGCTCAGGAGTCTTCCCTTTCACCTCGGAAAAATTTACACCTCCCTTTTGAATTACATTACCATCAGATAGGTTACGACTTCGACCACCACCGCCACCGGGGCGATCCCATAAGTCTTCAGAAAATTTAGAATCAGTATTGATTTTCTCCAGACCTATGCAAATTTGATCTTGAAGTCTTTTGAATTGCGTACTTATTTCTGTTTTCATAGATTTTAAAAAGGTAGTCCAATACCTATATTTATGTTAGACTTATTCCTGAAAACTCCATTTTGAGACAATAGTTGGTTTAAAACATATCTTTTGCCTGTGGGCTGAGCGGGATCCACCACCTGAATGGCACCATCTAGTCTTAGGATCATGAAGGAGAAATCATATCGAAGTCCCATACCGATACCCATGGCAAGTTCTTTGTAAAACGAGTTAAACCGAAATATCCCATCATCTCCTTCGTAATCTTTGATGGATTGGTTGCCATTGAGTAACCAAATATTGCCTATATCCGCAAAGATAGCATAGTTTATATTGGTTGTCAATTTATTTCGGTATTCTAAAGAGGTCTCTATGATCAGATCTCCTCCTTGCTCTCTTTGATAGTCTATTTGAGCTACTTCATCCTGATTAAATGCATATTTCATAGTGTTAATTTCTCCATAGGCACCAGGTCCAAGTCTTCTCACAGGCCATGCTCGAATACTATTGCTACCACCGGCATAAAATCTTCGCTCATATGGTAGGGCTTGGGCATCCCCATATGCATAAGCAGCTCCAAAATTAATTTTTAAAGCAATCTGACCACTTTTAGAAATCATATGAGATCTAAAATCAATATTAAATTTTAGCCATTTGAATAAAGTAAAATTTGAGTTTGGAAGTAAGTTCTCAAAGGCGTTTACATAAAGTCCGCCCGATTCAGTTAGTAATCTTAAAAGGCTCGATTTTGAGGATAAATTACCATAATTATTTTGATTTATGATGGCTTCAAAAGAAATTAGTGTAGTAAGTGAAGGTTTAAAAGCTGCAGACAATGAACGATTGCCTAATGTATCTTGTGTATCCAAAAAAGATTGAAATGATTGGTCTATTTTACGAATTTCAGTATAATTAATCCCAAAGGGGGTAAATATGAACTGTTTTTTCCTATTTTGGGACCATAGGTAGGAGAAGTCACTAAAAATTTGGTTTCTCTCGTATTCTTTGGTGCGGTCTTCATAATTATAGTAGAAAGAAAGTCTTGTACGTGGGTTAAGTAAGTTGATTTTTTTATTAAAATCCGGGGATAAAGGAAATAAAAACTGATGAAAAGTGAAAGCCAATCGTCCTCCATATTCAAAAAGAGAATAGGCCTGATTTCTTGAATCAATATTAGAGATACCTAAAAGTGAAAAATTTAAGTTTAATTCAGCTAATTCAAAATTGCCAAATGCATTTCTTTTTTTAACTCCGAGATTGATGAAAGGTCCTGGTAAAACTTGTGAAAAGTCATCTTGCAAAAATCCAATTTCGTTACTTGTTTGATATTTATCCATTGGGCTTGAAAAAATTTGAGCGATTAGATTATTTTGATTGACAGTATCGTAAGTAATATTGATGAACTTATAAGTCTCAAGTAGGTTTAATCGTTGCTGAGTTTTTAGCATTTCTGCTTTGCTATACAAATTATCTGGTTTTATTGAAATAGTCCTATTCAATATCTTTTTATTGAATCCATCACTATTTTGATCAAAAACTACTTCATATCGGTCCATCAATTTATTTTTTCTTTTAGATCCTGTATTCCTTGATGAATAGAAATTTACCGCTTGAACTATATACTTATTGTGAGATTTCCGTTGAGATGGGGCGGAAATTTTTACGGTTACCCAAAGATCATTTCTTTTTGTAATGGTAGTATCTAAGTCAAAAGTGATAAATTTTTTATCAAATTTATAATATCCGTTATCGGATAAAACATTATAAATGCGTGCTCGCTCTTTTTTAATATTTTGCTGATCATATGGTGTTCCTTCTATTAAAAAACTTACTTTTTTATTTTCTTCTAAAAGTTTTTTAATATTCTGATCCTTAATGTCATATTTTATAGAGTCAATCAAGAACTGATCGCCTAATTTTATATTATAAACCACTTTAATTTTTTTATTTCTTATTTTTTTTTCTATCAAGTTTATGCTGACATTTAAATAACCTTTGGATGATAAATAGCGCTTGATCTTATCTTTAGATTCAATATGTTTTTCCTTGTCATATACGGCCAAGGGTTCTCCCAATCGCATAAGATAATTTCCTTGAGTCATCTGAACATTTGTTTTATCGATTTTTTTATTGACCTTTTTTGTGATCCGAGTAATATGGCGAGGGTTATTTAATTTGCTAATTGTAGAATTATCCTCAATATTTAAGCTTTTCATTTTTGTCTGGTATATCGCGGTATCATATCTGAGTTTTCCAAGCTCATAAATATTGGCGAGATAACTAATGGGTAGCAGGCTCGCCAATCGTTTATTTGCTTTTTGAGTGACGAAGTTTTCGATCTCTTTTTCTTGATTAGTTGAAAGTCCGATAATTTTAGGATCTTTGACAAGTAATTTTTCACCTTCAGGCAGGAAGCGATAACCTATGCAAGAGGATAGGGAAAGAGCTAATGATAAATAGTGAAGGATATATTTCAAAACATGAATAAAATAGCCACAAAATCTGAAATTAAATTTGTTAAGTCGCTTAAACTAAAAAAAAATAGGGTAAAAGAAAACAAGTTTATAGTTGAAGGACTAAAGAATGTACAAGAATTATTAAATTCGAAGTATGATGTTTTAGATCTATTTTGCACCAATACGTATGTAAAATTATTCAATAATTATGGTTGTAAGCTGATTTCGAAAAAAGAATTATCAGTTATGGGTAACTTTACTACCAATAATGCTTGCTTGGCGGTTGCTAAGTGTATGGAAGTTGAATTAGATCAATTTTCTAACGAGCGACAAATCATTATTTTAGATGGTATTGCGAATCCAGGAAATTTAGGGAATATAATCAGGGCCCTTGATTGGTTTGGATTTAAGCATCTGATCTGCAGTAAAAATTGTGCAGATTTCCATAATCCAAAAACACTCACAGCATCAATGGGTTCTTTTACCCGCGTAACTGCATTATATGTTGATTTAGAGAGTTTCTTAAATAACTTTTCAGGAGACTTATATGGTCTAGATTTAGTTGGAAAATCTTTAAATACTTTTAGTAGTCCAAACAAATGTGGGTTTATTTTAGGTAATGAATCTCATGGCATCAGTCCATCTATTTTACCGTTACTCAAAGATCGATTGACCATAAAAAAATATGGAAGTGCTGAATCATTAAATGTAGCAATGAGTGCTAACATTCTCTTGTATCAATTAAGATCTTTTGTGTGAAAGGTATTTTTTAATCATTTTTTGAGTAGAGGGATCGTGAGATTTATCTACTTCACCGGATTTGATCTCATTCAAGATGTTTCCAGCAAGTTGCTTCCCTAGTTCTACTCCCCATTGGTCAAAACTAAAAATATTCCAAATGAATCCTTGAACAAAAATTTTATGTTCATAAAGAGCAACGAGGCTACCCAGATTTTCAGGAGATAATTTATCGATTAAAATAGTGCTGGTTGGTCGATTACCTTCAAAAACTTTAAAGGGAAGTAGGGTCTTGATTTCCTTATCACTTAAACTTTGTTGTTTTAGCTCCAATTTAACCGATTTGATATTTTTCCCTTTCATTAATGCCTCTGTCTGGGCAATAAAATTAGCCATCAATTTGTCATGGTGATCTGTTTTATCATGTGCTGGCAGGGCAGCAGCAATAAAATCACAAGGGACTATTTTGGTTCCTTGATGTATAAGCTGATAAAAGGCATGCTGACCGTTGGTTCCAGGTTCTCCCCAAATAATTTGGCCGGTTTCATATTTGATTTGATTGCCATTTCGATCTATTGATTTACCATTACTCTCCATATCTGCTTGTTGAAGATATTTTGAAAAATAGGCTAATCTTTGGTCGTATGGTAATATAACTTGGGTTTGAGTTTTGAAAAAATTATTATACCAAATACCAATAAAAGCCATTAAAGTTGGAGCGTTTGATTCTAAAGGAGCATTCAAGAAATGTTCATCCATTTTTTCTGCTCCTTTTAAGAGGTCTGTAAAATGATCATAACCTACTGCACAAACAATACTTAAACCAATTGTTGACCAAAGTGAATAACGGCCGCCTACCCAATCCCAAAATTTAAACATGTGTTGAGGATCAATTCCAAACTCAATTACCTTTTGTGAGTTTGTGGAGACTGCGACAAAATGTTTATCTATTTCTTTTTCTGAAGCATGATTAATGAACCAATTACGTGCTGTCCTGGCATTGGTCATTGTTTCCTGGGTGGTAAATGTCTTTGAGGCTATGATGAAGAGTGTAGTTTCAGGGTTAAGTTTTTTTAGAAGGGGATCAATTTGACTTGCATCCACGTTGGAGATAAAATGAGGTGTAATTCCTTTAATCCAATATGGTTTTAGTGCCTCGCAAACCATGTTTGGACCTAAATCAGAGCCTCCAATGCCAATATTCACGATATTTTCAATTCGTTTTGAACTATACCCTAAGTGCTTCCCTTCATGTATTTTGATGCTGAAATTTTTCATTTTATTTAATTCAGCGAATACGAATTGCATTAATTCCACGCCGTCAAGACTTATCGGCTTTTTCTTAATATTCCTTAGGGCTGTATGTAAAACTGCACGGTCCTCCGTTTTGTTAATTTTCTGACCTTGGAATAAAGCATTTTTGGCATTGCCTAAACCCATTTCCTTAGCCAGTGAAGAAAATAGTGATAAAGTTTTTTTGGTTAAATGGTTCTTTGAAAAATCAAAATAAAAATTTCCCGAATCAAATGAAAGATATTCCAAACGGTTCGGCTCTTTTTTAAAAAGTTCAATAAGAGATTGATCTTTGATTTCATTAAAATGCTGTTCTAATTTTTTCCAGCTTTTCGTTTGGGTTGGATCGATATCTTTGATTAGTGACATTTTACAAATTTAAAGCCCAAAAGTCTAACAATATATTTACTAATCAAATACTTATAATTTTAACATTTAAAATAAAATTGGCAATAAATCCAAAAAATAGGAGAAGCGAATAATGCGATCTAATTTGTATTTACCAAAACTATATCTAAGGAAGAAACGAGATAAAGTTCCTCCATTTTTAATGTATAATTCCATATAGAACTACTCTTAGACCTAATTTCACATGCAGGAACACTTTTGTGACTTTAAAATAAGAGTATTTTAAATATATTGGAGCCAATGATATTATCAAATACTACATTGTGTATTTTTTAATTTCTTCATAAGTTAACTTTTGAAATGGAATTCATGTTGAGTTTTGGTATAAATATACCCATGACAATAACAAAAAGACCGTTAAAAAAATTAGTAAATTAATTTTTTCAAGTAATGAAGTACCTTTGACTATGAATTAAGTACCTCGAACAAGTATTGTAAATCCAATAACATTAAAACAATATTAAAAATATTAATATGCATTAAGTTTGAATAATATGTGCCTTTTTTAATGGGTATAATAATTTGATAAGATCTCAAAAATAATTGTTTATAATTTAGATAAGGCGGTTTAAGTTATTTAGAAATGTTTCAATAGTGAAGTTGAAAGTTTTGAGATTTGGGAATTTAATTTATCTTTTCGCGCTTTCAATTCGCTTCTGCTTTTCAATGAAGAATGTACTGAAAAATAAATTTTTATTTTGGGTTCTGTACCCGAGGGCCTAATTGATATTTTGGATCCATTTTCTGTAATGAATTGCAAAACATTAGACTGAGGTGAGTCTATTGAGATGATTTTTTTCGATTTTGTTTTAAGATGTGTAAGGTTTGCGTAGTCGATAATGTCAGTAATGAAAAAGTTATTTAAAATAGTTGGAGGAGTTGTTCTAAGCGTTTTCATGATTCGTTCAATTTCTAGCGCGCCCGATTTACCTTTTTTGGTAATAGAAATAAGTCCCTCCTGATAAAGACCAAATTCCATCCATATATCAATTAATAAATCAAATAGAGTTTTGTTTTGCTCTTTGACCCAAGCGGTAAGTTCAGCAATCATGGCACAGGACATTACTGCGTCTTTATCACGTACATGATCTCCAATTAAGTAACCATAACTCTCTTCCCCTCCGCCAATAAATGTATTCGTATTTTCCAGTTTACGAATTTTTTCCGCGATATATTTAAAACCCGTCAATGTATCGAAACAGTCCACTTTAAAATGGGTAGCAATTGCACTAATAAGATCAGTTGTAACAATAGTTTTTATAATATACTCTTTCCCCTTTAACTGTTTGTTTTCTTTCCATTTTCTGAGCAAATAATATATTAGAAGTACAGCTGTTTGATTACCATTGAGCAGCTCAAACTCGTGATTCGTGTTCTTAGCAGCAATACCTACTCTATCTGCATCAGGATCAGTGGCTAAGACAAGGTCAGCATTGATATTTTTTGCACTTCTAAGTGCAATTTCTAGGGCTTCCGCTTCCTCGGGGTTAGGATAAATAACTGTAGGAAAGTTACCGTCGGGTTGAGATTGTTCTGAAACAACTGTGACATTTTCAAATCCAAATTTTTTTAAAGCCAGTGGCACTAAAGTAACGCCTGATCCATGGATTGGTGAAAAAACAATATTGAGATTACTGGCCTTATTTTTTTGAGGAGTATTTAAACTCAGCGATGTAATCATATCTATATATTGATTATCAATGGTATCATCCAAATATTTTATGAGATCACTTTTTTTATCAAATTTGATCTCATCGATCGTATGAATGGATTTGACATAATTTATTACCTTTTCATCATGCGGAGGAATTAATTGTGCTCCATCATTCCAATAGGCTTTATAGCCATTGTATTCTTTAGGATTATGAGAAGCGGTTAATACAACACCACCATGACATTTTAGGGCTCTAATGGCAAATGATAGTGCAGGTGTGGGCCTGAGCTCTTTAAACAGATAAACAAAAATGTCATTAGCGCTGAAAACTTCGGCCGTGACTCGAGTATATAATTCAGCATTATTTCTACTATCATGGGCAATAGCAACTTTTATTTTTTCATTTGGGAACATTTCTTTTAAATAATTGGCAAAACCTTGAGTAGCCATGGCTATAGTGTATTCATTTATTCTATTAGATCCTATGCCCATTATGCCCCTTAATCCACCAGTGCCAAATGCAAGATCTTTATAGAAAGCATCTTCGAATGCCGAGGGATCACCTTTTAAATCCTTGATTTGCTTACGGGCGGAGCTACTTAGCTTAGTTGACTTCAACCAAGATTGGGCCTTTTCTTCAAAATTCATTTTTAAATTAAAATATGAGTTGATGAGATTTTAGGATGCTTATTAATGAATTGTATTCATTGAGTTAAGATGAATATTCTAAATTAAAAACCAATTTTACTTTTGACTCGAGACAATACAGAGTGAGCAATTTTAGACGCTTTACTTTCTCCTTGGGAAAGCATTTTTTCCAATAATTTAGGACGTGACATAAGTTCTTCATAAGTTTTTCGTTCTTTGGCAAATTTTCTTAGGATAAGTTCAAATAATTCTTGCTTGGCATTGCCATAGCCATAATTGCCTTTTAAATAGGACTTGCGTAAAGCTTGAATTTCCTCCTCAGATCCAAGCAATTCATAGAGCTTAAATACGTTGCAGGTAGACGGATTTTTAGGAGCTTCCAAATTTAAGCTGTCGGTTTGAATACTCATTATATTTTTTCTTAGTTTTTTATCAGACTGAAAAATATCGAGGGTATTCTTGTAGGATTTACTCATTTTTTTACCATCAGTTCCTGGAACAATTTCAATCTGACTGGTGATCTGAGGTTCGGGAATAATAAAAGTATCACCAAATTTTTTATTGAATGAAATACCTATATCTCGAGTCATCTCCAAGTGTTGTTTTTGATCTTTACCAACTGGAACAATCTCTGCATCGTATAATAGGATATCAGCAGCCATAAGTACTGGGTAAACAAATAGCCCTGCGTTTACATCACTGAGCTTCTCAGTTTTATCTTTGAAAGAGTGGGCATTTGCTAACATGGGAAAAGGGGAAAAACAATTTAAAATCCAAGCTAACTCACAAACTTCAGGAACTTTTGACTGACGATAAAAAGTATTTTTTTCAGTGTCAAAACCACAGGCTATCCATGCAGCAGCTACTGAATTGATATTTGCCTTTCTTATTTCAGGATCCTTGATGGTGGTGAGTGAGTGTAAGTCCGCTATAAAAAAATAGGAATCATTGCACTCTACCTCACTAAGTTGAATTGCAGGAATTATAGCACCTAATAAATTGCCTAAATGTGGTTTTCCAGAACTTTGAATTCCGGTTAATATTCTGGCCATTTTCTTTTTACTTGCAAACCTATAGTTACTTGTTGAGAAATCAATTATTAAGGGCTAAAATTGTGGAATTTCATGTAATATTGTCAATATTTTATGCGTCATTTTTTTATCATTTTTGTTTTTTATTCACTGTCAGGCCTCGGGCAGTCAAGTCTAAAATTTCTGGAAACTACGCATCGTTTTGGTGATCTGTATGAAAATGAAGAGGTAAGTCACAATTACATATTTATGAATCAAGGAGAGGATAGTGTTAGTATCGTCAATGTGAGATCAACTTGTGAGTGCATTGAAGCGGTTTGGAATACTTCAAAAATACCACCTAATGCATCAGATTCTATTACGGTTTACTTTGACGTATCGAATAGAATTGGCGCCTTTCACAAACGCATTTATGCAGTCAACGATCAGGGTAGCAGTACTGCCTTATATATGACAGGTTACGTAATTAATAGTAAAAATATCATTTCGAAATTTACTGCCCATTATGGAAATCTTTTTTTGCATTATAAAGTTCTTAATATGGGATCAATTTGGCATCATAAATCAGTTGAAAAAGATTTTAAAATTTATAATAATTCAGACAGCGCAATGACCTTTCTGATGCCCTCATCTATTATTCCAGACTTTATTAGATTAAGGATAACTCCTAATACTTTGCCTCCCAAATCTGTAGGTACCATTACTATAAATTATGATCCAGTTCAAAGGTCTGATTTAGGTTTTCTCAGTGATGGGTTGGTCATAAATACTACGGATAAGGACATGCCTTTGAAAATGATAAGTGTTGTTGCGACTATTGAGGAATATCTTCAAAATGAAGAATTTAATGGGATTGATTCAGCTAATTATCCCGTACTCGAGTGTTCTGTGAAAAATATAGATTTTGGTAAAATATCATCGAATCAATCCTCTATGTACACATTGAATTTATACAATAAGGGTATTGATTTATTAAATATTAGGATGATTAAGTCTAATTGCGGGTGCATCGAGTGGAATTTAGAGAAGAAAAATATTGTTGGGGGAGATAGTACAATTTTAACTATTATGCTAAATCCTCAAAACAGAAGAGGACGTCAATTTAAAAATTTAACCTTATTTACTAATGATCCATTAAATGCAACACATGTAATTTCCCTTGAGGCATTGATACCTTAGCATTATTTATTAAGATAGCTATTATTTGACCGATCAATATCTGCCATTCTTCGACTTGGGTCTATTTCTATTGATTTTATGTTATCCAAATTGACCTCGATCATTAAATTATAGTTGGGGTGCGTCCAATGCCAGTCTCTCATTATTTCTCTGGGCATGGCATTTTCCGGTTTTTTATATCCTCGCATAATTCCTAATGGAATATAATAGCACTTTTTGGTTCCATCTTTTAAATTAATTATCAAGTCAATAGGCATGGGTATAGGTTTTATTCTTTGGAGTTTAATAATTGTAGATTGTTCAATTGATTGTACCTCTTGAATTGCGTAGTCAATAGTTTTAATCGAGTGAATCCAGTAGTCATAGTACCAATCCAACTCCATAGAGGAAGTTTTTTCTGCTACTCTAATGAAATCATTCATATTTGGATGTTTGAATTTCCATTGATCGAAATAATTCAATAAAATTTTTTTAAGGCAGTCATCTCCGACCAGATAACCCAATTGAGATAAGCTGACGGCACCCTTTGAATATGCCGCTCTTTTATAAGCAAAATTAGTTTCAAAATAATCTGCATGCGTTGACATTGGTTCTTCTTGACCACTAGTGACTAAGCTGTAATAGTTGATATAGTTCTTAGCATTGGATTGGTCGTTGTCAACTCCCATCAAATAGTCCATAGTTAGGCTACTAGCATAGGTTGTGTAACCTTCATCCATCCAATGGTAATAACTTTCATCTGTAGCCAATACACCCTGATACCAACTGTGTAAAGCTTCATGAACAGCCACACCAACAAGACTTACCAAATCTCGATGACCTGTAATTAGCGTTGACATTGGATATTCCATACCGCCATCTCCTCCTTGGATAACATAGAAATCATTATACGGGTACGTACCAAAATGGGTATTCATATATCTGAAGGCAGTTATGAGTATTTCTGGTAGTTTTTTCCAATGCCTTGTGGCATGACTTTGTTGATAAAAAAAATGTAGTTTTGGACCATTGGGAACTTGAACGGTTTCATGGATATAATCTGGATCTGCGGCCCACATAAAGTCATGTGCTTTTTCATTTATAAAATGCCAGGTAAGTTTTTCCTCATTATGCTTTGGGTCAATTGAGAGATCGTCTTGATAACCATATCCTATTTCGTTATTATTCTCTAAGATTCCCGAAGCAGCTATGATGTAATTTTTATTTATTGTTATTGAGACATCAAATTGTCCCCAGGGTGCATAAAACTCTCGTGCTATATAGGGGTTAGCATGCCATCCTCGAGAATCATAGGCTGCAATTTTTGGATACCATTGCGCCATTGAATATGATATACCCTCCTTATTATCTCTTCCTGATCTTCGTATTTGAACCGGAATTTGAGATTTGAAGTTCAAACTTAATTCTGTCCTGCCACCTGGTAATATTGGATGCGCTAGTTCAACTTCAAGAATGGTATATTCGACATTATATGATAAATCAGTTCCATCTTGTGAGAGATTAGTTATTATATGATATCCAATTTCATCGTTATTTAATTTGGAAATTCGGTCGAGGACCCTATCATCAGGATCTAGAATTGATCTACTTCGTATGTCCATCATACCATCAGGCTTAAAAGCATTAAAATAAAGGTGATAGTAAATTTCATGAAGTGTATCTGGACTATTATTAGTATAAAGGAGTGTTTGATTTCCGTTTAATTGATGTCTTTCGACATCAACATCTACTTGCATTTTATAATTCACCTCTTGCTGCCAATAAGCTTCTTGTGAGGTACCGATCAAAGGCATGGCTAACATTAAGCATAGGATAACTTTAATCATACTTTTTATTGAATCAAGGAAATTTTAGACAGATCCTTCAGGCATCTATTTTAGCATATTTAGCATTTTTCTCGATAAAGTCCCTTCTTGGCGCAACTTCATCTCCCATTAGCATGGAAAACAAGCGATCGGCCTCGGCGGCAGATTCAATGGTTACCTGCTTTAAACTTCTGTTTTTTGGATCCATTGTAGTGGTCCAAAGTTGTTCGGGATTCATTTCTCCCAACCCCTTATATCGTTGAAAACTTACATTTTCTTCTTTGCCGTTACCGGCTACTTCTTTAACAACACGATCTCGGTCATCATCAGACCAGGCATATTTTTCTATCTTTCCTTTTTTAACTAAATAGAGGGGGGGCAATGCAATGTATAGATAACCTCTCTCAATTAGATCGTTCATATACCTGTAAAAAAAAGTTAGTATTAAAGTTCGGATATGGCTACCGTCGATATCTGCATCAGTCATTATTATGATTTTATGATACCTGAGTTTTTCCATGTTGAGGGCTTTTTCATTTTCCTGGGTACCGAACGAAATACCTAAAGCAGTGATCATATTTTTTATTTCTTCATTATCATATATTCTGTGCTCCTGTGCCTTTTCTACATTGAGAATTTTACCTCTCAAGGGAAGTATTGCCTGAAATATACGGTTTCTCCCTTGTTTGGCTGACCCACCAGCAGAGTCTCCCTCAACTAGATATATTTCACAGGCTTCAGGATCTTTATTTGAACAATCTGCCAACTTACCAGGCAACCCAGAGCCACCCAAGATATTTTTTCGCTGTACCATCTCACGTGCTTTTCTTGCGGCATGACGTGCTTGGGCAGCCAAAACAACTTTTTGAACAATTTGCCTAGCCTCTTTTGGATTTTCTTCTAAGTAATTGTTAAGCATCTCGCTAACGCAAGTATCTACTGCTCCGCTCACTTCGGAGTTTCCCAATTTAGTTTTTGTTTGACCTTCAAATTGAGGTTCGGCGATCTTAACAGATATTACAGCAGTGAGGCCCTCTCTAAAGTCATCACCTGTAATTTCTACTTTTACTTTATCAAGGATACCTGACTTTTCTGCATAAGTTTTTAAGGTTCGAGTAAGAGCACGTCTAAAACCAGCAATGTGCGTACCTCCTTCAATTGTGTTGATATTGTTTACATAACTAATTACATGCTCAGCAAAGGAGGTGTTGTAGCTTAATGCCACTTGAACTGGAATACCACCTTTTTCACCATCCATATAAATTGGTTTCGGTATCAGAGATTCTCTTGATACATCTAAATATCCTACAAATTCCTTTAGGCCGCCAGTAGATAAAAAGGTCTCGCCTTTTATTGAACCATCTTCTTCCTGCTCTCTGTGATCTATTAGAGTGATCGTAATTCCTGCATTTAAAAAAGACAACTCTCGACACCTTGTTGCTACGGTTTCATAATTATATTCAGTGGTTGTAAATATGTCATGGTCAGGATAAAATTTAATAATCGTACCACTACTTTCTGTTCTACCTATCTCTTTTACAGAGTATGTAGGTATTCCTCTGTTGTATTCTTGCTCATAAATAATTCCATTCCTGCAGACGGTAGCAATTAATTTACTTGAAAGAGCGTTAACGCAGGATACTCCAACTCCATGAAGACCACCTGAGACTTTATAGGTATCTTTGTCAAATTTACCGCCAGCATGCAAAACAGTCATTACGACTTCAAGAGCAGATCTTTTTTCTTTTTTGTGAAGATCGGTAGGTATGCCTCTGCCGTTATCGCTAACAGTAATAGAATCATCGGTATTGATCTCAACATTAATCTCAGAGCAGTGCCCAGCCAGAGCTTCATCAATAGAATTATCAACCACTTCCCATATGAGATGGTGAAGTCCTTTGATTCCAATATCACCAATATACATAGCCGGTCGTTTTCTAACGGCCTCAAGACCTTCTAATACCTGAATATTACTGGCTGAGTATTCTGATTTATTGGATCTTTTATTTTCTGACATATCTATTTGTTCATTGAACAAAAGTAACTAAAAATAGTCTTACATCATGAGAAAATTTTGATTATCAAAATAAAGATTTACTCATAAAAATTGTAAGATAATGGTTCTGCTTCGATTAATTCGCTTTTTAAGTTTATTAGTCATAGGTGTTTGAAGCTAGCATTACTAAAGTGCAGGCTTTTAAGACTTCGATGCCTTTATTTTGAGCAAGATTCATGAGCTTAGGATTTTCCGTTCCAGGATTAAAAATTATTCTCCTCGGCTTAATAGAAATGATATAATCCTCATAGGGTATTTGATTTTTTGGGCTAAGATAAAGTGTTACCGTATCTATGTTATCATATTTTTTAAGAGTACTGAGCTCTTCTATATTTTTTCCAGCAATCTGACCTGACTTTATTCCAACGGGAATAAAGGGTTTGCCAGCATAGTAAAGTTTTAGTGCAGCCATATTTCCATATCTTTTCGGATTTGGCGAAGCTCCCAAAATAAGAGTGTATTTTTTTGTTATCATTTTATTTTTTTTGTCGAGAAACCAATCATAACACCAAAGTTTAAAGAGAGTAAAGATGCGCTCATCTTTACATCCTTAAAATATGTGTCATATAAGGCATTTTCTTCATATAATGGAGTCCATTTTGATATACCTAGATTTATTCCAGAAAATGCATCTAGGACAAAACCCTTGCCATCTGATTTTTTCATCCATTTATATCCAATGTAGACACCATATTCAATAGAGAGTTCCTCGCATTGTATAATCAGGGCTTGAAAAGGTAACTTTGTTTTGTCTAATCCATTTAATTCGTGTTTGCGCAGAGACATCGAAATTTGATGACCGAAATATGGCATACCTAAATCACTGTCTCTTTGGTAGAACTTTTGCTTGATTGTGATATCATGACCATATTCATATGGTTGGTAATCATTTATATCCCTGAATTTTTTAAAGATGGGATCGCGATAAAAGCTGTAGATTATTTCATGACCCAAACGTTCTTGACAATACAATTCTAGACCCAGAGATATTTGATTCAGCATAGGATTAAGAAGTCCTGAGGAAAAAATTAAACCATTGTATTCATGTTTACGCTTATTGAAGTATCTATTTAAATTAGGTTTATATAAAAAGTCAGGATTTTGTTTTAATGTCTTTGGACTAAGAGGTTGCCGCTGGTCTTTTTGAGGTTTGATCTTTAATGAATGATCATACAAATGATCGTAAATAGGAGTATATTTACCTTCCAAATTGCCGTTCTTGTCATAGATCATCCATTCGCCAATTTTCTTTTCATTTTCAATGGTGCCAGATGTTCGCAAAGTACCATCAAGATAGAAACCTTGATATCTACCTAGTCCATTTTCAAAAATAGCTTTACCAATGATTTTACCATCAGGATTAAAATATATCCAATTACCAAATTTTTCTCCGTTTAAAAGTTTTCCCCTTGCCTGGATATTACCTGCCGTGTCAAATGTTTTTATATCGCCAAGGTCATTTGAGAAATCTCCTGAAGTTCTTAGCGCTCCATTGTTATCATAAAAAAACCAATAGCCCTGCTTCTTTCCTAAAGTATAATTGCCTTCAGCATTTTTTGTTCCATTTTCATTCCAATATGTCCAAGAACCATCCTTTGTATTTTTTTTATAAAACCCTTCGCTGGCCACTTCGCCATTTTCATGAAAATAAGTCCATTTACCCGAGCGTTTGTTGTTAATTTTTGTTCCTTTTAGACTGACATTGCCACTGGGAAAGAATGATCGTAGTATTACAGCAGTATCATTTTGAATCAGTTTTGTACTTTTTATTATCCCATTTTGATAGTATTCTTTCCAAAGACCTATTTTTTTATCATTCAATAATTCTCCTGACAATTTTAAATTTTCTTCATCATAGTATTCTTTGTAAATACCATTTTTTCTTCCGTTTTTAAATGTAATTTCTCTTTGTTTAATTCCTAAGTTATTATAATATTTCCAAAGACCAAATTGCCTATTATTCAAAAAATGGCCGATTGATTTTACATAATTATTATCGTGATAGAAGATCCAAAGACTGTCAGCTTTGTTTAAATGATAATATCCTTCGATTTTTTTATGTCCATTTGGATAATAAGTAAGATAAGGTCCTTCCAATGTTGAATCGTTCGGGGAAAGACTGATAATACTTTCAATTTTTTGATTTTTTTTATCAAAAAAATTAGTTTGAAGTAATAATTGTCCTTGAGAGATGTGAATCCAAAGCAGAGAAAAAATGAGGAGATAACAATATTTATCCACGATTAGACTAATAAATTTTAATCAAAATATTTTTCCATTATAAGGATTAAATGAACGAGTAACAAATTAAATTTGAATTTTAATTTTTATTGAATCAAAGTTAATCAAATGTCAAAAATTTCATCTCCTTCGAACCATCAAATCGTAAATAATCAACAAGACCACTTCGAGTCTTCAGATTATTATCAACTTGATGATCTGCTCACTGAAGAACATATAATGATTCGTAGTTCAATTAGGGATTTTGTCAAAAAGGAAATTACGCCTTTCATTGAAGATTGGGCGCAGAAAAACTACTTTCCAAATGAGATTGTATCAAAGTTTGGAAAGATTGGTGCATTTGGCCCTACTGTTCCGGTGCGGTACGGTGGAGGTGGACTAGACTACATTTCCTACGGATTAATTATGCAAGAAATTGAACGAGGTGATTCGGGAATGCGGTCTACTGCATCAGTTCAAGGTTCTTTGGTAATGTACCCTATTAATGCTTACGGCTCTGAGGAACAGAAAAAAAAGTATTTACCCAAATTAGCCTCTGGAAAAATGTTGGGGTGTTTTGGTTTGACAGAAGCTAACCATGGATCAAATCCGTCAGAAATGGAGACAAGATTTGAAGATAAGGGAGATCATTATTTGTTAAATGGAGCAAAAATGTGGATTTCCAATGCCCCATATTCAGATATTGCTGTTGTTTGGGCAAAGGATGAAAAGGGTAGGATTCATGGTTTAATCGTTGAGAGAGGAATGGAAGGGTTTACCACGCCAGAGACTCATGGTAAATGGTCTTTGAGAGCCTCTTGCACTGGAGAGCTTGTTTTTAGTGATGTCAAAGTACCTAAGGAAAATTTATTAAAAGGGAAAGACGGTTTGGGTGCACCCATGAAATGTCTTGATAGTGCGCGGTATGGAATAGCCTGGGGAGCAATCGGTGCAGCTATGGATTGTTACGATGCAGCTCGCCGATATTCACTGGAGCGTATCCAATTCGGGAAGCCGATAGGGGCATTCCAATTAATTCAGAAGAAATTGGCTGAGATGCTGACTGAGATTACCAAAGCTCAATTGCTTAATTGGAAACTAGGTTTGTTGATGGATCAGGGCAAAGCCACAACACCTCAAATATCAATGGCTAAAAGGAATAGTGTTGAAACAGCATTGAATGTAGCTCGTGAGTCGCGGCAAATTCATGGAGGAATGGGAATTACAGGTGATTTTCCAATGATGCGTCATATGATGAATTTAGAATCGGTAGTTACATATGAAGGAACCCATGATATTCATTTGCTTATTCTTGGTGCTGATATCACCGGTATAAATGCATTTTCTTAAAGTTTTTTCAATCAGTTTACTTTGAGGCTCACCTGGATTTTTTTTCAGTATAGAAGAACAAAGTGGATCAAATTTTATTCTAAATAATCTTGCCACGAAAATTCCAATTTAGCTTTTTTGATTATTTCAAATTTTTGGTCATCGTAATTTTCGAAGCGAATAGGGTTTAATTTCTTTGATTTATTAAATCTTTTGTTTTTGGAAATGAAAGATTATTTTAACACATTTTTCAATCAACCTTAGTGGGAATTACAAAAAGGGAATAATTAATCCAAAAGTAAGGATTTATAGCAATTATCTCACGTGATTGAGCATTGTATAATGGATCATTTTCTGCTGCCTTTGGAGTTAAATGAATCAAAACAAGTGAAATAACCAAAGGCAGAATATAAGAAGCTGGTTATTTGAGATAAGTATTTTTTTTTGGATTCATGACGGCCACTCATAATTTATCGTTAAGATGGTTATTCTTATTATTAAGGAAAAGTCTTTTTCAAGATAATTGCATGAAAATATCAGACTTGATAAGTATATCATTTCAATGTGATTGAACTACTTTTTTTAATAATGTCAAATGTAATTTTGGATATTTTATCCTCTTACCAATTGAGATTGAAAATATTTTAACACCCAAATTCTTCGAATTAGGCAATTTTTTGACACTTTGACTATAAAAAATTAGCTTTTTATTGATGTTTCCTCCTTAATTAATATTTATTTTTTAAAATAAACCTATTTTTTTACAATATGTGTAAATTTTACTATGATAGGGTAAAAAAATACCCTAGTTTTTTAATTTAATATTTAAAAAACATAAAATTGACTCTTGAAATAACCTAAAGTCTTTAATTTTTGTAAATTATAAACATAACGAATAATGAAAAATGAATCACCAATATTAACTTTTTTTGATGCACTCCAGGATGGTGGAGGAGCAGAAGCAATTACCGCAGCAGCCGCTGAGGGGGATTTGCTTACTGCAAACAATGTATGGATGATGCTGGCAACTGCCTTGGTTTTTATCATGCATTTGGGGTTTGCAGGTGTTGAGTCTGGGTTCGGCCAAGCCAAGAATACAGTCAATATATTATTCAAAAATACACTTACTCCAATTATAGGTCTGTTAACATATGCAGGTCTTGGTTTTTTCTTAATGTACCCGGGTTTTGCTGACGGAAGTTCAGGATGGTTTGCTTTCGATTCTGCTGGTTGGTCTATGTTCTGGGGTTCTCCTGAAAAAGCAGATGTCTCAGCAGGTTATGCAAGTGCTGGTTATACGTACTGGACGGATTTTCTTTTCCAAGGAATGTTTGCCGCTACTGCAGCCACAATTGTGTCAGGGGCTGTCGCTGAGAGAATAAAATTATCATCTTATCTAATTTTTACTATAGTTTTCGTTGGAATGGTTTACCCGTTGATTGGTAGCTGGAAATGGGGTGGAGGAGCACTTGATATGATGGGTTTTTATGATTTTGCAGGTTCAACACTCGTCCATTCTGTAGGTGGATGGGGAGCTTTAGCGGGTATCATCGTACTGGGTCCCAGACTAGGAAAATACGTCGACGGTAAAGTAGTTGATAAACCAGGATCAAGTGTGCCTTTGGCTGTAATTGGTGTCTTCCTACTTTGGTTGGGATGGTTTGGATTTAATGGTGGCTCTGTTCTTTCAGCTGACCCAGCGCTTACATCTTTCGTCTTAGTAACAACGTGCCTAGCTGCATGTGCTGGTGGTGTAGGCGGATTTGTAACTAGCTATTTTGTTTTTAACAGAATGGATTTGGGAATGGTACTAAATGGTATTTTGGCAGGGCTCGTAGGAATTACGGCGGGTGCGGACGTTATCAACCCTGGTGCTTCTATTATAGTTGGACTTGTAGCGGGTGTTTTAGTTGTATTCTCAGCAATAGGCCTAGATAAGCTTAAGTTAGATGATGTCGTAGGTGCTGTTTCAGTTCATTTAACCTGTGGTATATGGGGAACATTGGCGGTAGGAATTTTTTCAACGAACGCAGATCATTCATTTGTAACTCAGTTGATTTCTGTGGGAATCGTAGGAGCAGTCGCTTTTCCTGCAGCTTTTATCATATTCACTATTCTAAAAATGACGACAGGTATCAGAGTTTCAAAAGAACATGAAGAAGAGGGACTTGACAGTCATGAGCATGGAATTAGAGGTTATACGATTACAGTAGAATAATAAAAAAGTTTTCTCAAATTGATCACGAAAATCACTTTGAGAAAACCTATTCATTTTCAATTAATTAAAAATAAATCACTTATAAACAATAAAAAAAAATGAACAATTTTAAATTAAATATAAAAAGCCTACTTATTGCCATGATGATGGTCGTTTCATCCTTAGCGGTAGCACAAGATGAGCCAGCTTTTACTGTCTCAGGGTCCATTGATACTTATTTTAGGACAAATTTAAGCGGAGGAACTAATGATCCAATTGATGGAGGAACCCTTGCACCGGTAACGTCATTTGCTAATTTACCAGGTTTTTCACTTGGTATGGCTAATGTTATTATGTCATATGACGGTGATAAAGTGGGTTTTGTAGCTGACTTGGTATTTGGACCAAGAGGTGCAGAAGCTGTATTTGGATCAAATCCAGCCTTAAATATTGTCAATCAATTAAATGCCTACATTAATGTAACAGATAATTTTAAGCTTACTTTAGGTAACTTCAATACATTTTTAGGTTATGAAGTCATTTCGCCGACTGCCAATTTTAATTATTCCACCTCATACATGTTCTCTTATGGACCTTTTTCTCATTCGGGAATTAAGGCGGATTTCGCACTTGGTGAGAGCTTTAGTCTTGCCATTGCTTACATGAACCCAACTGACGCAACCGACTTTAACCCTGTTAATGAATATGTTACTGGTCTGCAGTTGGGTTATTCTGCTGGTTCGGGCAGCGCCTACTTAAATGTATTAGCAAGTGATAAATTCTTTCAAATAGATCTAACAACAGGTTGGAATCTAAGTGAATCTTTCTATTTAGGTGTTAATGCCACTTCTCAATCAGGAGATAATTCTGCTGATTTTTATGGTGCTGCTGGCTATCTTCAACTGTCGGTATCAGATGCATTTGCTTTAGGAGTTAGAGGTGAGTATTTTAGTGATGGTCTTGGAGGTATTTTAGGTAGTATAGAAGAAGAAAGTGTATTTGCTACTACTCTTTCGGCACCTTATACAAGTGGTAGTTTGACTATCATTCCTGAAATTAGATTAGATGCCTTATCCTTTGACGGCTACACTGATAGCGATGGAGCAGCTGGATCTTCTCTTTCTTCTTTTGTCCTTGCGGCAGTTTATGCCTTTTAGATTAATTGAAAGCAACACTATGAACATACCAACCATAATACATAATTCATAGTTCTTTCAAATTGAGGTTTATTTTTTACCTTTATATCAGTACTTTTTATAATTGCTGATGTATAAGGTAAGAAATGAGCCTTGATTTCAATAAAAAATAAAAAAATATTAAAAATTACCTTAAAATTTAACTGAATTATGACAAAATCAAAACTAGAGTATATCTGGCTAGATGGCTATACGCCTACAGCGAATTTAAGAAGTAAAACAAAAATTGAGGCTGACTTCGGTGGTAAATTGGAAGACTGCCCTATGTGGTCATTTGATGGTAGCTCTACGCAACAGGCGGATGGAAATTCATCAGATTGTTTACTCAAGCCAGTTGCTTGCTATCCCGATCCAGCCAGAAAAAATGGATTTTTGGTAATGACTGAAGTATTAAATGCTGATGGTACTCCTCATATTTCAAATGGAAGGTCAACAATAGATGATGATGATAATGATTTCTGGTTTGGTTTTGAGCAAGAATACTTTCTATGGGATCCGGAATCAAAATTACCTTTAGGATTTCCAAAAGACCAAACTCCCCAGGGACAGTTTTATTGTTCAGTTGGTGGATCGAACGCCTTTGGTAGAGAAATGGTGGAAAAACATATTGATTTATGCATAGATACGGGTATCAATATTGAAGGTATTAATGCCGAGGTTGCCGCTGGTCAGTGGGAATATCAAACTTTTGCTAAAGGTGCAAAACAAGCTGGTGACGAGATGTGGATAGCAAGGTATTTGCTTGAGCGGTTAGGGGAAGAATATGGACTTGCCATCAACTGGCATCCAAAACCTTTGGGCGCAACAGATTGGAATGGTTCTGGGATGCATGCTAATTTTTCAAATAATGTTTTGAGAACTTGTGGAGATAAGGGCACTTATGATAAAATATGTGAGGCATTCAGGCCAACTGTTGCAGATCATATTGCAGTATACGGAGCAGATAACGATAAAAGATTGACGGGAGATCACGAAACGGCAGCTATTACAGATTTTAGCTACGGTGTATCAGATAGAGGTGCCTCGATAAGAATTCCTTTAATGACCGTTGAGAAAAATTGGAAGGGTTGGCTAGAAGACAGAAGACCTGCTTCCAACGGTGATCCCTATAAAATTGCTGCAGTGATTATTAAGACAGTTAAATCCGCAGGCACGTAATTTTGATAAAGTCTACCGAAGATAAGGAATGTGTTGATCCCATTCCTTTTTTTATAAAAAAATCTGATTAATTAATTTTTTTTCGATGCCCATTCAATTGATTCTAACAATTTATGGCAAACTTCCCTAATCTCAATTTCTGAAATAGTTAGAGGTGGAGCAATCCTCATGCTGTTATTACAAAATAAAAACCAGTCGGTAATAATCCCAACCTCTAAGGATCTATCGATGATTTTTTTAAGGAATTCATAAGATTCGAATTCTACTCCCATGAGTAGTCCTTTGTTACGAATTTCTATGATACTGGGATGCTTCAACAAACATTTAAATAGCAAGGCCTTTTTTTCAACTTGATCGATTAAATTTTCTTCAAGAAGAGTTTCGAGCGTGGCCAATGAGGCAGCAGTGCTGACAGGATGGCCACCAAAAGTAGTAATATGGCCAAGAACTGGATTTTCTCTTAAAGAATGCATAATTTCTTTAGAGCTTATAAAACAGCCAATAGGCATTCCTCCTCCCATCCCTTTAGCAGCCAAAAGGATATCAGGCTGAATGTTATAATGCTCAAATGCCCAAAGTTTACCGGTTCTACCAAATCCGCACTGAATCTCATCTAATATAAGTAGTGCTCCTTTTGCTTTGCATTTCTCACGTAATTTTTGAAAGTATTTTTTTTTGGCTGTTCTAACACCTGCTTCGCCTTGCACTGTTTCTATGATAACAGCGGCTGTTTCCATATTTATCAAATTAAGTGCGTTTTCATCACCAAATGGTATATGTTGAATATTTGGCAGAAGGGGTCTGAAGTTTTGTTTAAGAGATTCGTTGCCGCTAACTGATAACGCACCATGACTGGATCCATGATATCCATCTATACATGAAATAATATTGAAGCGATTTGTATATCTTTTTGCTAATTTCAGTGCTCCTTCAGTAGCTTCGCTTCCAGAATTTACAAAATAAGTACATTCTAATTGATTAGGCAATGTTTTGGATAGAGCCTCTGCTAATCGTACTTGAGGAGTTTGAACAAATTCGCCAAAAACCATGACATGAAGGTTTTTATTTATTTGATCTTTGATAGCTTTTATCACATTTGGATGACGATGACCTATACTACTAACACCTATTCCGGCAATAAGATCAAAATATTTTTTACCCTTTGTATCAAAAATATGGCAATTTTTAGCATGTGCAACATCAACCATTAAGGGTGTATCTGAAGTTTGCGCAATCAATTGTAAAAATTGACGTTGGGTTAATGATTTTGACAAAATTGCTTTAGTTATGATCTCATTTGAATAAATAATTACTTTCTTGAAATAGCTCTTTTCGCTGCCAAAACAATGTTATCTGTACTTAAACCATATTTCTCTAATAATTGGTCTGGAGTACCACTTTCACCAAAAGAATCATTCACTGCGACAAATTCTTGAGGGCAAGGTTCATTCTGGCCTAATAATCGCGCTACAGATTCACCTAATCCACCATTAATGTTATGTTCTTCTGCAGTAACTATACAGCCAGTTTTCTTTACCGCATTTAAAATAGCACGTTCATCTAATGGTTTAATGGTATGCATGTTGATCACTTCAACAGAAATACCCTCAGCTTGCAAGATGGCCTCAGCTTCGATAGATTTCCATACCATATGACCATAAGCCATAATCGTAACATCTGTCCCTGATATCATTTTTTGCGCTTTACCTATTTCAAATTTCTCATCCGAATTAGTGAAAATAGGCCAACTGGGTCGTCCGAACCTTAAGTAAACTGGTCCTTCGTGATCAGCGATTGCTATAGTTGCAGCTTTAGTTTGATTATAATCACAGGGTACCACAATCGTAAAATTTGGCAACATTTTGATCATTCCCACATCTTCCAAAATTTGATGTGTAGCACCATCTTCACCCAGAGTAAGTCCAGCGTGTGAAGCACATACTTTGACATTCTTTTCTGAATATGCAATCGATTGACGTAGTTGGTCATAAACCCGGCCAGTAGAGAAGTTAGCAAATGTACCGGTAAATGGTATTTTTCCTGCTGTTGCCAAACCTGCAGCCGTGCCCATCATATTGGCCTCAGAAATACCCATTTGGAAAAACCTTGATGGATTTTCCTTTATGAAATTTCCCATTTTAAGAGAGCCAACAAGGTCTGCACAAAGTGCTACCACTTCTGGATTACTTCTTCCAATTTCAGTGAGTCCATCACCAAATCCAGATCTAGTATCTTTTTTTTCAGTAAACTGATATTTCATATTAATAGTCTCCTAGTGTTTCTTCGAGCTGATTTAATGCCGTTTCGAGTTGTACATCATCTGGAGGAATGCCATGCCATTTATGTGAGCCCTCCATGAAGTCCACACCTTTTCCCATTTGCGTTTTCATTAGGATCATTATAGGTTGCCCGTTTCCTGATAGTGCTTTGGCTGCTTCTAGTATTTCAATTACTTCAGA
>CACLDR010000017.1 GCA_902605755.1 uncultured Marinoscillum sp. | reverse complement strand
AAAGGGAGTTCGATTTCTGGAATTTTTTGATTTCTATTTTCTGATTTTTGATTACAAAAAGTAATAGAAAAAAAACAAATGAGGAACCAAAATATATTTTTCATTTAATTGGTCTTGTAGGGGTCTAACATTTGTTTTTTTGCATCAATCTTAGTGCATCTTTTCATGCCCATTAATCCATACTTTTTACCATTTTCACGGATAACAAAATTAGCTCTTATCTTACCATCTTTACGCCAAACTTTTTGGGCACCCATGGCCCGGCCATTAACATAGTTGCGATCTTGCATGGGAGATCCATCTGAATACCATTCTTTATGGTTACCCACGTTCTTTCCATTTTCGAAATGATATTCAAATTTGAGTGCGCCATTGGAATACCAACCTAAATGTGTTCCATTCTTTTTACCATTAAGATAGGGCCTTTGATGTCTTTTTGTACCATTATCATAATAACCCATCATATTACCTTCTTTTAGGCCTAAATAGAAGGGATTTTTACTTAAAAGCATCTTTTTTTTATTTTTCTGAACGACATAACCTGAAAATAATTTGCCTTTATAACGTCGTTTACCCTTTTTATCCCAACTTAAGCTAGAGTCCTTTCTATCAATTTCAATTTTGGGAATTTTAGGACCAAATACAGATCCTACCTCACAGCATGAAAAGGCAATTAAAAAGATTGAAAGCTTGATGAATTTCATACTTTATAAAAATAGTACAATTACTTACTAAATTAATTTTTTTTACGCACAAGTCATACAGAAAGAGTCCAATAGTTTACTTATTTTTAATTAAAACTAGATATATTCAAATGAGCTTAATTACTCACTTTACGGAGGACATTTTGTTAACTCTGTGTACGTATATAAATTACTTCTTAGCTTACTTTCAGCTTGGAGATAACCTCTTCCGTAAAGAACCAACCTCGGGAGCATTAAAATATAATAACATTTTTAAACATATTCATAAAAAAGAACACCAGGGGATTCTAGGGATGGAGCATGGTAATTCTATGAAAGGAAAACATGGAGAGCTGGCCGTTATAGCTGTATATCGTATAGTTGATAATTTTCTTTAATCTCTTTTTACCTTATTTTTTAGAATTCTACCTTTGCTACTATGAACAAAATTAAGGTTGTTGAACTTTGGGAGGTCCGTAAAGACCGAGTTATTTTAGATGTACGCTCACCTGGAGAATTTAATAAGGGACAAATTCCAGGAGCTTTCAATCTGCCTCTCTTTTCTGATGAGGAAAGAGTAAGGGTGGGAACCTTATTTAAGCGAAAGAGTAGGGAAGTCGCATTCCTTAAAGGTTTGGATTTTATAGCTCCTAAATTAAGATTTTTTGTCGAGGAAGCGAAACGATTAGCCCCTTATAAAAATATACTAATTCATTGCTGGCGAGGAGGATTAAGAAGTCAAAGTATGGCTGCTTTACTTGAAGCTGCAGGCTTTTCATATCAAATATTGGAAGGTGGATATAAAGCGTATCGAACTTATTTACGAGAAGTACTTTTGGATAAAGTTGCGCATTTGATATTGGTGGGCGGTAAAACGGGCAGTGGTAAAACGGTTATCTTGCATGAACTCATTGATCTCCAAGAACAAGTTATAGACTTGGAGGGCTTGGCGAATCACAAAGGCTCAGTTTTTGGGATGTTGGGACAAGAACAGCAGCCAACTCAAGAGCAGTTTGAAAATAATCTTTATGAATGTTTTTCTGCTTTTGATCTAAAAAAACGGATTTGGATTGAAAGTGAGAGTCAATCTATCGGACATGCTTTTATTCCACATGAAGTATTCAAAACATTTCGTGACTCACCTATTTTTGTCATAGAACGTACTTTAAAACAGCGGATCAATCGCCTTGTGAATGATTATGGACGATTTCAAAAGAGAGATTTAATTAATGCCTTTAAAAAAATTGAGAAAAGATTAGGTGGACAACATCTTAAAGAGGCCTTGGAGGCGATCGAAGTTGGTGATGCTGAGAGGGCTTGTACAATTGCGTTAAGTTATTATGATAAGGCTTACAGCAGATCTACTATGAACAACGGCTTTACGATGGCAACTTCCATCAATACGGCAAAAATGACAGATAAACAAGTTGCTCAAAAATTGATATTTATTGCAATAAAAAATGGATTATAAATTAACAAAATACAGTCATGCAGCCGGGTGTGGATGTAAAATTGCGCCACAAGTATTGGATAATATTTTAGGTCACAAAAAAGAGCACTCTTTTCCTAACTTGTTAGTCGGAAATCAAGATAGGGATGATGCTGCTGTATTTGATACAGGTAATGGGACGGCAGTTATCAGTACCACTGACTTTTTTACGCCTATCGTAGATGATTCCTATGATTTTGGAAGAATTGCTGCTGCAAATGCAATAAGCGATATTTATGCCATGGGAGGCAGCCCATTTATGGCCATAGCTATTTTAGGATGGCCCATCAATGATATACCTGCCTCTGTTGCAAACCAAGTAATTGAAGGGGCACGATTTGTATGTAAGCAAGCTAATATTCCCTTGGCAGGGGGACATAGTATCGACAGTCCTGAGCCTATTTTTGGTTTGGCCGTGACGGGTACAGTAGTTGTTAAAAATTTAAAAAAGAACAAAGGTGCAAGACCTGGAGATATACTCTTTTTGACTAAGCCTTTAGGAGTCGGTATCATTACTACTGCTATTAAAAAAGGTCTATTGAAAGAAGATAGCGCGGCATTGGCAATGGAATCAATGATTCAACTCAATGATGTTGGAACTTTATTGTCCACATTAGATGGTGTTCATGCAATGACCGATGTTACGGGATTTGGTTTATTGGGTCATTTAATTGAGATGTGTGAGGCCTCTGGAACCAGTGCGGAAATTTATTTTGACGCCATCCCTAAATTACCAAATTTGCAATCTTACATTGATCAACGATGTTGTCCCGCAGGAACATTAAGGAATTGGGAGAGTTATAGTGAGAAAGTTAATTTAAAAAACAAAAACCAAAAACTTATATTAGCCGATCCCCAGACCAGTGGAGGACTTTTGGTTGCCGTCGCATCCGAGGGTGTAACTGATTTTTTAAAGTTAGTTAAAACGGTGGGATTAGTTCTTTCAGCCATGGGAACCATTAAAAAAGTGAAAGAAAAAAAAGTTTATGTGAGATAATTATGATTCCGTTTTATAATTTAATTTCAAATACAGATTTGAAAGGATCATGTGAAGTCTTTAAAGAGAATTTTGGATAAAGTCATTTTCACTTTAACAATCAAAATTGATAATAAGGAAGTCAGTGGGATGATTGAGTAAATTTATTCAATTCGTTGAGAAAAAGGTCTTCAAGTTTAACTTTTAGGGTATCTACATCTAAGTCCTTTGGATTAAATGGGTCCAAGATGCTATAATTTAAATGATTTCTTAGTTTTAGAGGGAAAGTACCATCTTCAAAAATCTGGTAATTGTTATGTACCACAAAAGGCACAATAAGGACATCCGGCATTGCATTAATCAATGCTTTAAGTCCACCCATTTTGAACGGACCTAAGCTGGAACTATTACTCCTAGTTCCCTCAGGGAAAATAATAATAGCACACTTTTTTTTGTAGATTTGATTGCCAAATTGCGTTATTTGGGTGATAGCAGTGTTTCCAGAATTCCTGTCTATCAGCAAAGAACCTCCTTTTCGAAGGTTAAAGGAAATGCTTGGGATACCACGGCCAAGTTCTTTTTTCGAAATGAATTGGGCATGTTGATGTCTGAAATACCAAATAAGAGGTGGTATATCCATCATATTTTGATGATTGGAAACAACAATAATGGGTTGATCCTTGGGAATTTTCTCTTCACCAGTGATTTGATGTCGAGTAAATAGTAGGCCTTGAATTAACATTAGCAATCTATTTAGATAAACGACACTCCGTCTATGGGCTCTGTAACCTAATAAATAATAGCAAAAATATTGGATAAGGTGAAAGGTGGCTAAGAGCAGAAAGAAGACACTGTAGTATGCTATGCTGAGTAATATGGTTTGTATTTTTTGAATAACTTTTATCTAAAATTAAAGTTTAAAAACGAATCGGATGCCATCTAACATTATGAGTGATAGCCAAAAATAATAGATTTTCTATACGCCTAAATGATTTACTCTTAAGTTTACAGTAGATTATTCATATTAATCTTGAGTAAGTATGTATAAAACGACAACTCTATGTCTTAGTCTCATTTTGATACAGATGGTTTTCTCTCAAACTCTCATTGATGGGAAAGCATCAAAGAAAACAAATAATTTATACCAAAACTTAAAAAATAATGGGAGGAAAGTTTTTATTGGTCATCAAAATGATATGGCTTATGGTGTTAAATGGCGAGCGAAAAAAGGGAGATCAGATGTTAGGGAAACCGTAGGATCTTATCCTGCTTTGCATGGATGGGCCATTGATTTTTTAGAGAATGAATATAATAATGATTCCGTCAACTATGACCAAATGAAAACATGGATGCGGGATGTATATTCGAGAGGTGGCATCAATTCGTTGTCTTGGCGCCCGACTTACCTAGAGAATCGAAAAATTCCCTACATTTCCCGATGGCAAGTAGCTAATGTGTTACCAGGAGCTTCTTTGCATCAGGAATACTTAACCCTCTTGAACCAATTAGCGCTGTTTCTTTCACAGTTAAACATGCCAGTCATATTAACGCTTTTTGATAGGCATAATGTTAAGGAGGTTTGGTGGGGAAGTGGAACTGAGGCATCTTTAATTTCATTATGGAAATTTACCGTTGACTATCTTAAAGATGTAAAGAAGGTTCATAATATAATTTATGCGTACTCACCAGATCGATCTGTTATGGAAGAATCGAATATGAATAAAGAGTATTTTTTCGGTTATCCTGGAGATGATTATGTAGATGTTTTTGGCTTGGTAAGTTATAGCGTACATGAAGAAGATGAAGAAGAACGTCACATTACGTCGCTTAATTTCATTAATGACTTAAAGTTTATTGACAAATTAGCATATAAAAAAAATAAATTAGCTGCAATTACAGAGACAGGCCAAAATGGACTTACCGATTCCCTCTGGTTTTCTAAAACCCTGCTGAACGGTTTTGAAGCCTTGGATCATGGGGCCCTAAGTTGGGTGATGTTTGGTCCAAATAAAGACAGCACAAATTATTTTATTCCTTTTGATGAGCACCCAGCAGCATCTGATTTTAGAGACTTTAGGAAAAATAATTGTACTCTTTTTGAAAATGATCTTGAGGAAATGTATAAATAATTTAAAATTGGATCCAAAAATTCTTTTTCCTGGATATACTTTTTTTCATTATTAGTAGAAATATAAAATCAGCAAAGTACTAGTTAGTCATCTACTTTTTCTTTGCATTGAAATTAATTGATTTTCCAAATATTGGATAGCTATCGATAAAGGATTACTAGAATTTTTTTTATAAAATCTCGGTCAGTTAATAGGTATATTCAAGGGGTTTAAAGGTTAGGTCAAAAGCTTTGGGAGTAAAACGGATTATCAAAATCTATTAAAATTATAATGAATATCTAGAAATATTTCTAAACTATTTCTGATTACAGAGGTAGAAAAAAGACCATAATAATTCCTCCTACTGATAGATCTGGGAAAAGGATATTCTTTTTTTATTATTGTGAAGTATTAAATGGATCGGAACGACTAGATATCATTGGACCTACTAGATTAAAAGTTGAGATTTGGAGTGCACTGTACTTTTTAAATAATGAGTTTAAATATCATATCGTTTATTCGGAATTTAAAGATGAAATTATTTTAGCTGGAGAACGTGTTTTTTGGGAAGCAACCTATCGGAAACCACAAGATATTTAGGAATAGTATTAGAAATTATATCTTAACCAATTAAAATATTTGGCGTCGGAAAACATCAAATATCATATCTGTTTAAAACTAAAGGTCAGATAAAATCGATTGATAGCCCTTGGAATATGAAAGTATCTACCAAAACAATTGATTTGTGTACCACAGATAGTTATACTAATAATTATCATGAGCGTCGTCAATATTCAAAACAGGGTTTTAAGTTGCTTTAGGAAATAATTAATTTTTTTTTTGGTGATTATCTTCTTCTGAGAAGAAACCTTTTACAAGTTGCTGACGAGCAGTAGGCAAATGGTATAATGCCATCTTTCGCTCCACTTAATTTAGATGGCTATGTGATAATTCTAGACTCTTATTGTTTGTGGGTAAGTAGTTTTAAATTTTTTTTTGTATTCGAGTGACTCATCAATTGTAAGGGTACTTATTCCAAATGCTTACAGGTTAATGGGTTTACTGAATAATTATACAAATGAAACAGGTCTGATAGATAATTCTCTTTAGCCCTGTTGGTTAGATTATGCTGTGAATGATCGAAGTTGGTCAAATTTTACACTCAATGCCTATTATTTAGGCTCTCTTGAGGATTTTCCCAAATTCTTAATTTGTCTAAATGATCCTTTGAACAATGAATACATAAAATGCGCAAAATAAATTCGAAAATTACTTCAAATCTATTTTTGGGATGGTGATAATAGTTTATTCGTATATGCATACATTATCGTTGAACTTTTCGATAAGTTTAGCGAAAATGCTAGGAATTGCTCTAGCCATGAAAGTTGCTTCAAAAAATCAGGCAATTTAAACGTTAAAAGCCATTAGCAAATGATAAACACAACTATATTATAAGGTAGGTAGGTATGACAATTATTACTCCAGCTATGTCTTATTTTTTACATAAGGGTCTCTGCGTTTTTGGATATGTTAATGATTCATTTGAACTATTTAAACTAAGATCGGATAAAATACTTCACTTTTCTCAGGATATTTATAGGAATAGTTACAATATTTATTGATTAAATTTCTAGTGACATTGATGCCAATTTGATTGTGATGGTAAAATAGTAGTAAATCTAGAAGTGCTTTAGGGCTAGTCTCTTGCTTCAGATCACTAGTTCTTTGGAAACTACAAATTAAACTTTCATTCAAAAATTAAAACGTAAATATTATTAACATTATTAATGTTTAGATCAAAAAGGGTGGAGGTATTTCTAACAGGTGGATGTTTTATGATCAAGTGAGGGAGTTTTTTCTTTGAATTATTCAAAACTTAAATATGAGTTATAGGTTTACTACAATAAACCATTTAATTTTGAGGCGTCAAAATATATTAGAAATAAAATGATAAGAATTTTTTTAAAATCTTACGGGTTTGTATTGCTAATTTCTTGGGCTATTTATAGTTGTGCTCAAAAAAAGGAACAGCGTGTAGGGCATGAAATTAGTATTGAAATAGTAGGAATTAAAGACTCTTCGACTGTAGTGGGATATCATTTTGGGAATCAGCGTTTAATTCTTGATTCTGTTAAAATTGTTAATAATATGCTTCAGTTAAAAGGGGATTATGCCTTAGAAAAAGGAGTATATTTTCTTTACTCCCCAAACTTTTATTTTGAATTCATTATCAGTGACCAATTTTTTCAAATGAAGATTAATTCAGAACTTGGATACAAGGATATAAAAATTTCAGGATCAAAGGACAATGAATTATTTGCAAAATTTCAAAATAAAATGGCGGAGGTTCAAAAGCAACAATCTGAATTATCACAACGCTTAACTACTTCAGCCGGCACTGACTCGCTTTCAATTATTAAAGATCTCGAGAGACTCGGACTCAGTGCAAAGGAATTTCGTGAATCATTAATTTCAGACTATCCTGATTTATTTTTCATTTCTTTTTTAAAAATTGTTGAAGGGATAACTATTCCTGACTTCGAGCATATTGAAGATCTAAAAGTCCGTAAAACAGCATCTTTTAAATATTATAAAGATCATTACTTTGATGTTTTAGACGATGCTCCCAGTATGATGAGGACTCCTGTATTACATGGGTATGTCATGAAATATTTTGATGATCTGGTTATTCGACAGGCAGATTCAGTCAATATCCAGATTAAAAATTGGCTAGATAAATTTGAAGATCATCCTCAAGGCTTTAGGTATTGGTTGATGACCTTGTACACCAAATATCAAGAGTCTAAAATAATGGGAATGGATGGAGTCACTGTGTTTTTATCTGATGAATATTTTTTGACAGATAAAGTTGATTTTATGGATGAAGATCAGAAGGCTGAAATAGCAGAAGAGTTAAAATTTATTAGACCTAATTTGATTGGGAAAATGGCACCAAGAATGAATTTGTTAGATACAGCAATGCGGCCATTTTCTTTAGATCAACTGAAGGAGAAGTATTTAGTTTACTTTTTTTATGATCCAGAATGTGGTCATTGTAAAAAGAAAACTCCAATATTAAAGCAACTCTACCCTGATTTAAAGAAGGCAGGAGCAGAGGTGATTGCCATTTGTACCATTACAGATACAGATAAATGGAAAAAGTTTATAATTGAACAGAAGTTAGATTGGTTGAATCTCGGGGACCCATCTTATAAAAATAATTTTAGAATGGAATATAATGTAAGAACAACACCTCAGCTCTATGTGGTAGATCAGGAAAGGAAAATAATAGCAAAAAAGATAGATGTTGAACAGGTTCTTGATTTTATTGAAAATTATGAACTCATCTATCAAAACCTACCACAATAATAAATATTTATTGTTTTATATTGTGATAAGCTTAGGTACTTAGCTTTTTAGTTTGCTGAAAAATCTTTTAGCCTGACTTGTTATAAACCTTTTTAAAACTGATTTTAACCTTAATGCCTAGTTTTGGTAAGAACAGTTTATAAGAAAATTTGGATATTTTTTATAGGTCGTAGTTCGCCAAAAGAAGTGAGAAATTCCAAAGCATAGAAACAATCATGATGGGATTAATAATCCATATATTGTTATTTAATTGGGTGTAACTCTTGGAGCGAGTCAATTTCTATAGCCCTATTAAATAATTTCATGTACTGGAGCCTTTCACTTGGGTCATTAACAAAGGGTTCGGGGTGAATAGAAAAGTGATCAGACTTGTTCTTCGATAATAACTTTTTGAGTCCCTTGGATACCTTATTTCGAACCATAAGATTAAATTTTTAGAGTGTTGATTAAGACGATATTGTACAATAGTTTTTTAATTATTGTCGTCACTACTTTAAAAACACACAATAGCTTCAAACAGTTGGAATTATTAAATTAGTAGTCATGATAGTAAGTCATTGTATCGTTATGCGACTCAATTAGTTGTATTTTATTTTTATGATGTATCTCGATGTAGATCCATTATACTTATATATAAATAATATGAGGGCCCATAAATCCCATAAAAATAATTTTTTGCACCTATACTCACTATAAGGTTTTCTTCAGGGTTTATGTAAAGGTGATAACCTGTGGCACCGGGGATATAAAAAGTGCGTTTTCTGTTAAAGGGCCTATTATCTTGGTCCTCGATAAATTGAAACCAGAGATAACCTAAACTGAAAGAATAACTCGGTTGATGTTGAGGGTTAGTAGATTCATAAATCCAATCATCAGATAGAATTACTTGATCTTTCCAAAATCCATTTTTGATCATAAGATAACCAATTTTTGTGAAATCAAGTTGCGTAAGATGTAGACCGTTGGTTGCGTTTGTGGTGCCCGATGGATCAGTAGTCCAAATCCAATTATTTATTTCTAAGGTTTTGAAAAGTCTTCGGTCCAGATATGAAGAAAGACTTTCATTAGTCAAGTTTTGAATGATTTTTGATAGTATCATTCCAACTCCTGAATTCAAATTATATCGTGTACCGGGAACAGCATCTAAAGGTTTTTCAAGGATATATTTAACCCAATCATGGGTCCCCATCATCCCATTTAAATCATCTTCTGAGACAATTTCGTCCCAAGATAAACCACTGCGATGGGTGAGAAGCTGTTCGATGGTAATGTTTTTTTTTAGTGAATCTGTAGATAGTTCATCTTCATATTCGGGTAGTAAATCCGCTATAGGAGTTTCGATTGAAATTAAGTAACCATCATCGATCGCCATTCCAATGGCGATCGATGCCAAGATATTGGTTGCATTATCGATGTTATTGAGATCTTCTCTTTGCTGATCTAAATAGTAATTTTCAAAAATGAGTTGATCATTTTTTACAATTATTAATGCATTTATATTTTTAAATTCATCGTTTCGAATAGCTTCATCAAGATTTATAAATTCTTTATTGATAAGACCAAATTGATTTGGTAATCCATAATTCCAGATCTTTTGATCGGGCGCTAAATTTTCATTTGAAAATATACATGCGACCAGCAATATGGACAGAAAAAGGGGCTTAATATTTTTCATTACCTAAGTTAATAACTAAGCCGTAACTATAAAAAAGACCTGAAAAGTCATTGGAATATACTAAAGGTAAATTTAGGTTTACAATTTTTTGGTATCCTAGTTTTGCAGATAGTTGAAGCCAGAATTTGGGAGTAATAGTGATCTCAAATTCTGGTTTCAAACATTCAGATTTACTTGAAAAAGTATATTCTTTGGTTGAAGGATCTTCCCAAGTCATTTGACCCCAGTGGAAAGCTGTTTTGAAATAGCAGTTGATCCATTTAGAATGAAAGGCACGAATCCCCATAATAACACCTCCCTGTTTTGCATTTAATCGATGCACGTTTGGAAATATTACATATTGTTTAAGTTCATCTAAAAGAGAATTATAAGTCATTCCGAGAGATAATATCTGATAAGTTAAGGCTACATCAATGCGCATTTGCTTCTGATGATGATCTATTGCCGGAGCCATATCAAAACCAGCAAAAGTGGTCCAGCCAATATATTTATTTTCTAAAAAATGAATTAGATTTTGGGATTTACTTTTTGTTAAACTATCTGATTGTTGAGCAATAATCAGATGTTGAAAAAAACAAAAATAGATGCTGAAAAAGCATTTACGCATTTATTTAAAAAAAGGTGAAATTTTATTATCGCCAATATCGAGAATTTGATAGGGAATAAAAAGGGTATTTGACAATTATTTTGAAAACCTTATACCTGCTAATTAAGAATTAGATGAAATTAAATAAGTGTTAATTGAAAAAGATTATCTGTTTCTCCTTTATAGTTAGATTTAGGAGAGGTTGAAACTTACTTTGTTAGAATCAAGTACTTTTCTATCTGTACATTTCAAAATTCTCGCTGGATATTTTTGAATGAAAAAATGATTGTGGGTAGCCATTAAAATAGCGGTACCGTATTTGTTAATTTCTAGAAATAATTTAAATATATCTTCGCTTACTGAGGGGTCCAAATTCCCAGTAGGCTCGTCAGCAATCAATATTTTAGGTTCGTTGATCAGGGCTCTTGCAATAACAACTCGCTGCTGTTCTCCACCTGAAAGCTGATGTGGCATTTTATTATTCACACCACCGAGACCAACCCTCATTAGTACTTCTGCCATCCTCACTTTTATTTTGGCTTTGTCTCTCCAGCCTGTGGAACGCATGATGAATTCTAAATTTTCTGAGATGGTCCGATCATAGAAGAGTTCAAAATCTTGAAAAATAATTCCTATTTTTCTTCTCATGAACGGGATTTCTCTTTCTCCCATTTTGGGAAGATGATAGCCGACCATTTGAATATTACCTATTTCCAAAGGCAAGTCTGCATATAAAGTTTTCAATAATGAGGATTTTCCACTTCCTGTTTTGCCAATCAAGTAAACAAATTCTTCTTGGCAAATATTAAAATTAACATGGTCAAGTACAGTCTGTCCATCCTGAAATATGGTAGTTTCTTTAACTTCAATTATATATTCTTGATCCATTGATATTTATAAATCAAAAGGCTCTAATCGGCCAAAAGGTATTTTCTCAATTAATAATTTCAGTTTTTCTTCTTTCCCCTCAAGTCCCAATCTTTCCAATTTTTTAAGAGGTCTATCTGCTCGGAAATAAGCAATTAATACAAACTTGTCATTTCTTAATTGAATATAATCGGGGATTTTAGCTTTTCCGCGAACTTTGATAATATACATACTCGATGTTGAAAAAATTTTCTTTAGTTACCTTTGTTATAATCTGCAAGGAATTTTTCCAAGCCACTTTCGGTAAGGGGATGCTTAAGAAGACCCTTGATGACCTGAAGGGGACATGTTACTACATCAGCACCTATTTCAGCACATTGGAGAAGATGCAAATTGTGGCGAACAGATGCAGCAAGGACTTCAGTTTCGAATCCGAAATTATCATAAATATGGACAATTTGCTCTATCAATTGCATACCATCAAATCCAATATCATCTAATCTGCCAATGAATGGAGAAACATAGGAAGCGCCTGCTTTTGCAGCTAAAATGGCCTGTCCAGCATTAAAGATGAGTGTGCAGTTTGTTCTAATCCCCTCTACCGATAATGCTTTTATGGCCTTAATTCCCTCTTTGATCATTGGTACTTTAACTACTATTTTATCATCTATTTTAGCCAAAGATTTACCTTCTTTCACTATTTCATTATAACTAGTAGAGATGACTTCTGCACTGACGTTGTCGTCAACGATATCACAGATAGTTTTGTAATGTTTCAAGATGTTTTCAGAACCTGTAATACCTTCTTTTGCCATTAGTGATGGATTAGTAGTTACACCGTCAAGGACACCAAGATCATAGGCTTCTTTTATTTCTGAGAGATTGGCCGTATCAACAAAAAATTTCATAAGGAATTTTTTAATTTTTATATAAAAGCAAACGAAAATCGCACCGCTTCAACCATTTACCCTTGCTTCCTTCCGGACCTGGGGGATTCAACAGGAGCTGGTCGTATTCGTTTGCCAAAGCAAATTTAATGCGAAATAATTTATCAATTAAGTTTGTCTTTCATTTAAACTCTAACTTCCAAATAAATATATTATTACGAATATCAAAGTGGTGTTCAGGATAAAATCACTATCATTGAATCGTTTTCTCTTATTTTATTTGATTTCAGAAAGGTCAATAGTATAAAATGAGAGATAATCGAAACAAACTATGAGGTATTTTTTGATTTGTGTTTTAATTTTTTTTATCAATGAGAGGAGTAATGGTCAAGGGAATTGGTCGATAGGGCCCATAGTTGGGCCTCATTTGTCCTCTTCATACATTGAGCATACTATTTACAGGGTCAATTTACTTTCCCGTCCTATCAAAGGGTTTCATGGAGGTTTGATGTTTCAATATTTTTCGGAAACTTATGGAGAAAGTCTGAATACGGGTCTCAGAATAAGTATAAATTTTACCGAAAAGGGCTGGGATCAAGAATATTTGGATACCCTAAATACTCTCCAAAGGGTTCGCACAGAGATGGATTATTTGAATATTCCATTGGAATCTATCTTTTATGTTGGATCTCAAAAAAATAAGGCCTATTTACTCTTGGGTATTTATGTGGATTTTTTATTGCAGTACGATGTACCTGAAAACCCTCAAGACAAAAGTGAAAAGACTGATTTTTGGACCTTTGATCCTGAAAGGGATAAGTCATTTGCTTATGGAGGTAAGTGTGGGTTAGGATACCAAAGAAATATGGGTTTCGGTAAACTTTCTATAGATGCATACATTACTTACGGATTTAGTAATATCATGTTTTCTGTTGACAGATCAACAGATATACCTGACATGAGTAATCATTGGGATACCGGATTAAGCTTAAGCTATTTGATACCACTAACAAAAAAATTGAAAAAATAATTTTAGTACGTAATAATAGTGGTTTTACAGTAAAATAAAATACAGTTATAGGAAGGTAACATTCTTTAAGCATTCTCCTCTTCAATCAATTTTTCGGATTTTAATATCTTCTTTTTTCTCCTATCCTCATAAGTTTTCTTTTTAGATTACATCTAATCTTTTAGTCGGTTAGAGAAGACAAAATCAAGAATGATATAATCTTAATTGTATTTTTAAAATTAATTGCTGCTTTCTTAAATGATTTATTAGACTAATTTTGCCAATTCAGTAATTGTTTACCGGAAGAAATACTACCTTTATTAAATTCCCGGACTTCTTTTTCGGTTAACGATTTATCATAGACCAAACAACTCGAAATGTCACCAATAAAATTGTATCCTTGATAACCAGTAAAATCTATGCCTGCCCCAATGTTGAATGTATGCTTAATGTTGTCTTCAGAAAGTAATTTGGTCACTGCTAGTTTTAGTTTGCCATCAACATAAAAACTAACAACTCCGTTATTAATAGTCATGGCAATTGTATGATACTGACCATCATCCATGTTTTGGGCTATTCTCATCTCAGTATCATCGTCCCAGCCATCGTTGAAAATCAAATTGCCTTCTCTCAAAAATAATGTTTTAATTCCACTCAGCTCAAAATCTACAGACCAGGGAATATCTCCAATCCGACATTTTGAAAAAAGAGTGCCTCCAACTTTTGTTCGGAATTTCATCAATACAGAAATATTTTGTAATCCTAGGCTAACATTGGAAGTTTGAAATAGAGGTCTGGCAGTAAGTGCTCCAATATTTGGATTGCTACCATCATCTTTAGGGTCATCTTCTAAATCAACTTGAAGGCGGCTCAATTCCTCGGTTAAATCAGATATAATTGTTTGATGAGCTGGGTTATTATACTGATTGTACATTTCTGCACGATCCTTATTCAGGTCATAAAATTCCCATTGATCAATTTTGTCAAAATAAATAAGTTTATGATCATAAGTTCTGATTCCAAAATGTGGTTCAGTTTCAAAATGAGAATAATAATATCTGTAGTACATTGAGGTTCGCCAGTCTGTTGGAATATTGCCGCTCAGTAAATGCATAAAACTCTTCCCTTGAGTTCCTTCAAGTGTGGGTAGACCTGCTGCCTCCAGTATTGTCGGGGCAAAGTCCACATTTAATATCATGCCATCACTTGTTGATCCTTGCTCTACCTCTCCTGGCCACCTAATGAGAAATGGCATGCGTAGACCTTCTTCATACATAAAACGCTTGTCATATAGTCCGTGCTCACCTAAATAAAACCCCTGATCTCCAGTATACATGACAATCGTATTTTCAGCCAAGCCTGACTCATCCAAATAGTCTAATATTCTACCCACATTATCGTCAACTCCTTTGACACATCGAAGGTACTTTTTCATATACAATTGATATTGTTTTTTGCGTTTCGCTTTGCCCTCCAAGTCAGTTGTTTGCTTTTCGAAATTTGTATGATCTCCCCATTTACTTCCTATAAACTGGAGTTGAGTCTTAAGCGCATCACTTCTACCCTCATAGTCATCAAAAAGATTATCTGGCTCGGGTATTTCTACATCAGCCAAGAATTTCTCGTATCGCGCTGCATAATCCCACGTATCATGAGGAGCTTTGAAGTGGCAAAAGAGCATAAAGGGTTGATCATCAGAAGTCTCATTTTTAAGAAAATTCAAAGCTTTGTTTGCAATTATATCCGAAGAATGACCTTTATATTGTATTTTTTTTCCTTGTTGCACCCAACCACTTAGATGCTCATTTTCCTTTTCTATGAATTCAGGATTATGATAGTCACCTTGCCCTGGAAGGATGGAAAAGTAATCCAATCCTACCGGGTTTGAATGAAGGTGGTATTTGCCTACGAATGCAGTCTGATATCCATCTGCCTGCATTGCCTTTGGTAAAGTAGGTTGTGTTTGATCAAGAGCGGTGAATTTATAAACACCATTTTTATGTGCATATTTCCCCGTCATAATAGCCGCCCGGCTGGGCGTACATATTGAGTTGGTTACAAAGCAATTTTTAAACAACATTCCTTCATTGGCTAATCTGTCAATGTTTGATGTAGGGGAAATTTTAGAAAGTCTACCACCATAGGCACTGACAGCCTGTGACGTGTGATCATCAGACATGATGAAAATTACGTTGGGTCTTTGAGTTTTACCTAGACTTTTATCTCCATTAGTACAACCGTTAAATGTCAGACATAATGTAAAGAAAATTATCCAAAGAGAAGAATCCCATTCTGGGTATAATCGTGTTATATATTTTCTTGGTATTTTCACAGGTTCCATCAGTTCAAAATAAATAGATTTTATAGGTTTTGCCCAAAGCTATCTTTCTCATTATCATTGTTCAAAAACTTTGTAATTGACTGCACAAGAACTTACTACGATTTTCAGAACAATTGATAAAACATTCTTGTGAATCTTCCCTCACCTTATCATCAAAGGTAATAAGTACTATTGGTGGATAATCTTTCCCATTCACTTTTCTCATCGTTGATCAATTTACAAAAAAAATGACGGAATTTAGAGCGACATTATCTTGAAAATCAATTTGAGGAATCTTAGATCCATCATTTTAAATTCTTTTTTTAGGTGAAGCGCTTTTAAAGTAGAGTGAAATATTAACATCTTTTTTCAATTTATATAAGCCGAAGAGTAATAAACAAAGTAAAAAATGCTAATTATTCCATATTAAACTACTCTTAAAGTAACGCCTAAGTTTAACAATATCTATAATTTAAATCGATAAGATTGCATTATGTGTAAGATTTTTGATACATAGGTAGCTTTTAATGTTAGTATAATCAAACTATTAGTAGTTATAATTAGCTGATACCATTAACCAAGAATTTTTGGTTAGATGGTCTATGAAAGGTCAGGGTGCATTGAATTGACTCAGTGTACTACTTATTTATAACACCTTCAAATATCCCTAATCGTTACCAATTCCGTTATAATGCATATTTAGGCCAAGTGTGCAAGATCAAATAGATTTAAAATCGTAATTTTAGTCAGATTTTTTAAAATTAAATTTTTGATAATTTTTCCGTCAATTTTTATGAGTTTAGTATGTGACATCAGATATTCTCAAAATATTTCTTTTGTTAAAAAAATATGAGTTTTCAATCCACTTTGAGAAGATATTAGAGCTTTTACATGGATAATATTGATTCTGCATTCCAAACCTATCTTTTCAATGATCTCTAATTTTTAAATCTAGTTTTATTAATTGTGTGAGAAAATAGCTAATAATTTACATGACTTGAATTTATGAGTATAATCGAATGAAAGGAAAAAATAACCGCTTAAAAGGGCATAATTATAATCCAATTACTAATTCAGATATAACATGAATAATGATAAAAAAAATAACATCAATTTGTTTCTTTGCAATTATTACACTTTCTTAGCCTCTGAATGAATTTAGAAAAAACTTATTGGAGATGGCTTGGTAAACAAAGATTTAATTTGTGAGCGAACCCTTTTGTAAAAAAACATAGAGCCTGCTGTTCACAGCAGGCTTTTTTTTGACTTAATAATTATGAAAAAATATCCTTTAAAAATTACTGAATCGAGCTTTTTAGCAGATATTATTACTCCAGTCTCTGCTTATTTGAAGCTCCGAGATCAATTTGCAAACGTGCTCTTACTTGAGAGTTCTGATTATCATGGCGAAGAGGATAGCTATTCTTATATTTGCTGCGATCCAATAGCTACTTTTGAGACCCATCAAGGAATCTCGAGGTGTGCCTATCCTGATGGTTCAAATGAGGAGTTCACGAGCGATCCCTTGAAGGCACTTAAAAAATTTAAATCTTCATTTGAATATAAAAAGACAAAGGCAAAATACATCGAAACTGGTCTCTTTGGTTATATAAATTATGATGCTGTGGTGCATTTCGAAGAAGTTAAAATACGAGAGTCAACTTCAACTCTGCAAGAGATACCAGAGATCAGGTATTCGTTATATAAGTACCTGATTATTTTTGATCAATTTAAAAATCAATGTCACGTAGTAAAAACTTACTTAAATGGGTCCAATAATGATATTCAAAGGATTATAGAATGCTTACACAAGCAAACAACTCCTTCGTATACGTTCGACATGGAGGGTGAGATAACTTCTAACCATACAGATGATGAGTTTTTAGAAATGGTTAAAAAAGGTATCGATCATTGTAAATTGGGCAATGTGTTTCAGGTTGTCTTTTCACGACAATTTGAGTCATTGTTTAAGGGTGATGAATTTCAAGTCTACAGGGCATTAAGGTCAATCAATCCATCTCCATATTTATTTTATTTTGATTTCGGGGCATATAAAATTTTTGGGTCATCACCAGAAGCACAGATAATTATTAACCCTGAAAAAGCGATTATTTATCCTATTGCAGGTACTTTTCGAAGGACAGGAGATGATGAAGCTGATGCTGATTTGGCGAGAAAGCTTTTAGAAGATCCAAAAGAAAATTCTGAACACATAATGCTGGTAGATTTAGCTCGTAATGACCTGAGTAAGTTCACCTCTGATGTCACCGTTGAGACTTATAAAGAAGTTCAGTATTATTCTCATGTTATTCACCTCGTTAGTAAGGTGACGGGAAAGTTGAATAAAGCCTCAGATTCTTTAGATGTTGTTGCAAGTACTTTTCCGGCAGGAACCCTATCTGGGGCACCAAAACATCGAGCAATGGAGTTGATAGGGATATACGAAAAAAGTGCACGAGGATATTATGGTGGTGCTATTGGTTTTATGGATTTTCAAGGAGGTTTTAATCATGCCATCATGATTCGTACTTTTTTAAGTCAAAGAAGAAAACTGATTTTCAGAGCGGGTGCGGGTATTGTTTCTAAATCTGTTCCAGAAAATGAGGTGCAAGAAGTTTATAATAAGTTGGCAGCTCTTGAAAAGGCAATGGAGATGGCAAAATTGAATTCAAGGCGAAAATGAAAATATTAGTGTTAGATAACTACGATAGCTTTACATACAATCTAGTTCATATTCTAAAAACGCTAGGGTTAAAAAAGGATATAGCAATTTTTAGAAATGACAAAATTTCTATTGACGAGGTCGGGGAATATGATTGTATCTTACTCTCTCCTGGTCCAGGAATTCCGAAAGAAGCAGGAATAATGGGTGAAATTATTAGGAAATATGGGGCTACCAAGAGCATTTTAGGCGTATGCTTGGGTCATCAAGCTATTGGAGAGGCTTACGGTGCAAAATTGTATAATTTGGATGAAGTTTATCACGGGGTAGTTACTGATGTCTTTTTAAAAAAGCCAGACTCAATATTCCAGTCTGTTCCAGATTCTTTCAAGGCTTGCAGATATCATTCATGGGCTATTTCTAATAAAAATTTTCCTCAGGATCTCATCGTTACTTCAGAAGATTCAGACCAATGTGTGATGTCGATTAAACACAAGCACTACAATGTTCGCGGACTTCAATTTCATCCTGAGTCTGTTATGTCTTCACATGGGAAAAAAATGATTATTAACTGGTTAGAACATTCAGGAAAATGAAAAACATTCTTAATAAGTTATTTAACTACCAATCACTTGAAAAAGGAGAGGCCCGAGAAATCTTAATAAATCTTGCCTCAGGATATTACAATTCAAGTCAAATGGCAGCATTTATGACGGTTTTTATGATGCGAAATATAACTGTAGATGAGCTTTCCGGTTTTCGAGATGCAATGCTTGAACTTTGTGTAAAAATCCCTGCTGAAGGATATAATGCCATTGATCTTTGCGGTACGGGAGGAGATGGAAAGGATACTTTCAATATTTCCACCTTGGCTTCATTTGTAGTTGCTGGAGCAGGATATCATGTGGCCAAGCATGGAAATTATGGTGTTTCATCGGTGTGCGGATCTTCCAACGTTTTGGAATATTTAGGTTGTAAATTTTCTAATGATGTGGGGCGTATCATGAAAAGTTTTGATCAAAGTAAGATTGCATTTTTACATGCACCTATGTTCCACCCTGCAATGAAAAATGTGGCACCTATTCGTAAAGAATTGGGAGTAAAAACATTTTTTAATATGCTAGGGCCTATGGTTAATCCTGCTGCTCCCACCAATCAGATGATAGGCGTATTTAACCTCCAATTAGCGCGTTTATATGGTTATTTATATCAGAATACGGAGAAAAAATTTCTTATTGTTCATTCCTTGGATGGTTATGATGAGATTTCTTTAACCGGAAATTTCAAGTATATTTCCCATAAGGGAGAGGCAATAGGCACACCGAATTTACTTGGGTTATCTTATTTAGAAGCTGCTGATTTGGTAGGAGGAAAAGATATCAAATCGTCAGCAAAGTTATTTGAAAAAATTCTTGGTAGTAAAGGGACTACCGCGCAAAATAATGTTGTCATCGCTAATGCAGGATTAGCAATTTCCACTATCAATGGGTTGCCTTTTAATACTGGGTTAGAGGAAGCTCGAGTATCTTTGGTATCTGGTAAAGCCAATCAGGCATTTAGTAAATTTTTGGAGATTAATAATTGAGAGATGAGTATTTTGGATAAGATCATTGAAAATAAAAAGCAAGAGGTAGCCACGAAGAAAATTGTCCAACCTATTGTTACACTTGAAATGCAACCTTATTTTTCTAGAAAGACCTTTTCTTTGGCAAACCAGATTCGACAACCTGAATCAATTGGTATAATATCAGAGTTTAAACGAAAAAGTCCATCTAAAGGGATAATTAATGATTGGTCATCTATTGAAGAGGTGACCCGTGATTATGTTAAAGCAGGAGTCTCGGGAGTTTCCATTTTAACTGATGAAAATTATTTTGGTGGCTCTCTTGAGGATTTGCAAACGGTAAGGAAGCATGAAAACTGTCCTATACTTCGTAAAGATTTTATCATAGATGAATATCAAATTATAGAGGCTAAAGCTAAGGGAGCCGATGTGATTTTATTGATCGCTGGAGCTTTAACAAAAAGAGAACTTACTGCCTTGGGGACTTTGGCGAAAAGCTTGGGTTTAGAAGTTTTATTAGAGGTACACAATCAAACTGAGCTGGACAATAGTTTAAATCCTTATATTGATTTGTTGGGTGTTAACAACAGAGATTTAACTACCTTTAAGACTTCAGTAGGTGTATCTAAGTTATTAGCACCCCAAATACCGAATGATTTTGTCAAGGTTTCAGAAAGTGGAATAGATGAGCCACAGATAGTTGTTGATTTGATTGGTTTTGGGTATGAAGGATTTTTGATTGGGGAATGTTTTATGAAGACCCAGAATCCCGGCAAACACTGCTCTGAATTTGTTGAAAATATAAAATCATTGACGGATGAAACTTAAAGTATGTGGCATGTGCGAAGTAACCAATATTCAATCTGTATTAGCCTTAAAACCCGATTTAATGGGATTTATATTCTATTCCAAATCAAAAAGGTTCGTGGAGACCCTCACATTAGAAGGAATTAATTTCCAGAGTACTCAAAAGGTTGGGGTATTTGTCAATGAACCATTAAATTCATTGAAAGCAAAGGTGAAAACATTTGGTTTAGATTATGTGCAGTTACACGGAGATGAGTCAATTTCGTACCTTGCGGAGGTCAAAAATTTGGGGGTGAAAGTAATTAAGGTATTTAGAATTAAACATCAATTACATGTAGATCAATTGTTAGCCTTTGAGCAGAATGCAGATTATTTCTTGTACGACACGTTATCGGATGAATACGGTGGATCGGGTAAGAAGTTTCAATGGAAAATTTTAAATGATAGTCCCAGTTCAAAGCCTTTTTGGCTTAGTGGAGGCCTTTCATTAGAAAGTTTAAAAAAGCTGAATTCTATCAATCATCCAGGATTTATAGGCATTGATGTGAACAGTAAGTTTGAAGATTATCCGGGAATGAAAAACATTGAATTATTGAGAGAATTAAAAAAAATATTATGACAAGTCAAGAAAAATATAAAGTAAATAGTAGTGGATATTATGGTAAGTATGGTGGTGCATATGTGCCTGAAATGCTTTTGCCAAATATATTGGAACTTCAAGAAAATTACCTAGAAATAATGAGTAAGTCAAGTTTTAAAAAAGAATTTGATTACCTCTTGCGAGATTATGTTGGAAGACCTACTCCGTTATATTTGGCAGAGCGTATGTCTGAAAAGTATCAAGCACAAATATTCCTAAAGAGAGAAGATTTATGTCATACAGGAGCACATAAGATTAATAATACGATTGGTCAAATTTTATTGGCTAAGGCATTGCATAAAAAAAAAATAATAGCTGAAACTGGAGCAGGGCAGCATGGGGTAGCGACTGCGACTGTTTGTGCTTTGATGGGTATGGAATGTATTATTTATATGGGTGCTGTAGATATGCTGAGACAACGACCCAATGTAGAAAGAATGAAGATTTTAGGTGCTGATATTCGTTCAGCTGAATCGGGTAGCAAAACTCTTAAAGATGCCACCAATGAAGCAATGAGGCATTGGATTAATAACCCGACAGATACCCATTACATTATTGGGTCGGTAGTGGGGCCTCATCCATACCCAGATTTAGTGGCTAGGTTTCAATCTGTGATCAGTAAGGAGATTAAATTCCAATTAAACGAACAAATAGGTAGAGATTTTCCAGATATGGTTATTGCCTGTGTCGGAGGAGGCAGTAATGCAGTTGGAGCCTTTTATCATTATTTAAATCACTCCAGTGTACAATTAGTAGCTGCGGAAGCAGCGGGTTTGGGTATTGATCATAAAAAATCCGCAGCGACAACTTTTTTAGGTACCGAAGGAATTCTTCACGGGAGTAAAACATTATTGATGCAGACCGCTGACGGACAGGTGACAGAACCCTATTCCATATCGGCTGGATTAGATTATCCAGGTATTGGACCCATTCATGCTCATCTTTTTGATTCAGGAAGAGCACATTTTTGTGCCGTGACTGACGAAGAAGCTATGCATGCCGGTATTGATTTAAGCCGTTTGGAAGGCATTATTCCAGCTATTGAAACAGCACATGCTATTTCTGCCCTTGACAAATTTGAGGTAAAAGATCAGGTAGTGGTCATCAATGTATCAGGCAGGGGTGATAAAGATTTAGATACTTACATTTCTTGGGGTAAATATTGATGAGGATGGACTATGAACAGAATCAATGAAGTATTTTTTAGTAAAAAAAAGAATGTTTTAAGTATTTATTTTACGGCAGGTTATCCAAAGATTGATGATACTTTGAGAATTGCTCGAGTTCTTCAAACGGCAGGCACGGATATGATCGAAATAGGAATTCCTTATTCTGATCCAATTGCTGATGGTCCTACTATTCAAGACTCTTCCCAAAAGGCCTTAGATGCAGGGATGTCACTCAAGTTGCTTATGGTTCAGTTGCAGGATTTGAGAAAATATATTTCGATCCCTGTTATATTAATGGGTTATATTAACCCTGTACTTCAATACGGCTTTGGTAAATTTTGCCAGGACTGTAAAGAAGTGGGTATCGATGGTGTCATTATACCCGATTTGCCAATGCAAGAATATGTGGAAACATACCAACGAACTTTTGAGGAATATGGTATTTATAATATTTTTTTGATAACGCCTCAAACTTCCGAGCGGAGGATTTTACGAATTAATGAAGTTTCTAAAGGCTTCGTTTATATGGTATCCTCTGCGAGTATTACCGGAGCCAAACAAAATGTTTCTCAAGAACAAGTAGATTATTTTGTCCGTATTCAAAAGATGAACTTGTCAATTGAAAGATTGATAGGATTTGGTATTTCTAACAAAGAAACCTTTAAAAATGCATGTAAATATGCTTCAGGTGCAATCATAGGAAGTGCTTTCATAAATCAATTGAGTAAAGACGCTTCCGATGAAGCTATTATTTCATTTGTTGGATCCATTGTTAATTAGTAATTAATGATCATGCAACCGGAATGTAATCGATATGAGTAGAGGACTTTGAAGTTTGGCAGATTTTGTACAGTCGCCAAGTAGTATAATTGCGAAAGTTAGAAAGTATGATTAATTTAAAGGGCCTTGAAACAATTTATTTCTATTAACAAGAAATTCCACAATGCATGAGTTTAAATGAAAAATTAGATTTATCTACCCAGTTTTAGCTCTAAGCGGTGTAATAAGGTTTCGCTCTGACCGTAATTTTTTGAATTGATGTCACATCAAAAATTTTCTATGACTACTTTTTTGAAAAAAAAGCATTTTTTAATATTTGGATTAACCAAATATGTATCATTATGTCTTGTCTGTGCTCCTTTTTTCATAAATATTTTTCTAAATTTTTATCAGGATAACGTTACTTGAGCTTGACTTATTTTAATAACAAAGCTGCTTAAATTAATTTTGGAAATTTATTGGTTTATCGTAAAATTTAGATTGATCAGAGGAAAAGACCAACTGAAGATTTAGGCCGTAAGAGTCTTATTGTCTTGGGTGAAACCCCATATTATTCATCTGAAGAGGTAAGTCGGTTTGAGTTTGACTTGAAAAGAATTATGTATCTTAATTTTTGATAAAAAGTATTATTAGAACTTTATTTTGTTATCCGCAGTATTGGCTTTTTTTATGATTTGATCTCTGATTTGGTAAGATAGATGCATACCTTAAATGATTTATATAAGTAAAATGAGTTGTTACCAATTATCTTAGCTTTTAAAATGAAAGAACTAGGTTAATTCAAAATATATGAATGTTGTTATCATCAAATACAATGCGGGTAATGTTCAATCTCTTGAGTTCGCATTGAATAGATTAGGTATAGATCCTTCGATTACAGATGATCATGAAGAAATTCAAAGAGCGGATAAAATAATATTTCCAGGTCAAGGTGAGGCTAGTTCTGCAATGAAATATTTAAAAAATAAAAAGTTAGATCAAGTGTTAATTCAACTGAGACAACCGGTTCTGGGGATATGTTTAGGTATGCAACTTATGTGTGATCAAACGGAGGAAAATAATACCAAATGTCTTGGGATTATTGAAGTGAACGTAAAGCGATTTGAGGGAAGTTTAAAAGTTCCTCATGTAGGTTGGAATAATATAGTAAAATTATTAGGTCCGTTATTTTCTAAGATCAGAGAACAGGATTATCTTTATTTCGTGCATAGTTATTATGTTAATGTATGTGATCGAACCATTGCACAAGCAGATTATGGTGGAAGTTTTAGTGTTGCGCTGCAAAAAAATAATTTTTATGCAATTCAACCACACCCAGAAAAAAGTTCGGACTGTGGGATTCAAATACTTGATAATTTTTTGAAAATTTAATATGGTAATTATCCCGGCAATTGATATAATTAACGGTAAGTGCGTTCGATTGATAAAAGGAGACTATGAGCGAAAACAAATATATCATGAAGATCCCGTTGTGGTTGCTAAATCTTTTGAAGAGGCCGGCATTAATCGACTTCATTTGGTAGATTTAGATGGCGCAAGAGCTAAAAATGTTATAAATTTATCGATACTCAAAGAAATTGCTTCACAAACTTCACTTCGAGTGGATTTTGGTGGGGGTGTAAAAACTCGAACTGATTTAGTGAATGTTTTTAATCATGGCGCAGCACAGGTTATTGGAGGATCTATTGCCGCAACAGATCAGTCTCAATTTATTTCATGGTTATCGGAGTTTGGTTCTGATCGAATCATTCTTGGCGCAGATACTTTAAATGGACAAATTATGGTATCAGGTTGGCAAAAGGCGACTAAGTTAGGTTTGGAGGAGTTTCTCGACTTTTATGTTGAAAAAGGAATTAAATATGTGATCTGTACTGATATTTCCAAGGATGGTATGATGCTGGGCCCATCTTTTGCTTTATATGAAAAAATACTTAAACGTCACTCAGGTATTCATTTAATTGCGAGTGGGGGGGTAACCAGAATTTCTGATTTAGAAAAATTAAGAGATATGGGTATACATGGTGCAATTACAGGCAAAGCCATTTATGAAGGTATGATTACTTTAGATCAATTGGCTCTTTTTTCATGTTAAGGAAAAGAATTATTCCTTGTTTAGATGTTAAAGATGGGCGTACTGTCAAGGGGGTCAACTTTGGAAATTTGCGTGATGCGGGAGATCCGGTTGAATTGGCAGTTCGCTATGCTAATGAGGGTGCAGATGAATTGGTTTTTCTTGATATCAGTGCTACTCTTGAAGGACGTAAAACCCTTTTAGAACTTGTTCGGAAAGTAGCTCACGAAGTACACATTCCCTTTACGGTAGGAGGGGGTATTTCATCATTATCTGATGTATCTGACCTCTTAGGGGCCGGTGCTGATAAGATTTCGATTAATTCGGCAGCTGTTCTAAGGCCAGATTTAATCAATGAACTGGTGGCTAACTTTGGCTCACAGTGTATTATGGTGGCCATAGATGCCCGAAATGATGGGGGTATTTCTTATGTCTACACTCATGGAGGAACTAGATCTACACTAATCAAGTCCTTGGAATGGGCCCAAGATGTAACCCAAAGAGGTGCGGGAGAAATATTGCTGACCTCTATGGATAGAGATGGTACCAAATCAGGATTTGATATAGCTTTGACAAAAGAGATATCCAAAAATGTGACTATACCGGTGATTGCTTCTGGCGGAGGTGGAAAACATGAGCATTTTCATGATATTTTCACTTTAGGATGTGCAGATGCGGTTTTGGCTGCTAGTATATTTCATTTTAAGGAAATTGAGATAAAAGATTTAAAACAATATTTAAGTTTGAGTGATATTTTGATGAGACTATGACAGAATTAAATTTTACAAAATTTGACGGTTTGTTACCTGTGGTAGTTCAGGATGCCCAAACAGATAAAATACTAATGGTAGGTTTTATGAATGCAAAGGCCCTGGAAGTAACACGCGCTTCAAAACAAGTTACATTTTACAGTCGAAGTAAATCTAGATTATGGACGAAAGGAGAGACATCAGGTAATTTTTTGGAAGTGGTAGCAATCATTCCCGACTGCGATCAAGATACGCTTTTGATCAAAGCGAATCCTAAAGGGCCTACTTGCCATACGGGTGCCGATACTTGTTTTGGTGAAACGAATGAAGACCCAACAAAATTCATTAACTACCTTGAAAGTATTATTTCCTTACGTAAAAAGTCATCTAAAAATGGAAGCTATACGGCTGATTTGTTTCAGAAAGGTATTAATAAAATTGCGCAAAAAGTAGGAGAAGAGACAATAGAGTTGGTTATTGAAGCCAAGGATGATCATCAAGCTCTTTTTATTGGAGAAGCAGCTGATTTACTTTATCATTATTTAATACTGCTTGAGGCAAAAGACATACCTCTTAAAATGATAATTGATGAATTAAAAGAAAGACATGCAAAATGAGAATATATTGTGAGACTCAAATGAAATCATGAAAAAATTCGATGTGATTGTTATTGGTGCTGGTCCTGCAGGGTATGCTGCAGCCATGCGTTCAATTGATTTTAAAAAGAGAGTAGCTTTAATAGAAAAAAATAAATTAGGGGGAGCTGGTATTCATAATGGAGCTCTTTGGAGTAAAACCTTATGGGAAATATCTACTGCAGCTTCCATGCTTCGAGCTCGAGGATCAGGTCTAAATGGGCATGATTTAAATTTTCAAATGAAGCAGGTAAATGAAGAGGTTAATACAGCCCTTCGTGGACGTGTAAATCAATTAAAAGATCATATGGATCAAATTAATACAGTTCTCGATGATGATTTGTTTGAATACATCGAGGGATCGGCTAAGGTGGTTTCAAAAAATAGTGTTGTTGTGGAATGCAAAGGAAGCTCTAAGGAATTGGAAACAGATTATATCATTTTGGCTACGGGAAGCCGCCCGAGGAAATTACCACAACTACCTATCGATGAAGAAATTGTGATGACCAGTGATGGATTGTCTAGTATGAATAAATTTCCCGAAAGTATAGTAATCTTGGGAGCAGGTGTGATCGGATGTGAATTTGCAACTATTTTTTCAGGATTTGGTAAAACAAAAGTTCATTTGATAGATAAGGGTGATCGTATTTTACCATTTGAGGACGAAGATGTAGTTGAGGTGGTAGAAAAAAGTTTAGAAAAACGAGGCGTATTGATTCATAGAAATTCACGTCTTACTGATATGAAAGTAATTGCGGGGAATGTTCAATATAATCTCGAGTATTCAAATGGAACTACGGAAGTGTTTGATGTAGAGAGGGCATTGATTTCAGTTGGTCGCGTGCCCAACTATGAAAATCTCATAGATGAATCATTGTGCTTGGAGGTTAATAAAAGAGGAATTGTAGATGAATTGACACAGACCAGTGTCTCAAATATTTATGCAGTAGGGGATATAACCGCAGATATTTCGTTGGTTAACGTAGGTGAACTAGAGGGTAGATATGCTGTTGAACGCATTTTTGGTGAACCTAGTAGATCGCTAATATACGAGAATATTTCTACTATTATGTTTTTGGCGCCAGAAGTTTCTGGCGTGGGAATGAACGAGCTTCAAGCACAGGCAGCAGGTCTTGATTATCGGGTGGCAAGTTTGGATTATAGCTGTATTCCGAGAGCTGTTGCCATGCGGAATACTGAAGGATTCATCAAAATAATGATTAGTGAGGATGATAATAAAATTTTAGGCATGCGGGTTGTTGGTCAACATTCATCAAGCGCGATACAGGCGATTGCATTATTAATTTCTGATGGTAGAGGTGTAGAAGAGTTAGCTGAACTGATTCACCCACATCCGTCCATAATTGAAGGTATTCAAGAATGTTGCCGGATGCTTTTGAACAAATCTATTATGAAGCCAAGGGTACTTTCTGGAGCCATGTATTGTCGCGCTTATCGAAATGGTATTTATACTGAAATGGTCAATTAAATATCTATTTTCTCTTGGATAAAGTTTTTAAATTTGGTGGATCAGAGTAAGTCAATAATATACATTGACTTTTCTATTTGATTTTCGTTTTAAATTTGAAATATAAGCATGGTCGGCAGCATTACAGACAGGCAATAAGAGGAATGACCGCTCATTTTTTAGACGGTTCAGAACTTTTGTTAAAAATTCATTTGGCTAGGAGTAAGCGTCAAGGTAGATAATCCGGCCTTACGTATGGCGGTAATTAGTAAGCTATAAGCACTGCCGACAATTTTCTTTACGTGATAATTATTTTACTTTTTATTTTTTTCTAATTTATGTCTTGTTCAAACACTAGGATCAACCAAGGGTCATCCACTAGAAATGATTTGTAATAAACTGTAGCCATAGGTTTTTAAATCATTCAATCATTGATCTGGCAGTCGTTGGTCTTAATTTTCTTTTTCTTTTTTTTAGCCGCTATTCTTATTTTTTTTTTAGGAAGACACAAGAAATGGTATAAAAAATCCACGATTATTTATTTGCCTCTGAGGGAGGGTTAGATGCTGCATTGAATGATCCGGTCAAATATAGATTTTTTAATAGGTTTAGTGGAGAGATCTCGAATCGTTTGTCTTTTGTTTATTAACTCGTAACATTCCAAAGATTTTTTTCCATCGTCTAATTGGCATATTTTAGGTCTGCATATCTTACATGCTTAAATCCGTTGATTATCTTTGTTTTTTCTATTACATTTAACTTTTTTTAAATTGAGTGCTTTTACTCTGTGTGAACCACAATACAGATCGAAATTAATTGAGATAAAATTTTTTCAAAACCAAAATATTACTTTTTGTAGAATATGCAAGACTTTCTGTAGAATTACTTCACTCTTTAATAATTTATTGTAATTCTATTACGGGTATGCCTAATATAGTTTAGATCTTATTTGAAGATAGGTTTTATTTGTTTTCACTAAGGACTTAATAAAAGGTTAAAAGAAGAGTTTATTAAATGTGCTTTATCTAGTTCGTATGCATTAGAAAATTGGTTTAAATAGTTTACTACTGTATAGCAGAGTGTATAATGGTTTTTTTTCCATTTGAGCTTACTACCAGCCCTAGTGGACTAATGGATTGATTATATTTATAATTATCCGATTTCGCAGTAAACTTTATCTTTCGAGCATTTAGCTCAAGTCAAAATAAAGCTTATTCATTTTCTAAGTATTCCTGAAAAACATTTAGTTAAATTCTTGTCAGTTCATATATTTTGTTAGTTTGTAAGTGCAGGATCTTTTTATTGAATTGTTAGTAGAATAGGGATAAAAATCGATTTTATCATTGCATATTTAATTCACACAATTATTGATTCAGATATCAGAACTTAAGGTCTAATGAAAAATGTGATATAACCCCATACTCTTGCCGTAACAGATTTTTGGTTTTTAGAAAGACTGAATTAATTTCGCACAATGAATCTTGAGATAGGCTGTTATATTATTAAACCACGAAGTAAAAGAGTATTCAAAAAATTTCATTATTTGCGTGTATTTAAGGAAAATAAAAATAAATATGTTCAAATAGATGATGGCACTCCACAAGAAGCGAATGAAGATCTACAAATACTATTAAAATCCCATATCCTTGTCAAAAGAATGATTTATCATAATCCAATTGGAAAATCACTGGAGAAAAGGCTAAAAAAAGCTTGCAAACAAAAATTTAGAATTCCATATAAAGAAATAGAAAAATGTACAATACATAACAGCGATTATTTGTTAGTGAAGTATAAAGATAAGGTTTTTCTTTTTATTGAATTTAACTCATATTACAAGATTGTTAAAACTTCCATAATTGAAGGCGCGGACAGTCATATTCGAATTCCTTGGAAAGTTTTAGTAAACTCTAAGATTAGTATTTGGTATGAAAAACCACAATTCAGGAGTGTCCTATGGCAATCATTAAACAAAGATGAGCGTGAGTTTTATCGATCCGCAATATCACCTAATGGAGTGATGAAAGAGGATGATTATTGGGAAGGACTTTATTCTAATCCAGAGGTTTATCAAAAGGCTTTGAAAGCTGTATATGATACTTTTCCAAGTCCTGATAAATTGGTTTCTGAAATAGTTAAGTTTGGTTTTAATAAAAGCTTTTCAGAGCTTTTAATTGATTGTAAAAAAATTGATGAGATTAAAATGTTTTTAGAGAGTAAAGAACAGCCTTCAATGAGAATTACTGATCAAGGGCCTGTTTTGGAGGAATACTATGTTGACGTTTATAGCACAGAAGGATCTGGTTATCCACATTTGTATGATTATTTAATGGAGGAGAATTTTAATTAAATGTTATTGCCTTCGTAAACTAGTGCAAGGATATTATTAGATATTGACTTTTCATGAATAATTCCATTTTAATAGTGTACAAAAAATTATGGTGATATATTCATTATTTTGCGTTAGCTGGGGGTTTTTTAAAAAAAGATTTTAAGAAATTTGAATGTTTTGCTGTCGCTTGGAAGAAGTTTTATTCAGTTTTGGTTTATTTGACTATAATTCTATTTATGATCCTAAAACAGTTGCGTACATAACTATGCATATATTGTCATTTTGTGGTAAATGAAAGCTTTCACGATCTCAGAATTTAGCCAAACCTATTACGATGGATTAGCTGAATATTGCTATTGAACAGACGTGGTATGTTTATTCAGAATTTTGCTGTAAAAACGATTATTTTACGTTCAAATCATTTAAATGTTGCGTATGCAAATATAACTTTTTTTGATTTGCATCATCTTATTTAATCAATTGTGACATCAAAATATGACATCAAAATTTTAAAAAGAAAGCAATATATTTTACCTTCAGGAATATCATTATCGGACGAAATTTAAGAAATACTTGATAATTTTTTGCTACTTGACAAGATTGAGATTTATTTCATTTGTTGTTTCGTAAATATGTAATTTGCTCAATTTAGCCAAGATAAAATTAAATTTCAAATTTAAGATTTCTGGGGATCACAAACTAAATATCAGAAATTTATTGACCGAGGAGGTAATATGACCTTTTTAAGATTGCATCAAGATTTAAATTAATACAATTTTGGATTCGTTTTCAAAATATCATAGATTTCAATTTCAAAAATTGTTTAAATATATTCCATTGTGAATCGAAAATTAATTTTACCACCTGAAAAAGAAGTTAAAAAATCATTTCAAAAAAATAATTTTGAACCTTCAAATAACAAGGAATCCCTAGATTCTTTGGATGATGTTCGACTCTGGAAATTGTTTAAAGAAGGTAAGGAAATTGCATTTAGTCATATTTATCAAACTCATTTTGAAGGTCTCTTTCAATACGGTTGTCAGTTTACAAAAAATGAATCTTTAATAGAAGATGCGCTTCAAGATATGTTTATTGAGTTAAGAGAAAACAGAAAAAAAATTTCAATAAAAACTTCTATTCGAAACTATCTATTTACCTGCTTGAGAAGAAGAATTTTACTTTACAAAAAAAAAATAAATGATAACACTGTAAATTTTGAAAATTCTAAATTTCGATTATTTGACATCGAAATTTCGACTGAGCAGAAAATTATTGCTGAGCAGATTAAAACGGACAATAATAAAAAATTGAAAGAGGCAGTAATGACATTGACTAATCGACAAAGAGAAGCCATTTACTGTCTCTATTATGAAGGGCTAAGTTATTTGGAGATAAAAAAATTGATGGGATTTTCCAATATACGGTCTGTCAGAAATCTTATTTACAAAGCCTTGAATCATATGAAGTCTGCCCTTACATTGGTTATCTTGTGCTTTTACTATTGAGTAACCATTTCACATCCGTTCAGTGTACTTGTTTATTACCAGAAAAAAAAATTAAAAAAGTGATGCCCTTTTGATATAACTATACTCAATATTAAGATTAGTTGTTGATATAATAGGAATGTCCGCTAAAGAAAAAAATTCGATTGAACTGTTCTTAATGGATCTCAATTTCAGAGATTGGGTCATAAGTCCAAAACCTGAAACAGAGCGTTACTGGAAAACTTGGCTCAAAAATAATCCAGATAAAAAAGCAGAATTTTTATTGGCGAAAGAATTAATTCAGAAGATAGAATTCAAACAAAATCAAGTGAGCGATGAGCGCTACGAAGAAATATTTGAGAAAACGTTGCTTGGTCAAAAGTCAAAATATGCTCACAGTAATACACGCCTTATTAAAAAATTAGATTTTCGGTATTTTTGGCGTGTCGCATCCATATTTGTTGCTGTAGCTTTCATTTCGGGTCTCTATTTTTCAAGGAAAATTGATAATGCCGATAAAAGTAAAGTTCAAATTGGTACAATTGTAAAAAATAATGATGCAGGAAGAAAGTCACAGATTTATCTTCCCGATGGGACTATCGTTTGGTTGAACTCAAAAAGTAGCATTGAGTATGATCAACACTTTTCCGGAGACAAAAGATTGGTTAAACTTAAGGGAGAGGCTTATTTTGATGTGGCTAAAGATCAATCAAAAAAGTTTATCGTTCAAACATCATCGTTTGCCGTTACAACTATCGGGACTCAATTTAATGTTAATGCTTTTAAGAATTCAGATCGTCATCAAGTTGCTTTGGCCGAAGGGAAAGTGATGGTGCGACGGATAGCCAAAAGAAATAAAAATGATCAAAAGGTTTATTTAGACCCAGGTCAATCATTGAGTGTTTTTAAATCTAGTGGGCAGATGGTTCAAGGCAGTTTCGATCCTAGAAAGGTATTAAGTTGGAGAGACGGAATCATTTATTTCGAAGATGCTACTTTTAACGAAGTAGTTGAAGTACTTCAGCGGTGGTATGGTAAAAGATTTATTATTAAGAATGGTGAAAAATCAGGAGTGTGGCAGTTTAGTTCTGAATTTAACAATGAGACATTAGAAAATGTGATGCAGACCATTAGTTATTCCAAAAATTTTGAATATACAATTGAAGGAGAAACCGTAAATATAATATTTTAAAAAAATATGTAAGAAACAACATCACCCCAAAATAAAAGTCGAAAACAAGGTTTTTGACTCTATATTAAACTGAGATCAAATTTTCTGAAAATAATCACTCAGTTCCAGCTATTAAAATATTTAACCGAACATAAAAATATGAAATTAAAACTAATTAATGCCATAACTATGATTACAAAATACTCAATTTATGGGTTACTTTTCCAAGCTTTATTTTTAAATCTGGTTCTTGCCAACACTGGTCGAGCTCAGAAGAATATTAGCGTTAGGGAAGTAAAAGTAGAGCTCAATTCTGATGATTTGACAGTAAATGATATTATTAATCAGATTGAAGAAAAATCTAATTTTAGGTTTGCAATTGATAAAGCTGACTTAGAATCTGAATTGAAACAGCTAGTAGATATTGAAGCAGGTGAAAATGCTGTTTCTGATATTTTATTGCAAGTTTCGAAAGATTCTAAGACTAAATTTAGACAGGTCAATAACAACATTACAATAAGTAGACGCGTCGATGGAAATTCGGAAGCGATCCTGACTATTGAGCAAGAGCGCACTGTCACAGGAATGGTGACAGATGAGGATAATCAAGGAATTCCAGGGGTTAACGTAATTCTAAAGGGAACGACATCAGGTTCTGTCACGGATAATGATGGTAAGTATGTTATTAGTTTACCTGAGGCGGGGGGTACCTTAATCTTTTCATTCATTGGTATGTCAACTCAAGAGGTAGTAGTTGGTTCGCGATCAGTGATAGACGTCACAATGATGCAAGATGCCACGCAAATGAGCGAAATTATTGTTTCATCTTTAGGGATTGAACGAGACAAGAAATCACTGGGGTATTTTGCTCAGGAGATTAAGGGAGAAAAAATAGTTGCCGCACGCGAGACTAATTTTTTGAATAATATTAGCGGAAGGGTGGCAGGTGTAGATATACAAAAAACAGGTAACGGTCCAGGTGGTACTACCGGAATTTTAATACGTGGAGGTGGAGGTTTTTTAACTGGATCTCCAGGAAAAAATCAACCACTTTTTGTTGTTGATGGTATTCCGATAGATAACTATCAAACAGCGACTTCAACCAATGAATATGGTGCAACAGATAATGGAAATGGTGCTCAACACATTAATCCTGATGATATCGAAACGATGACCATACTAAAGGGTCCCGAAGCTGCTGCATTGTATGGTAGTCGAGGTATGACGGGAGTTGTTTTGATAACAACTAAAAAAGGAACTCAAGGTAAAGGTCTAGGAGTTAGTTATAGTGGTTCTTTCACCTTTGAGAGTCCTTTGGTGATGCCTGACATCCAAAATGAATATGCCCAGGGAGCCAATGGAGTTTATGATGCTATTTCCACAGGAAGTTGGGGGCCAAAAATCAGTGGACAAACAGTTACTGACTGGACCGGATCTGATAATCCTCTTACTGCCGATCCTGATGACCTTAAGAATTTCTTGCAAACTGGAACGAACTTTACAAATTCTGTTGCTGTTACAGGAGGAAATGATAAAGCAACATTTAGATTAGGTTACACAAATTTAGATTCCAAAGGTCTTATACCTAACAGTACTTTGAAGCGAAATATGATAACTGTGAGAACCACCGCACAACTTACCGAAAAGTTCAAGGCAGATGCTAAAATTAGCTACAATAATGAGGAGGTCTATAATAGGCCTGAAACATCTGGAAGTATAAGTAACATTTTCAGAGGCTACATATCTACTCCAAGGAACATTCAATTTAAACATCAAGATCCTTGGATGGCGGCAGATGGAACGATGAATATGTGGAGTCCAATTAGCTTCAGCACCAGAAGAAATCCTTATTGGGTAATTAATGAAGATTCGAACGAGGATAATACTGATCGTGTTTTTACTATGGTTAAGTTGGATTATACTTTTGCTCCTTGGTTAAAAGCATTTGCGCGATATGGTTCTGATTTTCGGAGTGCTCAATTAGAAGATATCAAAGCATATGGTGTTTTTGATCCAGGAAGTTTGTCTCGAAACAATGGTTCTAATTATACCGCTTCAAATACGAGAGCAACGGAAACAAATATTGATTTTTTAGTGACTGCTTCCAAAACGTTTGGTGAACTTAATGTCGCGTTGAATTTTGGTGGAAACAGTAGACATAACACATTTTTTCAAACTGCAGGTAGTACGGGGTTATTAGATTTGCCTGGTGTTTATAATTTGTCGTACGGAAGTTTCAACAGACCACAGAGCAACAAATCAGAGAGTAGAATTCGGTCATTATATGGGTTCGCGAATATTGGATTTAAAGACCTTCTATTTTTAGATCTGACTTACAGAAACGATTGGTCAAGTAACCTTGATGAAGATGTGTGGTCTTTCGCTTATCCATCAGTTAGTTTATCTTTTGTGCTCTCTGATGCCATATCCCTTCCAAATATTATTTCATTTGCTAAATTAAGGGGAGCTACTAGTCAAGGAGCATCAGATTTAGATCCCTATCAATTATCACCGACTTACTCAATCGGTCGAGGATTTTTAAATGTGATTTCAACATCTACCCCGAGTATTTTATTTGATCCAAAAATTAAACCAGAATTTGTCACATCAAATGAATTTGGGTTTGATTTGAACCTTCTAAACAATCGTATAGGAATTGAATTGGCGGCATACTCAAAGGTAATTACTGATCAAATCATACAATTGCCAGTTCCTGGAGCAACGGGATATCAATTCAAATTGATAAATGGTGGTGAAGTGGAGAGTAAGGGTTTTGAGCTTATGGTTTCGGGTTCACCAGTTCAAACATCAGATTTTCAATGGAACATAATGATAAATTATGCATCAAATCAAATGACGGTGAACAAATTAAGCGATGGAGTCGATCGTCTTCTTTTGCAGGGTGACGAAAGTTCTCGAGCTATTAGAATAGTTGCTGATGAGGGTGAACTGTGGGGGGATATTTATGGTCGTGACTATCAGCGTGATGATAATGGTAGGATTGTTGTAGATGCCGCAGGTGTACCTCTTAAATCAGCAGATAAAAATTCTTTCATGGGTAATGTTCAACAAGACTTTACAATGGGTTTGATAAATGATTTTACCTATCGCGGTATCAATTTTGGGTTTTTAATTGATTGGAAGCAAGGAGGTCAATTTTATTCTCAATCAATGGCCTTCATGCACAGTGATGGCACAGCACAGGGAACAGTTGCATATCGAGAAGGTGGACTTTTAGTTGAGGGGGTAACGGAAGATGGAGCGGTTAATACCAATACAATTACTTCTCAACAATATTGGGACGCAGTAGCAGGAGCAGAGCCTGTGGTCTCTGAATTTATGTATGATGCTACAAGTATCAGGCTAAGAGAGGCTTATATAAGTTATACGCTACCTCAAAGTCTAGTTTCTTCAACTCCATTTAATAAAATTTCGGTTGGAATAACGGGTAGAAACTTATGGCTCATTAAGAGTGAAGTACCAGGAGTTGATCCTGAAACAAGTTTTTCTGTTTCTAACGCTCGTGGTTGGGAAAATGGTGCCTTTCCTTCAACGAAAGTATATGGCTTTAATATTAATTTAGGATTTTAAAATTTTATAGAATGAAAATACAGATAAAAAATACAACAATTGCACTGGTTAGTTTAATGACATTTATGTTTTCTTGCACTGATGATTTTATTGATCTTCAAAAGAATCCAAATGCATTCACACCAGAGAATGTTACTCCAAGTTTTCTTTTGGCAGATGTCATTAGTGCATCCGTTTTGGATCCTGGTATGCACCAAAGAATGACTCAGTTGACAAATGACGTGTTTGCACAATATTGGGCTAATGAGTCATTTAGCACCCAGCAGGGTGTAACTAATGACGAATGGATTAGTAGTTATTATTCAAGCTATCATAGTAGATTTATCGCAAATTTAAGCGAGGGAATCCGTTTAGGTCGTGCAAGTGCTGCCGCTGGAAAACCTCTTAATGAGACTCAAATTGCAAGAATATGGAAAGTTTGGGTTTTCAGTAGAGCGACAGACATTTGGGGTGATATTCCTTACTTCGGTGCAGCAGACGGAACTGGTGAAAATCCCATCTATGATGACCAGCAGCTCATTTATGCTGACATGCTAAATGAGCTCAGTGAAGCTGTTGACTCCTTAAGCACTGACAACCCAGCGCAAATTAGTGGCCAAGATTACGTTTTTGACGATGATATTGCGAAATGGAAAAAGTTTGGCAATTCACTGAGATTACGTCTGGCGATGAGGATAACTGAAGCTGACCCGGCGCTTGCTCAGCAGCATGCAGAAGCTGCAATTACTAGTGGCGTAATGACCTCAGCTGATGATAATTGTCTGGTGACTCGAACTGCAAACTTTGGATGGGGCTTTGCTTATCCTTATACGTTTTATTATGGATGGGGAGGTTTGCACATGAGTAGATCAATGGAAAATTTATTGACCGGACTGGGTGGTCAACCTATAGCTATTGACACTACGGGAATGATTGTTGATGACGAAGGCTTTGATTTGCCAGCGAACGAAAATTCTCTTGATCCAAAGGCAAATAAATTTAGATTAGGTGTTCCGTCTGTGGTAGATCCAAGAGGTCCAATTTACTTTTCCCCTGCGGTTGGTGCAGAGGGTGTCAAAGTCGCAAATGCTGCTGGTGATACAATTGAAGTTGACACTCGAAATCGATGGATTGGAGTTCCTGCTGGTCTGAGCACGGGTAATTCTTCGTTAGCTGAGCATGTTTTCAGCAACATTTCCATTATGGGTCCTTCGATGTCTACGAATGCGGAGCGTCCCTTAGAAATTTTAACTTATCATGAACTTTGCTTCTTAATGGCTGAAGCTGCGCAACGCGGATGGAGTACCGGAGGTGGCACTGCAAAAGAATGGTATGAATTGGGTATTACTGCATCTATGACTCACCACGGTGTTGATGCGGCTACAACTGCTGCTTATATTGCCTCTTCAGTTGAAAACACTTATGGTACTACCGTTGCATTTGATAATAGTTCCGGAAAGTCTTTTAATGGTTCTGCCGTTGATGATGCGATGGGTAAAATAATCACTCAAAAGTATCTCGCACTATTTCCCGACGGAGGATGGGAAGCATGGGCAGATCATAGGAGGTTGCATTTGCCTGTTTTGATTCCAATGGCGGCACCGGATGGTCGATACACTGCGTCGGACGGAGGACCTGATAACTTCACTAAAAGGATTACTTATCCTTCAACTGAGCAGATCAATAACAGCGAGTTTTATAATGCTGCTGTCTCAAGTCAAGGACCTGATGTAGAAACTACCAGTGTTTGGTGGGACCAATAAATAAATCTAGGGGAATAAAGAGGCCCTTTAGTCGCTTAAGGGCCTCTTTATTAATTAATTGGGATTAAATTTTCTTTTCTAAAGCTGTATTGACGTAAGAAATCTTAATCAAGGCCTACCATTCTCGAGAAATTGAATTTGGATAAAATAATTATAATGTTTCGCGTTGTTGGACTATTACTAGGTATTATTTTATTTGGTTGCAACCAAACA
>CACLDR010000016.1 GCA_902605755.1 uncultured Marinoscillum sp. | reverse complement strand
TGATATCTTAGAGGTTCGAGACATCTTACCTGACTTGACAGAATTGGATTTTGCACAGTTTCAAGAAGCCGTTCGTCAAGAGCGTAAATTGGAATTTTTGTGGGAGGGACTTAGATGGACTGATTTGGTAAAAAATGGGGAGCTTATTAATGCTATTTCTGAAGTAAAGCCAACAGCAGATCCTACAATTCGAAATTATTATTTCCCAATACCTTTGATAGAGATGAAATTAAATCCAAATTGGTCACAAAATCCAGGCTATTAATTTACTCCGTGACGCATAAATACAAATCAAATTATGACAAATTTCCCCTCGTTCAAATAAGTGAAAAAGAGGCTATTATTTCCGGATGGGAAGAAATTATTTCAAAAATAAAAGAGGAACAACCTAAAACGATAGTCATTGAATGTTATCACGGAGTATCCGTGAAACTTCTTATCTCTAAATTAAAATTACATTTTGTTGATGCTACGATTTTAAGTATGACGAGAGGATTTAGAGGTGAGGCCTCAATGGAACAATATTTACGACCATTTTTGACAAATGATAGGATTTTCGGACGAATGAGTGATTTAACTTTGGATGCTTATTTTAAAGATCGTGAAATTGATAAAATGAAAAGGGAGTGGCTTAAGATTAGAGGTGTAAAAATAGCGATAGGAGTAGGAGCCTCTCTATTATGTAAGGAATCAGATTTATTCATTTATGCAGATATGCCCCGATGGGAGATTCAAAAAAAATTTAGAAAGAAAATTTTAGGTAATATTGGGGCTGGCAATGCAGGAGAAGATTTTTTTCTTTTGTATAAAAGAGCGTATTTCTGCGATTGGAGAGCTTGTGATAGGATGAAGCAAACCACTTTTACTAAGTGGGATTTTATTCTAGATACTACTCATCATGAAAATCCAAAATTTTTGACTGTTGATAATTTGATAATGGGATTACAGAAATGTGCCCAACAGCCTTTTCGTTTAGTTCCATTTTTTGATCCCGGTCCTTGGGGAGGGCAGTGGATGAAAGAGGTTTGTGATTTGGATCGTTCGCAAAGAAATTATGCTTGGTGTTTTGATTGCGTTCCTGAGGAAAATAGTCTAGCACTTAAATATGGAACTAAGCATATTGAAATACCTGCTATTAATTTGGTTTTTTTTCAATCAGAGAAACTGTTGGGAGCCCAAATTATAAGTCAATTTGGTAAAGAATTTCCCATAAGGTTTGATTTTTTGGATACAATGGATGGTGGTAATTTGAGTCTGCAAGTACACCCATTAACAGCGTATATAAGAAAACATTTTGGTATGGATTATACCCAAGATGAAAGTTATTATTTTCTAGATACTGGTGAAGATGCTCATGTTTACTTGGGCTTGCTTGAGGAGATAGATCCTGCCGCAATGATGACAGATTTGGAAAAGGCACAAAGGGGAGAAATAGTATTTCCGGCGGATAAATATGTAAATAAGTTCAGAGTTAAAAAACATGACCATATTCTAATTCCAGCTGGAACAATTCATTGTTCGGGTAAAAATTCAATGGTTTTGGAGATTAGTGCTACCCCTTATATTTTCACATTTAAGTTGTGGGATTGGGGTAGACTTGGGCTTGATGGTTTGCCGCGGCCTATTCACTTGGATCATGGCAAAAATGCTATTCAATGGGAGCGCAAGACATCTTTTGCAGAGAATGAATTGATAAATAATATTAAAACAATAAATGAGTCTAATGGCATCAAAGAAGAGCGCACGGGCTTACATGAATTAGAATTTATCGAAACCCGTAGACATTGGTTTTCAACGAGAGTTTTACATCACACCGAGGGAAATTTAAATGTATTAAATTTAATTGAAGGCAGCTGTGCATTAATAGAAAGTCCAACAAAATCATTTGAACCCTTTGAAGTTCATTTTGCAGAAACTTTTATTATCCCATCCGCAGTGGGGCCTTATACGATTTCACCCAGCGGGGATGCCATGGGTACACAATGTGCTACAATTAAGGCATATATTAGATAAATATGTAAATGAGGAATGAGTTAGTTAAAGTGAAATACACTTATCTTGTGTGTATAGTAGCTGCCTTCGGGGGGTTATTATTTGGTTATGACACGGCTGTAATATCTGGAGCTATCGGATATTTGAAATTAAAATTTGATCTAAGTCCTATGCTAACCGGATGGGCCGCATCGAGTGCCATTTGGGGATGCATATTTGGTACCTTATTTGCTGGCCACCTAAGTGATAAATATGGTCGTAAAAAAGTTTTATTATTGTCAGGACTATTGTTTACCATATCGGCTCTTGGTTCGGCAATTCCCGATAATTTGACACAGTTTGTGATAGCAAGATTTATAGGAGGGTTAGGTGTCGGCTCAGCCTCAATGTTGTCTCCGTTATATATTTCTGAAATTGCACCCGCTAAAATTAGAGGGACGTTGGTTACTCTGTACCAGTTAGCAATTGTATTTGGTATCAATATTATATATATCGTTAACTATTTAATTGTGAACGTCCATGGTCAGGAGTGGAATGTACAATTTGGATGGCGATATATGTTGGGTTCTGAAGCAATTCCTGCAATTTTATTTTTTCTACTTCTTTTTTTCGTTCCAGAAAGTCCACGCTGGTTGGTAAAAGAAAATAGATCTGAGGATGCTCGTAAAATACTAAATAAAATCAATGCACTCGATGAGGCCCATCGGATTTTGAAAGAAATTAAAGAATCTGTCAATGAGGAGAAAGGTAGTTTTATAGATTTATTTAAGTCTGGCGTTCGGATGGCTATGCTTATCGGATCAATATTGGCATTGTTCTCACAAATTACAGGAATAAATGCCATAATATATTACGCCCCTGAAATTTTCAAGCAAGTGGGGTTCGGATCTGAATCTGCACTTTTTCAAACTATGATCATTGGCTTCGTCAATATGCTTTTTACTGTTGTGGCAATACGATTCATAGATTATTGGGGTCGTCGGACTTTATTGATTTGGGGTGTATCTGGCATGATTTTTTGTCTTTTTGCAATGGGGTTGTTTTTTTATTTTGAAATTTCAAGTGGACTATTATTGCTATTATTTATTTTAGGTTTTATCGGTAGTTTTGCGAGCTCTTTGGGTCCTATTCCATGGGTTATGATTTCTGAAATTTTTCCTACAAAAGTAAGAGGAACAGCAATGTCGTTTAGCATTGTAATTTTATGGTTGGGGGTTGTATTAGTTACTCAATTTTTTCCTGTTTTACTTGACTTATTTGGAGGGGCTTATACCTTCTGGATTTTTATGATTAATGCTTTAATTTTGCTTGTATTCACTTTAATTATCATTCCAGAGACAAAGCAAAAAACATTGGAAGAAATTCAAGAAATATGGAAATCATAATGAAACTGTTGAAGTTAAAATTAATAATCTTCTTTTTTTTCTTTTTTTCAGAAAAAGCGTTTTCCGGACCTAAAAATATCGCATTGTTTGCAACGGTTACATCTTCGAGTAATCTAAATAATCATTATGATGCAAAAAACGCGATTGACGGAATCATAAGAATCGCGGAAAAAGGCGAATGGGCTTGTGAAGGTAGTGGTACTTTTTGGGGATATATCAGGTACCCTTGGATTCAGCTTGATTGGGATACCTCTCAAAACATTAATAAAATCATTCTATATGATCGGGCATCTTTAGAAACACATACTGCTGGAGGGCGTTTAAAGTTCAGTGACGGATCAGTTATATCAGTGAATGCCATGTCTAATAATGGTGATGCAAAGGTAATAACTTTTGAGAGCAAGCAGGTTGATTGGGTTCGTTTTGAGGTCACCGATGGCGTAGGTCTAGAATTAGGATTATCGGAAATTGAAGTATTTCCATCATCTAAAAGTTTTCAAGACCAGATTTCATGGGTGAATCCATTTACAGAGACAACTCGAGGAAGATATTTTTATTTTACTCCTGGTGCATTACCTTTTGGGATGGTAGCGACTTCACCCATTACACGTAACAAAAATCAATATGGTGGGGGCTATAATTATAATTCAACGGAGATATTGGGCTTTAGTCCAATACATGGCTGGATGATGTCTGGTATTCAAATGATGCCAACTACGGGCATCATAGATCCGACTCTCGGAGAGACTCATTGGAAATCAAGATTTAGTCATGATGATGAATTGGCACACCCTGGTTACCAAAGAGTATATTTAAAAGACTATAATACGTGGGTAGAATATACTGGAACAACTAGGGCTAGTATTTTTAGAATGACTTATACTCAATCTGATCGAGCCTCCATTTTGATTAATTTGGGAGGTTATTTGGGAAACACGACAATGTCAGGAGCTAAATCGAAAGTAGTAAATGAATACAAAATAGAGGGTTCTTTCTATTCCGGAGGAAGACTTTGGGGTGGTCCAGAAAAAATAAAAGTCTTTTTTGTTATGGAATTCAGTAAATCTTTTGAATCTGTAAGTGGTTGGAACGAGCATGGGATTGAAGGAAATATTTCTCAAATCGATGGCTCAGATCACATGACTCGACGTGACTCAATGGATTATGAAGTAGTAGTACAAAGTTATTGGGATGCTCCAACGGCTGGACTTATGGCTAATTACCAGGTAGGAGCGGGTGATCAAATTTTGGTTAAAATCGCTATTTCTTATACGAGTAATGAAAATGCTTGGGAAAATCTAAATGCGGAATTGGATCATTGGGATTTTGATTTGGTGCAAGAAAATGCCGAGTACGAATGGAATGAAATGTTACAACGTGTAGAGGTAATCGGCGGTAGTGATCAGCAACAGATTAAATTCTACACGGATTTATGGCATGTTTTATTGGGTCGTAAGATTATAAACGATGTGAAAGGAACCTATCCAGATTACACGCAGGGAGAGAGGAATTGGAAGTTCACAAAATCTGATTTGAAGGTAAGAAAACTTCCTATGAATAAATTAGGAAAACCGTTATTTAACATGTACAATTCAGATGCCCTTTGGTTGACTCACTGGAATCTTAATGTCCTTTGGGGTCTTGCTTGGCCTGAAATTCTAGATGATTTTTCTGCGTCTTTAGTTCAATATGCTAAGAATGGGGGTCTACTTCCGAGAGGTCCTAATGTTGGCGGATATTCTTATATTATGACGGGTAATCCTGCCACTAGCCTTCTGGTGAGTGCTTATCAAAAGGGTATTATGAATAAAACATCGCCAAAGGTTGCCTTTGACATTATGAATAAAAATCATAAACCAGGTGGAATGATGGGGGATACACCGGAGGAACTACAATTTTATATCGATAATGGATATTGTCCTGGTAATGCTGGAAAAACACTGGAATGGTCGTTTCAAGATTGGTCTTTAGCGCAAATGGCAAAAAAGATGGGAAAGTTTAAAGAGTACAATTATTATAATAATCGAGCAAATAATTGGACCAACCTTTATAGGTCAGAAAAGGGATTAATTTTTCCAAAAGACGAAAATGGAGAATGGTTACATGACGATCCATTAAGTATGAGGGGTTGGGTGGAATCTAATTCATGGCAAGGATCGTGGCAAGTTTCTCATGATATCCCAACACTATCTCGACTTATGAATGGTAATGATAGTTTAGCATTTAAGCTTAACTACGCATTTGAAAAATCGGTAGTTGACGATTTTGTTTATGGATATGGAAACGGATATGTTAGTTATGCCAATCAACCGGGATGCTCAAGCGCGCACGTGTTTAATTATGTAGGAAAACCATGGATGACACAGTTCTGGGTCCGTGAAGTTAATGAACGTGCTTATGGTGATATTACGCCCGAAAGTGGGTATGGAGGGCACGACGAAGATGAGGGACAGATGGGTGGTATAAGTGCTTTAATGTCAATGGGACTCTTTAGTCTGAGGGGGAATAATTCTGCAGCACCAATTTATGAAATTACCAGTCCTGTATTCGATGAGGTAATTATTCATTTAAATAAGGACTATTATTCTGGCGATACTTTTAAAATCATCTCAGAAAATAATGGGACTGAGAATAGATATATTCAATCTATTTATCTCAATGATATTCCTTTGAATAAAATATGGTTTTATCATAGTGATTTTGAAAAAGGAGGCGAGCTACGCCTAACACTTGGAAGTATGCCTAATGTTAATTTGGGGATACTTCCAAGCGATGCACCATTTACAAATAAGTTTGAATGAGTATCTTAGAGATATACATCATTTGATAATTTAACTTAATCTCAAGTAATTTGTGTTTAAAGGTTTGGAAATGAGATCAAATTCAATGATAAGTTTTGTAAAGTTTATTTTAGTATGTTTTATTTTTTCTACTTTCTCGTTGACTTATGGACAGTGGGGGCCGAGCTATACACCTGTAAGGGTCATTGTTTCCGCAGATAAAAACGATTGGAATTACAAACTAGGTGAATCTGTTTTATTTAGCGTTTCGGTCTACAAAAATGGGAATCCAATTGAGGGTAAGGTAAATTATCAAATCATGCCAGAAAAGATGGAACCTGTTGATAGCGGCATTCTTCAACTCAAAAATGGTAGAGCAACCCTTGCGCCACAGAGGATGAGTGTACCAGGCTATCTTAGGTGCAAAGTTACTCTCACGAATGAGGGGAAAATTTACGAGGGGATGGCTACAGTTGCTTTTGCAAGTCATCAAATAATTCCAACTACTACGATGCCTGAGGATTTTGAAGATTTTTGGAAACAGACCCTTATGCAAAATAAGGACATACCACTTAATTCCAAATTAACTAAAATTGAGGAATTGAGTGATGAAAAACTAGATGTTTACCATGTGAAGTTTCAAAATTATAAGTTGGGCAGCTATATTTATGGTGTTTTGTCTGTTCCTAAAAATGGGACAAAGTTCCCTGCATTAATCAAGGTTCCGGGAGCAGGTGTTTGGTCACATTTTATGTTTCAAGATACTGATGCTCTTAAAGGTATGATTGTATTGGACATTCGAATTCATGGAATTCCTGTGGTAATGGATGATTACAACGAAATATATGGGGAATTGTGGAATGCCGCTTTAAATGATTATTGGACTTTTAATTTGGATAATAAAGAGCTTTATTATTATCGAAGGGTCTACTCGGGGTGTGTAAAGGCTGTTGATTTTATTCATAGTTTGCCGCAATTTAATCAGGAAGATTTAGGTGTCAGTGGAGGCAGTCAAGGAGGTGCATTGGCTATCGTGATGGCGGCATTGGATCAAAGAGTTGATTATTTAGTTTCTTCTTACCCCGCACTTTGCGATTTAACAGGGTATCTTAACGGCCGTGCAGGGGGATGGCCTCACTTATTTGATAAAAAGAATGGCGTATTTCACGCTAAAAATGACAAAATTGAGACATCTAAGTATTATGATGTTGTAAATTTTGCCAGGATATTAAAAGTACCGGGTTATTATTGTTGGGGTTATAATGATGAAAGTTGTCCTCCAACTTCCATTCAAAGTATGTATAATGTCATCAGCGCACCCAAAGAATTGAGTATTATGAATGATGCAGGGCATTACGCTTACCCTGAGCAAAAAATGTTGACAGACGAATGGATATATCAAAAGTTGATTGGCATAAAATAATACTTCTTCTGAGTGGTTTTTGGCTATATGACTGTTCACAAAAGCAGCAATCTATACATGCACTTCCTAGTGATTATACTGGTGTGGCATTTAATAATAAAATCGAAATTGACTCAAATTTTTCAATTATCGATTACATGTATTTTTTTAATGGAGCAGGCACGGGTTTGGGTGACTTTAATAATGATGGGCTAGAAGATTTATTCTTTGCCGGTAATAAGGTTTCAAATACGCTCTATCAAAATATGGGAAATTTGAAGTTTCAAGATGTTACTGAAAAGGCAGGCCTAAGTTCTAATGTTTGGTGCACTGGTGTATTAGTTGAAGATTTTAATCAGGATGGCTGGTTAGATTTGTATGTATCAGTAGCGGGTGAAAAACAATCTGTTAAGCGAAAGAACCTTCTCTACATAAATGATAAGGATATGACTTTCACCGAATCAGCTGCTGATTATGGTCTTGCTTTCACTGATTATTCTACTCATGCAGCGGTTTTAGATTATGATTTAGATGGTGATTTAGACATGTACTTATTAAATCATTCTAATCAATTTAAAAATGTTAATGATCCCATTGCAAGAAAGTTTGATGGGAGTGCAGTTAATATGGATCGATTGTTAAGGTGTGATTGGTTCGATTCTTTAGACCACCCAATATATGTTGATGTTTCAAAACAAGCTAAAATCATGGTTGAGGGCTTTGGATTAGGCATTGGTGTTGCGGATTTTAATATCGATGGCTGGCCAGATTTATATATTTCGAATGATTTTATTTCGAATGATATTCTTTATATCAATCAGGGCAATGGTACTTTTGCAAATGAAATTAATAGGATCTTAAGTCATCAATCTTTTAACGGTATGGGTAATGATTTGGCAGATTTTAATAATGACGAATTACCCGATATTTTGGTGGTAGATATGCTGCCTAGAGCAAGGCAATCTAGAGTGATGATGGCAAATAATCTTAATACTAATTTACAGTCGGCGGCAGCTTCCATGGGTTATGAGCCTCAATATCCCAGAAACACTTTACAGCTCAACGTAGGAGTGACTCTTGGTATCAATAAGTTCAGTGAAATTGGGCAATATGCTAATATTAGTAGCTCAGATTGGAGCTGGGCGCCTTTGTTTGTCGATTTGAATTTGGATGGCTTTAAAGATATCTTTATCAGTAATGGTTATCTTAAGGATATTACCAATCAAGATTTTATAGCTTATAGAAAGAATCGATCCACCTTTAGTTCAATTAAAAAAATCGATAGTCTTTATCTGGCATTAATTCAGGATTTGGACAGAGTTAATGCGAATAATTTAATTTTCTGGAATAAGAACGATTCAACTTTTCAGGAATCTGGGATAAAGACTTTTGTAGGAGTTTCTTCTGGCGCTACCTATGGTGATATTGATTTGGATGGCGATATTGATTTGGTAACTAACAACTCCAATGCTGAAGCAAGTATTTTGGAAAATGGCATACTTGGAAATTCAATTGGTCTAAAATTGAAAGGCTCCAAATTCAATCGTAGAGGGATAGGAAGCGTAATCACTGCATTCGTAAATACACAAGTTCAGAAGTTTGAATATTACCTCAGCAGAGGTTATATGTCAACAGTAGGAGAAGTTATGATTATTGGATTGGGGGAGTATGAGTTTGTCGATTCTTTACGGGTGGATTGGTATGATGGAAATAGTTCATGGCTCTATGACCTCAAAAACGGGAATACTTATAATATTATACATGATTTAAGTATTCCTAGAAAAAGATTCCAAAAGGAAGATGTTCTTTTATTTGTAGAAGCTCAAGCGATCGATTTAATTCATGAAGAATTAGAGTATGATGATTTTGATCGATATCCCTTACTCCCATGGAAATATTCAAATACAGGACCTGTTTTGACTATTTCCAGTGAGGAAAGTAAAGATTCAATTTTATTTTATTTGACGGGTTCGCAAGGCTTTAATGGGATTTTTTTTGATTTTTCAGGAAGGAATGAAGAAAGAGTCACTGGAAGAGCTTTTGTTGAGGAAACGGATGCTATATTTTTTGATTGCGATAATGACGGCGATGATGATCTTTATATCCTATCTGGTGGAACTGAGAATATATTTAAAAAAGGTTCTTATCAAGATGAGCTATTAATCAATAATAATGGAACTTTTACAATTTCACAAGACCGTATTGAACCTACCAAAATTCCAGGTTCCAAAATTTTGACTATAGACTTTGATCAAGACGGAGACCTTGATTTATTTAGAACAGGTCAGATTGATTTGCAAGCTTATGGGAAACCCGTTGATAGTTGGCTTTTCAGTAATGAGGAGGGTTCATTTAGTTCAGTTTTAGGTCCTAATTTTGATGACTTGAAAGATTTGGGGATGGTGACTGATGCGAAAGTAGTAGATATTAATAATGATCAATGGCCTGATATTGCAGTGGTAGGTGAATGGATGGAGGTCACTATTTTGTTTAATAGTCTGGGAGAGGGATTTAAGAAAAGAAGTTTGATTGGATCTGCCGGCAATTGGAGAAGTTTGGTGACAGGCGATTTTGATAATGATGGAGACCTTGATTTAGTAGCAGGGAACATGGGATTGAATTCAGGGTTGAATGTTTCGCAAGAGTTTCCTATACGTCTTTTCGGCTATTGTCCTAGAGGTGAAACTAATTGTGTCGGTATCATTACTACTTTTTACCCATTGATAGATGGAAAGTATGCGAGTTTTCCTATATACAGTAGGTCAACTATGCTAAGGGCATCGAAAAATTTCCAGACTATTTTTCCTTCTTATCAAGCGTATGCACAATTCACAACAAATGATTTGATAAGACAACAAGGGGATAAAATTCTTTATGAAAATCAAATTCAAACTTTAAATTCGTCTTATTTTGAAAATCAAGGTTCAGGCAATTTTACATTTAAGCCACTTCCTAAAGTATTCCAGTGGTCAAGTGTTGAGGCACTTCTTGTTTCTGATTTTAATGATGACGGCTATTTAGACTTGATAGCGGCAGGTAATAACTCAGGAATTAATGTGACTATAGGTAATCTTGATGCATCTAGAGGAATATTAGCTTTGGGAACTGGAGAAGGTGATTTCAAAGTTTTGCCTACGCATTTACTTGGGAATTTTCTCTCAGGAGAAGTTAGGAATATAAAAAAAGTTATGGTTGGGGAGGTACCTTATTTATCAGTAGCCTCAAATAATGGGAATTTGAATTTTTTTAAAATTAATCCTTTATTTGAATGGTAAAACAATTATTGATTATTTCATTTTTTTTTGTAAGTATATTAATACCTGGTATTTGTGAGGTCAAAATGCCTAAAATTTTTAATAATCATATGGTATTGCAAAGAAATCGGCCTATCACATTATGGGGTTGGGGTACTCCATTGGAGTTGATATCAATTCAATTCGGTACTATGATTGATCAAGTTAAGGTAGATGAAAATGGAGAGTGGATACTTGATTTACCTCCGATGTCTGCTGGTGGACCTTTTATTTTAAATGTAAAAGGATCAGAAAATCAATTAATTTTTGAAAATATTTTGATTGGGGATTTATGGATCTGTGCTGGCCAATCAAATATGGAATGGACCAATTATCAGTTTGATTATCAGGAGACTGACACGAACTTTTTGAATACTGATCTACGGTTATTTAAAGCATACATCGATACTGATTATTTACCCAAGGATGATTTAAAAGGAGGTATTTGGCAGTTGCTAGATGAGGAAAGTATGCGTAATTTTTCTGCTGTAAGTTATTATTTTGGGAAAAAATTAATTCGAGAGATAGGTGTGCCGATTGGCTTAATTAATATCAGTTTGGGATCAAGTTCAATTGAGGCGTGGATGTCTAATGATGCTTTGTTAAATTTTCCTCAATTTAAAGAGGAAGTGAGTTTAATAGTAGCTCACAACAAATCATCTGATGAGCTCATGATTGATTTTGAAAAGATCAAAGAAGGTTGGGAGAAAAAATATTATTTGAATGGAATAGGATTTGATTTGAAGTGGTTTGAAAAAGGTTTAGATGATAGTGATTGGATGGAAATGAAAGTTTCCGGATTTTGGGAAAAATTAGATACCACTTTAGTAGATCATGACGGTGCTGTCTGGTTTCGAAAGACCTTCGATCTTCCTGAAGGTTATGATCTTCCAAAATTTAAGGTCCAATTGAATCAGATAGATGATTATGACATGGTTTGGGTTAATGGTAAAAAAATAGGAGAAACGTACGGCCGTCATAATTTTCGAAATTATAGTGTGGATACTAACGCATTAGATCCTAAGGATAATGTAATCGCCGTTAGAGTATTTGATATAGGGGGGAATGGAGGTTTCACAACTCATGCTTTTTGGGGGAATCCAATAATTTGGGGTGACTGGAAGTATCATAAGGGTACTGCTATTAATGCCGATAATTTTAAAGCTCCTAGGATCTTAAATATCAGCCCTTTTTCCTCACCAGGGGTTTTATTTAATGGTAATATTGCTCCGATTACTAAACTTAAGGTTAAAGGGATATTTTGGTACCAAGGAGAAAGCAATGTGAATCGGGCTCATGAATATCAATCTCTTTTCCCTCAAATGATTGTTGATTGGAGAGCACATTTTGGAGATTTTGAATTACCCTTTCTTTATGTACAATTGCCCAATTATTTGCAAGAAGTTTCCGATCCAATAGATCAATCATGGTCTGAGATGCGCATGGCTCAAGATAAGGCCTTAAAATTATTGCATGTCGGGAGAGTTGTAACAATTGATATCGGAGATGCTTACGATATTCACCCCAAAAATAAAGTAGAGGTTGGTAGAAGATCTGCAATAACAGCATTAAACCTAGCTTATGGTGAACGTTATAATTTATCTCCCAATTATAAAAGTCATCGTATTGAGGGTAATCACGTATATGTGAAAATCGATCAACCGTTGAAAGATCTCGTAGTTAGAGATAAATATGGTTATATCCGGGGATTTGCAATGTCCGGTGAAGATCAAAAATTTTACTGGGCTAAGGCTAGGATTTTAAATGATGAGATAGAGTTGTCTTGTGATAAAGTAGAGAGACCCATAGCTGTCAGGTACGCATGGTCTTCAAATCCTGGACCTTTAGATCTTCATAACAAAGAAGGGTGGCCCTTAGCTCCTTTTCGAACGGATGAGTGGCAAGGAATAACTGAAGGAAATGAGTATAATTCCAAAGATGCACGATTTTGAAAAAGATTTATTTTTATATTATTTCTTTTTTATTGACTGCCTGCTCAGAAGATTCACCAAAATTTTCTGTTTCACGAGATAAAAGTTTATTTGATACGGGTATTTATGATTCGGACTCGGTTAATAATGCTAATGAACAAGAGATCACAAATGATATTTATGATGCAGCTCTTCCACAGGTCGGAATTATGTCTTCATTAATTAGAGATGAATTAATTTTAGAACATATATCCTGTACAGATGTTGAGGTATCAAGTTCGTGTTGGGATGGTGTAAAAACCTCTAAATATTGTAAATGGGATCAAATGTTTACGCGTTATGAGAATGGTTGGACAGGTGCTGATGCCACCTATTCCGTGCCTTTATCCGATGGACGTGTGCTTTGGATGTTTGGAGATACATTTATTGGTACTGTTAATAAAGACCGTACGAGGAATCAATCAAAAATGATTAATAATACTTTTGTTATAACGGATGAAAATGAGTTTGTTACCCTTTACGGAGGTACGAGAACTAATCCGAAGGCTTTAGTGGTGCCGAATGAAACTGATGATTGGTATTGGCCTTTTGATGCTACAGTTTATAATGGTGAATTGCAGATGCTGCTGGCTCATATGCAACGTGTGGGGGAGGGCATGTGGGGATTTGCCTACAAGCAAGTTGACTTAGCGATTTTTTCATTGCCTGATTTAACACTTAAATCGCTAACTATGAAAATACCTTCATCTGAAATCTCTTATGGCTCCACTTTGATGGAAGACAAAGACTACACTTATATTTACGGAATTACAACGGTGGGATATAACAAATACGCACATGTTGCCCGCGCTTCTGGTGGTGATTTAAGGGCAGTTTGGGAATTTTATAACGGGTCAGAATGGGTTTTAGAACCTTCGAATTATCGAATACATGACGGGGTTTCTGATCAGTTTAGTGTTTTTAAAAAAAACGGTAAATATTACTTACTTACTCATCAGATTATATTTGGAAAGGAAATACAGTTGTTCGAATCTGATTTTCCAATAGGACCTTGGCATGGTAAAAAAACAGTTTATTGTACACCTGAGACAGGTGGTGATGTATTTACTTATAATTCATTTGTACATCCAGAGCTTTCAATGAATGATGAATTAATTATTTCATATAACATTAACAGTTTTGATTTTTGGTCACTTTTTGACAATGCAGATTTATATCGTCCAAAGTTTATTAAAGTTGAAAATTGGCAATAAGTGGACTTTGCTTATTAGGAATTTTTTGTTCAAAACATGAGGGTTTGGACTAATACAATTCGCAAAAATAGAATAGGGCTATTATTTATCATAGGCTTGTTAAGTACTTGTTTACCAAGGTCAAAGGAAATGGTCAAAACGGACCTTAAAATATCTTACACAGTAAAGGCTGCACCTGAATGGACTCAATTATTTTACAGAAATGAAGGCTGGTTTGGTGGAGATGGAATTTTTTCTATTCCCCTCACAGGAGTAGATCGGGAGGGAAATTTGGGAAATGATTCTACATTAATATTTTTCAGTGATACATATTTTGGTCGAGTAATGGAAAATAAACCAGATAAGAATTCTATAATGGTTAATAATTCAGTTGCTTATTTGAAAGGAAATCATCCAATAGCAGATAGTTTGGAATTTTACATTCATCGAGATACCAAAGGGGATCCAAGTAGCCTTTTTATTCCAAATAATGAAAATGCTTCGGATAATGATTTTTTTTGGTTAGGAGATGGTTTTGTTAATAAAGAATTGTCAAATACCCTTTATGCTTTCGCTTATCATGTAGAACGAACTGGAGAAAATGTATTTGATTTTGTTGAGCCTAATGTTTCAATCATTGCAATAAATAACAGATCGATACCTCCATATGTTGATCACCGGCAATTGACAACTCCTTTTCATGTCAAAATTAAGGATCTTGGTGAAGGGAATTTGGGTGCCGGTATTTTGGTAAATACAACTTGGGCCGGGGCACCAAATCCAGATGGCCATATCTATGTATATGGTTGTATAGGCCAAACAAAAAGTTTGGTTGTCGCCAGAGTTAAACCGAAAGATTTTGAAGATTTCAAGGAATGGCGTTATTGGAATGGAAATAAATGGGATTTAAGGCCTGAGAATTTGAATGAAATTGTGAATGGAGCTTCCAATGAACTTAGTGTTACACCATTGTCAGACGGTAGATTTGTCCTCATTTTTCAGGTGTTAGGTTTGTCTGATAAAGTTGGTATGCGAATAGGGACATCACCAGTGGGGCCTTTTTCCGAAATCCACGAAATCTATCAAACACCTGAAATGGAAAGTGGACTATGGTGTTATAACGCGAAAGCACATTTTAATTTGTCACAACCCGATGAGCTTTTAATCAGTTATAATACTATCACACCAAATTTTTGGATTGACATTAAAGAAGATGCTCATATTTATAGACCTCGCTTCATTAAATTAAAATTTGATCATTAAAACAATGAAATATTTTATTCACTCATTTATTATTGTATTTTTATTTGGTCAGTTAAAATTCATTGAGGCAAAAATACCATCACGCAAGACTCCTAATATCATTTTTATTTTAGCGGATGACCTGGGCTATGGAGATGTTGAAATTCTCAATGAGCAATCAAAAATACCGACTCCTTATCTCAACAAGTTAGCCCAACAAGGAATGGTATTCACTCACGCCCATGCACCCTCTGCCGTGTGTACACCCACCAGGTATAGTATATTAACGGGCAATTACAGTTGGAGATCATCTAAAAAATCTGGTGTAGCGTGGTTGTGGGACCCACCTATTATAGATAAGTTAGAGCATTATACTTTAGGAGATATGCTTCAAAGTAAGGGCTATCATACCGCGTGTATCGGTAAATGGCATTTAGGATGGCAATGGCCAACCATAAAGGGGGATGCACCCCAATTAGATGGAAGGAATATTGATTACGCGAAAGCTATCACTGGAGGGCCTACTGAACTTGGATTTAATTATTATTTTGGGGATGATGTGCCGAGTTTTCCACCTCATGCTTTTATCGAAAATGATAGGGTAACGACATTACCTACAGAATGGTGGGAAAAAGGTAATGCCGGCGCGCCAGGAGCAATGGCGCCAGGCTGGAAATATGAAGATTTATTGCCAACAATTTCTGAAAAAGCTATTGATTATGTAAAAGATCGTGCTATTAACTATCCAAGAGAACCTTTTTTTTTGTTTTTTTCGCTCTCTGCCCCGCATACACCCATTGCACCTTCTGAGGCATTTTTGGGAAATTCTGGAGCAGGTAAATATGGAGATTTTGTTGTAGAGATAGATCATTATTTAGGAGAATTACTCGATATTTTGGATCAATTAGGAATTTCAGATCATACTTTGGTCATTTTTACAAGCGATAATGGTCCGACTAATATGGATGGCAAAAATTATACTGGTGAGGTAGGCTCAGTACTGAGCTATGGTCATAATTCAGCTGGTATTTTGAGAGGTTTGAAATCTGATTCTTGGGAGGCAGGACATCGAGAACCATTTATTGCAAGATGGCCAGGAGTAATTCCTGAAACATCGAAATCCGATGCACTGATTTCTTTAACTGATATTTTTTCTACTTTGGCTTCGATTGTTGGGTTTGATTTAAACGATTCAATAGGTGTCGACAGCTTTGATATTTTGCCACTTTTAAACGGCTCAGCTTCAAATGTCCGTGAAGATTTGATTGTCCAATCGGGCACTGGAATTTTATCTTTGATAGAAGGCGATTGGAAGCTAATCACCTCATCTGGTGGAGGGGGTATGTGGTCTCAAAAAGGAATTCTTGCCACGCGAGATACGCTTACTGGACAATGGCAAAATGTCCAACTTTATAACCTTAGTGAAGATCCGATTGAGGCCCATAATATAGCTGGTGCTGAAGTAAAAAGAGTGAATACCATGATGCATAAACTTTCGGATCAAATACTTAATGGTCGTTCAACAGTTGGTGTCCAACAAATTAATATGGGAGAGCAAGTTTGGGAAACGATTAAGTGGATCGAATCGATTCCGTGAAAGAGTAAGTCTGTTATCTAACCCTATTAATCAATATATCTTTTGGTGAGTTCCTCATAGGAGTCAATTCGCCGATCCCTAAAGAATGGCCAAATTCTTCGCACTTTTTCAGTACGACTTATGTCAATTTCTATAACTTGATTACACATTTCATTTTGATCTGCTTGCCAAAGTATTTCACCTTGAGGACCTGCTACGAAGCTAGATCCCCAAAAATCGATACCTTTTGTTTGTTGACTCACATCCTCTTCAAAGCCCACACGATTAACCGAAATTACTGGGATACCATTGGCTATGGCGTGAGCACGCTGAGAGGTTATCCAAGCGTCATGCTGTCGTGACTTTTCATAAAGAGAGTCCTCAGGATTATAACCAATGGCCGAGGGATAAATTAGGAGATCTGCTCCCGCTATGGCCATTAATCGAGCAGCTTCCGGAAACCATTGATCCCAGCAGATTAATACACCTAGCTTACCTAAAGTAGTTGTGATAGGCTTGAAACCTAAATCTCCCGGTGTAAAATAAAATTTCTCATAATAGCCAGGATCATCTGGAATATGCATTTTTCGATGTCTACCTGCCTCATGGCCATCTCTATCAAAAACGACAGAGGTATTATGAAATAGTCCTGCGCTTCGCTTCTCAAATAGAGATGTGACTAAAACAATATTCAATGATTTTGCGATTTCAGCGAACTTGTTATACGTAGTTCCAGGTAAAGATTCGGCTAGGTCAAAGTTATTGGGTGCTTCCCGCTGACAAAAATAGGTGCTGGCATGTAACTCTTGCAGTACCACCAATTTGGCACCTTTCAAAACACATTCTCGGATACCTTTAATACTTAGCTCAACATTAGATTGTTTCGAGGTACTACATTTTTGCTGAACAATTCCTACTTTAGTGTTATTCATAACGGTAAAATTAAAAATTTTGCAGTTTAATTATTTTATTTGATCATCAATTTTGCCGCGTAGGGATAATGCATGGTAATACAATGTAAGGATCCATTTTGCTGAATGATTGGTAAACAATCAACCCCTATAACCGTTCGCCCCGGAAAAATTTTTTTAAGGCTATTTACAGCCTCTTGATCTTGTTTCACACCATAGATGGGTACTAAGGCACCATTATTCACTAATATGAAATTAGCATAAGTTGCGGGTAATCTATTACCTTTTTTATCATAGCAGGGATCAGGAATAGGGAGAGCGACTAGCTTGTATTTTTTGCCTGATAAGTCTTTAAAATTCATCAACTCTTCCTCCATAAGTTTTAAGCTGTCAAAATGAATATCCTTTGTATTTTCACATTTAACATAGGCAATCGTATCAATGTCACAAAATCTAGCTAGCATATCAATATGGGCATCTGTATCATCACCAATGAGGTAGCCGTGTTTTAACCAAAGTATTTTTTTTAATCCCAGTTCTCTAGTGAGAAAACGTTCAATTTGATTTTGGTTCATATCTGAATTTCTCTTAGAAGAAAGCAAGCATTTTTCGGTGGTAAGAAGCACGCCTCTGCCATCTGATTCTATGGATCCACCTTCTAGGACGAATGTTTTAGATGCTATTGGTAGCCCTTTAAATAATGTATTAGCCAGATTAAAGGTTATTTTATTATCCAAGTCAGATTCAAATTTATGTCCCCATCCATTGAAAGTGAAGTCTAATAATTTGGGTTGATCGCCTTCCAATATAGTAATGGCACCATGATCTCTCGTCCAAATGTCATTAGAGATTACTTTTTCAAAATGAATAGGGAATGTGGTATGATTACTAAATAAACTCTGGGTATCTAATTCATTTTCACAACCGACTACCACCTTCACAAATTGAGCCACCTTTTCAATAATATGGACAAAGCAGCTGGCCAAATTTTCATAATGATTAGTCCAGTCACCGTTTTTATGGGGGAAGGTGAATTGTATAAAGCTTTGTTGCTCCCATTCTGCAGGCAATCTTCTTTTTTGTTTCATATTTATCCTTTTCTCACAAATAATTCTTTATCAAAAGTGAATTAACTACACTAAGAATGGACAAAATAAATCCTCATGTAATAAAAACCCTAATTGAGCATTTTTTTATTTTAGTTTGGGTTAATAGATTTATTTTTTTCCTCCATCTTTGGTGATATTATTTTAACTAAAACATAGAATATGAAAAATAAAATTCACTTAATGATTGCCGCTATATTAATGTTTGCAATGGTCGCCACGGCTCAAAAAAGTAACAATGGTAAAATCTTTGATGAGCATCCAGGAATTGAGCTGATGCATAAATTTACCAAGGCCTATGTGGCTGGAGATAAAGCTACACTTGATACCATTCTAACAGATGACTTTAGAGGTTATAATGGATTAAGTACCAATAAGGATTATAAAGGTAAAGATAAGCAAGGACTGATCGACGAATCAACTTATTGGAGCAGTCAGCTAAAAGGCTTCAAGATTACCAAGCGAGGAAAATCTTATCCTGATGCATTGGAGTACAAAGAGTCAGGGACTTGGATAGATACATGGGATGTTTTTTATGGTGTGGACAAGGAGACCGGCTTTAAAATCGAAACTCCTATTGATAGATCATTTATTTTGAGTAAAGATGGGACTCAAATTAAGAGTATGATCGTACGCGTGAACATGGCAATTTTTCAAAAATATTCAAATACATTTAACACCATAGAGAATGGTACTATTTATAAGGATCATGCGTATATAAATACTGTCAGGACCATGATTTCGGCTATGGAGCTCGGAGATTTGGATTTAACTTACGATCAGTTCGCTGACGATGCAAAGTTCTACGATATTAATGCCCCGAGGGGAGAAAGTCATGTGAAATCAGAGGAACGTGCTCAAGTAGAAAATTTATTGACCACTTTTGAAATTATGAGTTTGGATGAATACGGGTATCCTGATTATTTGGCTTACAACGGAGATGGATCCACGGTTTTATCTTGGTGGAACTTTCGCTTAAAAAATAAGACTTCAGGAGATGAAATTGTTATTTTTGTACATTTAAGTCATGACTTCAATGAGGCAGGCCAGATCACTAGTCAAGTGGCTTACTATAATGGTAGTTTACTCAATTAATATTTGAAAACAAGACAGCCCCTTTTTCAAATTAAGGAAAGGGGCTATTTATTTTATTCTAATTCATTCGATTTAAAAGGTCCGATACGAACCCTCTAAATAAATGTTGGCTTTCAATTCAGAAAATTTAGCCTTCTGGCTATCCCAATGTAGAGTTTCATTTGGAAATCTTCCTGCAATAACCCCTAGTAGTATTGTTTCAGTTAGTTTCGCTGAGTAAGAAAATGGTGTACTAGTCGTTGTTTTACCTAAACAAGCATCTACAAACTGGTAATAATGTTTTTTACCTTCTTTGTCGTAATTTCTGATGGGATCTCCCAGTTGAAAGCTATCAACTAAATCTTGATCAAGTTTTTTATAGGCTCCATCTACAATAAGTCGAGGTAACTCCATAAAGTGGGGTAGTAATAATTTACCTTTTTCTCCCATAAACATGGCTCCTTGATCAGGTAGTAAATCACCTTCTGGCAGTTCTAAGTCATTGTGCATTTTCGGAGAATTAGTGCCATCATACCATACCCATTTTAGAGTTTCAGTTGTATACTGGGTTTGTGGGAATTCATAAGTTACGGTATTGGCTTCTGGATAACCAAAACCGGTAGGAGGGCGACAATTATTTGTGATGGTGAATGGGATATCTAAGTCTAATGCATTGTACGGAGTATCAAAAATATGGACACCCATATCACCTAAGGTAGCACATCCATAATCTAATAACTTGCGCCAATTTCCTGGATGGTAAATGTCTTTTTTGTAATTACGTTTCTTAGAAGTTCCTAGCCATAAATTCCAATCTAAATGTTCTGGTATTGGGTCACTGCCCTCTGGTTCTGGTCCATCGTAACCCCAATTTTTATTAGACCATGCTCGAACGGTACTCACTTTTCCAATAATGTCTGATTGAATGAGCAAGGTGGCTAATTTGTAGTCATAGAAAGAATGTACTTGAATGCCCATTTGACTGACGAGGTTTTTTTCAGTCGCTAAATGATTCATTGCTCGAGATTCCGTCACATGATGAGTAAGCGGTTTTTGGCAATATACAGATTTATTATGGTTCATAGCCATCATAGAAGCTGGAGCATGAGTATGATCAGGGGTTGAAATAATAACAGCATCAATACTATTTGACATTTTTTTGAATAACTCTCGATAGTCTTTAAATTTTTTAGCTTTTGGATGCAGTTTACTAGCCGTATTTAAATTTTCTGAATCAATGTCGCATAATGCTACGACATCAACCATTTCATGCGAAGAGATCGCTTTTAAATCTTCAGCTCCCATATTTCCAACTCCAATGTGTGCGGTCCTTAATTTCTTTTGATTATTAGGGTCCAAATTACATCCGGGAAATACTGTGAGGGTAGATAGGGCCGCTATATTTTTTAAAAATTTGCGTTTATTCATTTTCATATTTTAAGAATTAAAGTTTTCTTATTTTTATATTTCTAAACCACACGGGGCTGTCATGATCTTGTAGGCCGATATATCCAGATTTAAATTTACCATAATCAGGAGTGGTTTTCCATTTACCCTTATTTTTTCTGTCATACCAATCCTTACTCCAAGGTACAAATGATAGTAACTTCACACCATTGAGCCAATGTTCTACGAGCTTGGAGGTGAAAATAATTTTTGTTGTATTCCATTCACCTGCGGGTTTAGTAATTTTTTTTGTGGTATCTGGGGTATGCATGGCATAGTCTGCCCCCGTTTTTTGCCACTCTTCTAGTTTATTGTCATTGTTGTATTCACTCCATTTTAAATCATCAATAAGCTGATATTCAGGTGCTATTATATCTTCAAATCCTTCATTGAGATGATAAAAAATACCACTATTACCACCCTCTGAAATTTTCCATTCAAGGAAAAGTTCAAAATTTTCAAATTTATCCAAGGCATAAATAATTAGTTTACCTCCCTCATAATTTGCCTCATTTTTTAGCTCTGTGTTAAAGGTAAGTGAGCCGTCTTTTATACCCCATCCTGAAGGTAATTGAGTACCATTAAATGCTCGCCAACCTTTTAGACTGTTACCGTCAAACAAATAAACCCATTCTGCCTGATTAGTTTTTTCACATCCAATAAGTATCCAAAGGAAGATGGCGCTGATCCAAATTTTTTTTTTAATACTTTTCATTAATTTGTACTAAGATTTTATTTTATAATTCTACATTCCATGGGTGATTATTATGGAGTTGGTTTTGATTGAAGTGGGATCCTGTTATATCATAAGTGAAAAGTACCATTTGTTTTTCAATTAAAAAAAATCTACCAGCTTTAACCAAGTGTGATTATCAATTTTACAAAAGTTAGTTATAATTTAGGTTCTTAATTTTCGATCGCTTAAAAGGTGCTTGAACTAATTTTTAAAACGAAAATAATGGTAGATGAACGAGATGATATGATCAAATTCAAATTATACAAATTGGATTACCTACTCTATTAATTATTGCTTTTTTTTATTGCAATGTTCCTAACAAATTCAATGTTTCCAAAAATAGGCTCAATTATTTTTATTATCAGTTCCCTTCTTTTATTAATGTCTGTAATCAAGTATATATCAGTTACACTTGTATAAAACCTACTAAAATAAATCTAAAAAATAATTTAATGGAGCCCACGAATAAGAAATTCTCACTCAAGATGATCTTGGTAAAAGTTTACTTTTGAGCAGAAAAATTACAATTTCTATAGAGAGATATCGACTACCAAGTTTAGAATTAGCCATGAGGATTGCAAAATAACTGAATGTGAAAACAAGATTTTTCATTTTGACTAAGCAATCAGTGAATTGGAAAAATATTCATTATATCTTAACAGAATTAATTGAAAAGAATTGAATTTTCACATTTAATTTTTTTTAAAAAGAAAAGTTGATTTCAGTTTTATATTAAATATATCTCTTTGCAAGATAAAACAAAAAGGGCTATCCCTCTACTCGATAAAGCTCATTAGAGCAGGTATTGTTCAATTAAGCATGATATTGAAATTTTTCCTATGCCAAGCTTAATATTTAGCAGATTGTCCTTCCGCGGGAGTGCTCTGTTTTATGAAATCCCTGATATCATCATTAGCTTTGATTAAATCTTCTTTGCGAAGGTACATCATGTGACCGGAACGGTATCCTTCGAACCTGAATCGATCTTTCAATCGACCACTGGGATCTATTTGCCACATGGTATATTTAGCATCGAAATACTGAGTGGCTCCGTCGTAGAATCCTGATTGAATCATGACATTTAAGTAAGGGTTTTCGGCCATAGCTCGTCTCAGATTTTCTCCTGTTTGATTATTGGACCTATCCCAAGGGTGCACCGGACCAAACATATTGTACTTGATGTCAGTTTGATAATTGAGTACATTTTTATAATAATAATTTACAGCAGGTGTAAATGAATGTAACCACGAAGTCAATTCTGAATTATAATCTGGACTAGTACCAGCATTTTTACGGTCAATACCTTTATATCGAGAATCTAAACGTCCCACGGTATGGCCTTCAGAGCGCAGCAACTCTTTCCAAAAAAAAGAGGTAGGAATAGCAAGATTATGATCTAAAATGGTTTGTTTTGATAGGCCTGAATAGTGTGCAACTTGTTGGGCAACAGTTTGCTTTTCCTCTGTACTTATAAATCCTCCTTTTGCTAATGAGGGTATTAATTTTTCAAGGGTGTAAGCCTCTACCTCTGGCAATATTTCGTCTAAATCTTTTTCTTGTAAATCTTTTGGCAGTTTCCTATGAAACCAGGCTGTTGCCGTAAAATAAGGTAAATCATTGGCTGCACCGACGGGACCATTTCGATCAATGCCAATTTCGGTAGGAGAAACTAATATGACTCCATTTAAGTACATCCATTGTTCCTCTTGAAGCTGGAGAGCTAAGCCAGATACACGGGTAGTACCGTAACTCTCACCAATGAGATATTTTGGAGATTCCCATCTATTGGCTCTTGAAACAAAGGTATTTAGCCATTCGGCTAAATACTCAATATCTGCATTTACACCAAAGAAAGTTTCTCGTTTGACATCGGGATCAGTGATTCTAGAAAATCCTGTATTTATTGGGTTTACAAAAACGATATCTGCAACGTCTAAAATGGAATATGGGTTAGTTTTGATTCCATAGGGTTGTACTGGAAATCCTTCATCATCAATTTTAAGAATGGATGGACCAGTATACGCCAAGTGCATCCAAACAGAACCTGATCCGGGTCCGCCATTGAAGGAAATGACCAAAGGCCGCATGGGTTTTTGATCTATGTCGGTCCGTTCATAAAAGGTATAATGCACGGCAGCAATAGTTTGGCCTGCCGAATCCCATACGGGTTGTGTCCCCGTGGTAGCATTAAAAGCTATTTTTTGATTTTTTATAATTGTTTGATGTTGTGTGGTAACCACTTTATCAATCTCAATGGATCTATCTTGTCCACTAAGGAATCCTCCCCATAAGAGGCATACAGATAAGAGTATATGTTTCATAATTATATTATTTGAACCTTAAATTTAAATGGATTTAAAAATATTATATTAAATATAATTTTAGTCCATTTTAAATAACTAATAAGCAAGGAATTATAGAGTAGATGAATAGTTTATATTAGTTTTATCTTGAATAAGAATAATAAAAAAACTTTAGGATAGCATAAAGGGTTTGATAGTATATCAGAGAAAACTGTTTATTTATGAGGGTAATAAATCATTAAAAATCTTTACAATCATATTTACTGATTATACTATACAACTCCTGAACTGCAAATTCATAAGTAGTTCGCATCATCCGATTTTGGGTAGGAAATCTGATTTCATTTATTGGCAAAATCATCAGAAATTGCTCTTTTATCTACCTTAAGTACGTATTCAAACATAGTTCCGCTCATAATCACCATTCACCACTCCTAGTATCAAGTAATATGCTTGTGATGATATCAAAAATTTTATTGGTTGCCAATAGATTGGCAATAGAAAATTTTTGGTTTGATTTGACCGTTGGAAAAACATTATCTATTATATAAAGCTTCCGTTCTTTTCTATTTTTGTTAACATAATGTTATTTTCAAATATTTACTTTTTTGTGAATATTTCAGGATATGGTTGTGTAATTTGTCGATCTACATTTTCGATACACAAAACGCCCACACCTACTAGCTTTCCAAAATTAGGGATAAAAGATTGTTTCATAATTTCATTCTCCTTTAGCACATGTTCAAGTATTAGAAGATTGATGTAAATACTATCTAAAACCTCAATGAGTTCAAATTGGTTAGGTTAGTCGCAATTTTTTTTAACACACTATTGAAAATGAGATTTCCCATTTGACTAAAATTTCCTCCTGATTTCATTTGCTAAAACTAATTTTATTAAAAGCTAATTTTTTAAAACGTATATTTCTTTCTAGTACCTTGATAATTTGGTATATATTCAGAAGCCCATTTAAAATGTTTTGTGCCTTTTTAAATATAACAAATAATATTATTGTTGCTTGACAAACTAATTGCCTTAACAAAATTCATTTTTTTCAATATTTGAAGATTTTCTTTAAAAAATATTTTTGAAAAATTTATTTGGTTTTAATAGTTAGTAATCTGTATTGATAAATCTGAATTTTATTTCGAATAACTTTGAACTTATGTGGGAGTAGATTACTAAAAAAAATATTGATGACTGTAACAATATGTAATATGTTTGGAGGATCTCAGCGTGCTGGGTCAAGGTCTGAGCTCCCTAAAAAGGAATAATTTTTTGGGTAGTTATTTTATGTGAATTATCGTTTTTGGTACTGGCCTAGTGGCCCATCAAAAAATATTGTGCGTTGGATAAATAACCTTTTTTTATGCTTTTTTCAGGGTTTGAGTAGCATGAACAAGCCCCTAGTTATGAGCCCCTTTTTTGAAAGATTTATAGACTGCTTTATTCGAAAGTCCCCCATTTATGCCTTCAATGATATTATGAATTTCAGTTAATAAAAAGGCTGTCCGTTCATTTTAAAAAGTGGGAGTAGTCCTATAAATATAACTATTTGGCGAATTTGATAATTTCATCTCAAAATCAAAATTTAAATTGCAATCTTGAACGTATAATGATAGAGTAATTATTAATTAATCTCTAAGGGAAAATTATCAATAAAACACCTAAGATGGCATTCAATTTCATATCAGGGATGAGAGTTTATTTTTTTGATATAATTTTTGCGATAGAATTTTTATTTAATGCAATTTCCTCGGTGGATAACCCTTTTAATTCATGAGGGAAAACTAACCAGTCACTCGTTGTTCTTAAATAAAAATCAGGTTGAATAGATGTGACATTTCTTGTTGGTTTGTACCAAGGGCAGGCTATTTTACAAATTTTCGGGTTCAGATCGATTCTTTTTTTAATTAATTCAGTAAACAAAGTATCTAAACTGCGTCCCGTCTCTAATACATCATCTACAATGAGTATTTTTTCATTAGGTTTGATATCCTCACAAACCTGCGTTAGTCCTTTCACAATAATATGACTTTTTTGCTCACCTAAATTGCTGTAGGATGATATTTTTATAGGGTGGTGTTGACTCTCAATCCCCATATAATCAAGGTATTCATGAATGATAATAGCGATAGCGTTCCCTCCTCTCCATATGGCTATGATATGATCAGGGTGATAGCCAAAATCAAAAACTTTTTTAGCTAAGAGGAAGGAATCTTGCATTAGGTCTTCAGCCGAAATATAATGTTTCATCATAATTTAATTAGTAATGCAGTGATGCGGTTTATGTCATAAAAAAATAAACTTACCAATGAATAAGATGGCGATGAGGTACAGTGCCAGAGAGCATTGACCGCTTCTTCCTGATGCTATTTTAATGGCAGTAAAACTCACAAAACCAATGCCCAATCCATCAGCAATAGAAAAACTCAATGGGATCATTATGGTCGTCAGGATGGCAGGTATATATTCTGTGAGATCTGTCCAGTCTAGATCAGTCAATGATTTTATCATGGTGGTGCCCACAAATAATAAAGCAGCATTTGTGGCAAAGGACGGAATGCTCTGCGCTAGAGGAGCAAATAGTAAGCAAAGGATAAAAAGTCCGGAAGTTACTACTGATGTAAGGCCAGTCCTTCCACCTGCCTCAACGCCAGCGGTACTTTCAATAAAACTTGTAGTAGATGACGTACCCAAAACGGCACCCGCCATGGTAGCTGTAGAATCTGCTAATAATGCTTGTTTTAGCCTAGGGAGCTTACCGTTTGAATTAAGCAAATTTGACTGGGTTCCTATGCCTATTAACGTACCGGCGGTATCAAAAATATCTATTAAGAGTAAGGTACAAATAATAGTTATCATAGAACCATTTAAAGCAGCAGAAAGATTCATTTTATACAAAATAGGGCTAATGTCGGGAGGTAATGATATAATGCCTTCAAAGACAACTAAATCATTTATCCAGCCTATTAGAGTTAATGATATAATTCCTAAAATTAAGGCACCTTTGATTCCTCGTGCAGTTAAACCAACAATAAGGACGAATCCTAATAGGGTAAAAAGGCTAGGAATTGAGTAAAGATCACCCAAGGCTAGCAGAGTTGAGCTTTGTGCCACAATGATATGACTTCCCTTTAAGGCAATAAGGATGATGAAAAAACCAATCCCTGCAGAGATACCTGATTTTAAAGATTTTGGGATAGTATTAATTATTTTTTCTCTCAAAGGAAAAATACTGATAATTATAAAAATAATTCCAGAAATAAAAACAGCACCTAATGCTGATTGCCAAGTATGTCCCATTCCAAGTACAATTCCATAAGTAAAGAAAGTATTTTGTCCCATTCCTGGGGCCAAAGCCACAGGATAATTGGCGTAAACTCCCATAATTAAAGATCCTAAGGCCGCAGCCAAGCAAGTAGCAACAAATACCGCACCGAAATCCATACCTGTTTCTGATAAAATGCTTGGATTGACTACGGTGATATAAACCATGGTTAAAAAAGTTGTTAATCCTGCTAAAACTTCACGTTGGATCGTTGTCTCGTTTGCTTTTAGTGAAAAATAACGAGTTAAATATTTTTGCAGCTTTGTATGTTTTTGATCTCTCAAAATATAAAATTCAATATTTTAATTATTTATTAGAAATTAAATCTAGCCCCCTTTTTTAAATTTTGAATGTTTTCAGATGAATTGTTTTATCGCCTAATTTGGAAATTTCTACATCGAGTATAATATAACTTCCAATTTTAACTTACAGCAAGGATTTTAATTTCTGCGTAGTGATGTTACCTCCACAAATGATAATTACTACCGTTTTTTTTTCAAGTTCAGACACTCTTTTGAAGAAGCTAGCTAAGGCTACTCCAGCGGCACCTTCAATAATTTTGTGATGCTTATCTACCATATATTTTATCGCAACTCCGATTTCGCTTTCGGAAGTAAGTTCATAATCATGGATTAATTTTTTACAGATATCAAATGTTATGGCATCAGACTCCAAACCTCCAGCAGAGCCATCTGACAGAGTGGGTAGAGGAGTTTTTAAAAAAACAATTTCACCTTTTTTGATACTTAGATACATTTCAGGAGAGTTTTCAGGAAGGCAACCTATAATTTTAGTTTTAGGACTCGCTTGGTTCAGCCAGGTGGCTACACCAGACATCATTCCTCCACCTCCAATACAACCGAGTACAACATCAATTGAATCTAATTGAGAAGTCATTTCCAAGGCTAAAGTCCCTTGCCCAGCAATAACCTCGGGGTCATTGTAAGGAGAGATCCATATTTGCCCAGATGTATTCGCAAATTTTATCGCATACAATTCTGCTGATAGGGCATTGGAACCATGAAATACTAATTTAACTTCATATGCTTTTAACGCTTCAACTTTGGATGCCTCGACATTCTTAGGTAAAAAAATAGTACCCTTAGTCTTAGTTATTTCAAGGGCACGTGCAAATCCTTGGGCATGATTTCCCGTTGAAGCAGTGATTAAACCTTTTGCTTTTTCGGATTTAGTAAGACTCAACATTTTATTTAACGCACCTCTTGCCTTGAAAGATCCCGTGTATTGTTCATTTTCTAATTTGAGATAAACATTTCCCTTATTTAGTGCACTTAAATATTTGGAGTAGAAAAGAGGTGTTTGGAGTACTTGATCCGATATTCGAGCGGCGGCTTTTTTGACGTCAATTTGCATTAACCAATATTGCTCAAAAAAATCGGCAAAAAAAATAAATAGTTAATTTAATCAGGCCGGGAGTTTAAATTGGAAATAAATAAACAAACACTATTTTATTATACCATTAAGTTTGGAAATTTTGATAAGAAAGGTCATAAGGTTTTGTAGAATTATGTTTGGTAACTAAGTTTACTCCTTAGATGAGAGTTTATAATTTATGATCAGAGCAACAAACTGTTTATAAAATTTTATTTCTGTGGGACTTTTTACTATCGAAAATCAACAAAATAGGCTACCCTATGATGGGTGTGCGCATTATTATGGGCCTATAATAACTCCTCAAGAAGCAGATAATTATCTCAATATACTGATGTCTCAAATTAATTGGAAAAATGATGAGGCCTTTATTTTTGGCAAGCGTATTATTACCAAGCGAAAGGTGGCTTGGTATGGAGATTCACCTTATTCTTACACATACTCAAAAGTAACGAAGCACGCACTGCCTTGGACACCTCCCCTTAAGATGATCAAAGCTCTAATTGAAGAAAAAGCAAATGCTAAATTCAATTCTTGTTTACTTAACCTTTATCATAGCGGATCAGAGGGAATGGGATGGCACAGCGATGGAGAGAAAGAGTTAGTTAAACATGGGGTTATTGCATCAATGAGCTTTGGTGCAGAGCGTAAGTTTGCGTTCAAACATGTTAGGACTAAAGAAACGGTATCTATTTATCTTCAATCGGGGAGTTTGCTGACAATGGAGAATCAAACACAAGATCATTGGCAGCATCGATTACCACCTACAAAAAGGGTAATTATGCCTCGCATTAATTTGACATTTCGGCAAATGAAAATAGATACACCTGTATTGAACAGATGATTTGATTTTTTGGTACAAACAAATATTAAATCAAAATAATCAAGAGTTGGATCATTTTATGCTCTGGTACATGCAGGTAAGATGCCTGCTACCACAAGATGAACATTGAAACTACAAGACAGTTTATGATTGATAATAAATTCGGGAAAAGTAACCATTAGGGATGATTAGCATTTGTGATAAGAACAGTAATGCTGAACCTAAGACCCATTAATGGATCGGGGGGTGTAGTAGAAATCAGGGAGCAAATGTGCTGAATTGAGGTTTCTCCAATTGTCAATATCGAAAGAAAATCCCATAATACCACAGGTAGGTAAATTGTTTATACTTTTAGCATGAAATTTGTTTATTAATGAAGTGAATACTGGATTATGACCACAAATTGCTAAGATATCAGAATGATTGGTATTTCTAATGATGGCTAACAATATTTCTGTATCAGCATTATAAAATGAATCGTTTAATAGTATTTTATTTTCTTCGACCTTCCAGGCGTCTGCAATGAATAGAGTTGTATAAAAGGCCCTGCTGGCTGGACTTGTGATGATTTGATCAGGTGGTTTTACATACTTGGCCAGATATTTTCCCATCTTTAGAACTTGTAATCTTCCTTTGCTATTTAGTGGCCTATCATGATCCTTGGACATATTGAAATGCCAAGATGATTTTGCATGTCTTATGATGTAGAGTTTTTTCATGAGTTATAGTTCGTGAAAAGCTTAATCATAAATTGTTCGTCATGTTTGTCAATTATAACTAGAAGATATTATTATTAAACAAAAAAAGCCTAAGATGGATGATCATTTTAGGCTTTTAATTTTATAGATATTGTTACTGCTTTGTAAATTCTTGTAGGACAGTATCTCCATCAGCAAATAATGACCCTTTTAAGGAGCTTTCACTTATGCTTTCGACTTCAAAATCCCATTCGTAAACATCATTCTCATCATTCGTCCATTCGATGTCTATAGTTTCGTCCGCAGATTTGAAATCCCAACTTCCTTCATAAGAGTACACCAGCGGATTTTGGGCGTCATCAGTGTATACTAGAACCTGTCTAATGTCGAAATCTCCTCCGCATTCAAATTTATAAACCAACGTGTAGGTGTACTCGTCCCCGAGGTCATCCTCAAAAATCGTTCCTTGTGTCGATATACCATCTTCTTTAGTAAGTGTCCAACTACCAGCGAGAAGTGCCTCAGTTCCTGATACTCCCGCACAAGCGTCAACTGTTGCTCCGTCATCGTCGCCGCATCCTGCTAAAAAAAGAGAGGTAACCGCTGCTGTGGGTACTAGGTATTTAAGTTTATCTTTCATGATTGGTAAAATTTATATTACAATTAACAAATTTACTTCTTTTTTTGCTTTATCCAAAAGTTCAAATTGGGGTCAGCCATGATGCTTTTATCATGATATTCGTCGTGCTCAATTAAAATACCTGGGACTTGAACATCAAATAATAACTTTAAGGAAAATATTTCTCTAATTTTATCTGTGTAAGAGATACCTCCCATTGGTTTACCCGTCGTTCGGTTAAGGATATAAATACCGCAGTAGCTATCTTCTGAAGAAAAGGGTAGACCATTGAATGTCGTTGTTTTTTCTCTCAATTTAGAAGTACCTACAATTAAAAAATCATCATGAACAACCAGTCCTCTCAGAAAACTATCTATTTTGGCAATCAATATTACCTGTTCACTTTTTAAGTCGTAGCATTTTATTTCTCCCGTACCGGAAAGTAGGAAATAGATTTTATCATCAAAATAAACCGGCGAATGTGGCATGGCCAGTTGATCTAGTAATATTTTTCCGGTATCAACTTCCATAAGTAAACCAGTTTCTTTTGGGGTATTTTTCCATCCAAAAGAGGTGTTTGTAGTATCAAACATTGTAACGTAGGCAGGTTTACTATTTTTCATTGCCATACCATTTAAATGACATCTGTCCTCAGGTAAGAGTTCAGTGATAAAATTGGGTTTCCAGTACATTTCAAAATGTTTTTCAGCACTGACTTTACTGATACAGGAAAACATGGTATTTATGAAATAAAGCTCATTTTCTTTTCCAAACTCAATTTCATGAGTGTCTAAATACCCTGTATGGTATTTTACTTGTGGGATAAAAAGTTGATCATATCTTTTTTTTTTCTTGGGATAAGAAAGCGCTAAAAATTTGTTACTTGCAAAGACATTTATTGAAGTTCTACTTGCCACTGCCAGTTTCATTTTAGTATCAACGGCAATTCCCATAGGTCTTTTGAATCCTTTGGCATACTTGATAATAGTTTTTCCGTTTAAAGAACTAATAAATATTAATTTTCCCGCTTGATAGGTGCTAAACACTAACGTTGCTTTGATTTTTTTTAACGTTTTTGGAAAATTTTCAGAATAGAAGAAGAATGGGTTATCAATATTGGACATGTTTTTTAAAATCGGTTAATTGGAAAGATGGAAATCAAAGGTCAGATCGTTCATACATTTAAAGTGATTTTTTGGACATTTTTCAAAACCAATTTTAGAACAAGGTCGGCATTTGAGATGTGTGTTTTCAAATACGACAAACGTCGTGCGGTAGGGGTACATGCCAAACTTCGGTGTGGTGCTTCCCCAAATAGTAAAAATATGCTTTTTAAATGCGGCTGCTATATGCATGAGTCCAGTGTCATGAGTAAAAACGAAATCAGCATTTTTAATCAATGAAGCAGATTGATTTAAATTAAATTTCCCACAAGCATTGAATATGACAGCTTTTTTACCAAGTTTTAGTGCGATGTCTTCTTCATTGTTTGACTGAGAGCTGTTATTTTTAAAAAAATTATAAATTTTATCACCAATAGATTTGTCATCTTCATCACCAAGTAGAATAATAGGTTGATTGATGCGATCACATAATTCAATCAAACGATTAGCCGGCAGTCTTTTGGTGTGGTATGTAGCTCCGATCACGACTGCAATGTATCCATTTTGATGAGTAAGAGGGAGCCAATTAATTTGAATTTCATCTTTCTCAGGAATAAAAAAATCTAAGCCTAAAGTGTCAGACTTAATTTTTAAAGGATTTAGTGTGGCAAGATATCTGTCTACAACATGTAAGTTGGGTAATAGATCAATTTTAAAGTTGGTGTAAAGCCATTTTTTGATATTAAGTTTATTGAACTTATAAGCTTTGGTTCCCAATTTTTTTTGAATTATCCATGTTCTTAAGTTACAGTGCAAGTCAATAATGAGATCAAATTTTTCTGATTTTAATTCGTTTATTAGATCACTTTCTTTAGATTTCAGTTCATGAATTTCATCTAAATATGGATTTTCTTGAAGGAGATTAGAATATTTTTTTTTGGTTGCAAAATGAACTTTTGCATCTTCAATTTTAGTTTTCAGTGTCCTTATAACGGGAGTCGTGAGGATGATATCACCGATTGATGAAAACCTAAGAATCAATATTTTCATAAAATTATTTTTGTTCTGTAAATATAGCTATTTGAAATACCCTTTTTATTTTTTTAAGATAAAATGGATATTCAAAATCAGGTAAGGCTAACTTTGTGTCATCTGTCACTTTAGATGATGCCTGATTGAAGTTTAAAAGTAAGCGTTTAATGTTACTGGATAGTGGCTTGAGACAGAGTATTAAGAAGAGATTTATAAATTAATTAGACTTTATTCTTGTTACAAATGCAGATGCTTAGACTTATCCTAAAACCATTGCTCATAATTTCAGGCTGAAAGTATTTGAAGTTTTATTAGTTGTATTTTATGCCAAGAATAGTTGCTTACATATGTTTATACTTTATTACCTTGGATGTGAAAGCACAATTGGGTTTTCAAGCAGTTCCAACTGGTAATTTGGTCAATAATAAACAATTTATTCTATCAATTTCTAATGAGATTCAAGATGTTCATGTAATTAATGCTGAAAAAAATGGTGTCGTTTTACTGATCAATAAGTTTGGCAAATTTGGTGCTATTAAGCCCGAAAGAATACTGATGAATCTAGATACTACTTTCGAGGTACGTTGGGAAATACCATTTTCTGTACCTTTGGAATATACATTATTGGGATGGGATCATTTTGATGAGCAGGTACAACTTCTTTTTTCAAGGAAACAGTATAAAAAAGAGCTTTTTTCAGTTTTTAAAATAGATCTGAATACTGGTTCTTTCACAGAGCAAAAAATATCTACCGTATTCCCTATTGCTATAACACATTTTGAGGCGTTAAATGATTTTATTTTACTGGCAGGTACTGCAAACTATAAATCTGTGGTCGTGACCTTTAATAAAAATAATATTCCTCATGTCGTTCCAGGAATATATGGTAATGAAAACGAAATAGTGAATGTTATCATCAATGATCAGATAGGCATTTTTTCAGTAATAGTAGAAGAAAAGAATAAATCAAAAAATTCAACCTTGTCTGTCTATGGATATACACGAGAGAATCAAAAATTATTTATAAATAAAGGAGTACCACCTTTGGGTAGGAATTTATTGAACGGAACCATAACTAATTCCAATAAAAATTCACGCTACTTGGCTGGAAGCTTTTCCGAAATAGGAAAGAAGCTGAGTAAAGGTTTGTTTATTTCTAAATTCACAAAGGATACATTGAATTTTTTGAAATATTTTGAATTTGCAGACTTTGAAAATTTTTTCGAATTCTTAGGTTTAGATAAAGCGGAAAAATTAAAGGATCGGATCAAAAGAAAAGCTGAGGAGGGGAAAAAAATTAATTTAAATTATAGAGTAATTATACATGAGATTTTACAAAGAGGGAACAGACTTATTTTGACAGGAGAGGTATACTTTCCTAAAAGTGCAAATTTTCGAACATTAACACCTGGTTCAGGTATAGCACAAATCCCATATACCGACTCGGGATTTAATCATACACACGCCTTTGCGGTAGGTTTTGATTTAGAAGGCAATATACTTTGGGACCACAGTTGGCCGATGCAGGATATGTTTTTTCTGACTTTGGGTAAAAAGGCTGTATTCCATTTATTTGCAAATAGACTTGAAGTATATAGCCTTGAAAAAAACAAGATTAGGTCAAGAATATTTTTGGATCAAAAAGTGATTGAGGATCAGCTTGAGATACCTATATCTTTGGGTGTCGATTCTGATAAATGGTTGTTGGAAAATCCAAAAATAGAATCTGTTGTATCATGGTATGATCAGTTCATTTTAGCTTTTGGACGACAGCAGATATCGTCTTCTTCAAATATAAACAGCTCATATGAAGAGGTTTTTTACTTAAATAAAATTCACTATGTGGGTAAAGAGGATATGAAATAGTGATATTATCTTATATTTGCATAACCTAGATGCAAAAGCGACTGCTCTTAGATGGCCAACTTCTTCAAATTACAATTCAAAGATTGTGTCAGCATCTTATTGAAAACCACAATGATTTTTCGTCAACGGTAATATTAGGCCTACAACCAAGAGGGGTATTTCTGGCCAATAGGATTCAAAAAGTTATTCAAGAACTTGAAGGTTGCCATGTAGACATAGGTTATTTAGATACCACTTTTCATAGAGATGATTTTCGTAGACGCGTTGTTCCCAAAAAAGCTAGTGAAACACGTGTACCTTTTTTGATCGAAGACAAAGATGTTATTTTGGTCGATGATGTCTTATTTACAGGTAGATCTGTTAGGGCTGCCATGGATGCTATGATTTCATTTGGCCGGCCAAAAAAGGTTGAATTGTTGGTCTTAATTGATCGTCTATATACGCGGCAGTTACCCATCGAAGCTAATTATGTTGGTAAGCAAGTCAACACTTTAGCATCGCAATATGTCGAGGTAGGGCTTAAAGAACAAAGCGGTGATGATTCAATTTGGTTAATGAATATCGAAGTAGAATGAACCAATTGATAAAAAACAATCTACTAGGAATTAAGGAGTTAAGTCTCCAGGAAATTGATTTAATTTTTGAAACTGCCGATTATTTTAAGGATGTTATCAATCGATCTATAAAGAGAGTTCCTTCTCTTCGAGATATAACTATTGCAAATATTTTTTTTGAAAATTCCACTAGAACCAAACTGTCTTTTGAGTTGGCGGAAAAAAGACTGAGTGCCGATGTGATCAATTTTAGTTCATCAAGTAGTTCAGTTAAAAAAGGTGAGACGTTGATTGATACGGTCAATAATATACTGTCAATGAAGGTTGATATGATTGTTATTCGTCATTCGAGTCCTGGAGCTCCTCATTTCTTGGCTAAACATATTGACTCAAAGATCGTGAATGCTGGAGATGGAACACATGAGCATCCTACACAAGCTTTACTAGATGCTTATTCTATTCGAGAGCGTTTGGGTTATATTGAAGGGAAAAAAGTGGTCATAATTGGTGATATTCTGCACTCAAGGGTCGCTATATCAAATATTTTTGCGTTACAAAAACTAGGTGCTGAAGTAATGGTATGTGGTCCAGCTACTTTAATTCCAAAATACATAAGAACTTTAGGTGTTAAGGTGGAGTTAGATATAAAAAAAGCATTGAATTGGTGTGATGCCGCTAATATTTTACGCATTCAACTCGAGCGTCAGAGGATGCCTTACTTTCCATCGCTTCGAGAATATACTTTGTATTACGGAGTGAATGAAGAAATTGTTAAAGAACTCGATAAAGAGATCATTATTTTACATCCAGGACCCATTAATCGGGGTATTGAGATTACCTCAAGAGTAGCAGATGCTGATAATGCTTTAATTTTAGATCAGGTGGAAAATGGTGTGGCTATTAGGATGGCTGTTTTATATTTACTAGCTAGTAAATAAAATAGTTACTGTCCTGTGTAGTTGAAGGGTGTAATATTTCTTAACTCTTTTTTGATTTCTTCAGGAATATCAAGCGACTCAATGAAAGCTTGAATGGTAGATTCAGTAATGGTTTCGTTTTTACGAGTTAATCGTTTCAAGGTCTCATAGGGAGATGGATATCCTTCTCTTCTTAAAATAGTCTGCACAGCTTCCGCGACTACAGCCCAATTTTGATTTAGATCCTTTTTAATAATTTCTTCATCACATTCTATTTTTTTCCAACCTTTTTTCAATGAGTGCAGCGAAATCATCGAATGTGCAATAGGAACTCCTATATTTCTTAATACGGTAGAATCTGTTAAGTCTCGTTGTAGTCTAGATATGGGCAGCTTTGCGGCCATATGTTCATAAATGGCATTGGCCATACCTAGGTTTCCTTCTGCATTTTCAAAATCTATGGGATTCACTTTGTGTGGCATGGCAGATGAACCAACCTCATTTTTCACGATTTTTTGCTTAAAATAACCCATGGAAATGTAGGACCAGACGTCTCTACTTAAGTCAATAAGTATAGTGTTAATGCGCTTAAGGGCATCAAAAGTTGCTGCAAAATGATCATAATGTTCGATTTGGGTTGTGGGATGACTTCGTTTAAGCCCTAAAACGTCATTTACAAATTGATGTGCAAATCGATGCCAATTTACTTTAGGGTATGCCACGCAGTGAGCATTAAAATTTCCATTAGCTCCACCAAATTTAGCAGCGTTAGGTACCTCTTTTAATGATTTTATTTGCTCATTGAGTCTAGTGATATAAACCTCAATTTCTTTTCCCAATTTAGTTGGCGATGCTGGTTGTCCATGGGTTTGGGCCAGTAAGGGAATGTCTTTCCACAATTCAGCAGACTGTTTTAATAAACTCATGAATTCATTCATTAAAGGGAAAATTATTTCAGAGAGGGCTTCTTTAAGTAACAACGGTATTGAGGTATTATTAATATCTTGAGATGTCAATCCAAAATGAATGAATTCTTTGTAAGATATCAGATTTAGACTATCAAAATGCTCTTTAAGGAAGTACTCAACCGCTTTGACATCGTGATTAGTTACAGCTTCAATCCCTTTGATTTTAATAGCATCTTCTTCTGTAAAATTTTCATGGATGTTTCTCAGGGCTTTAAATTTATTATGATGTATTCCCTTTAATTGGGGTAAGGGCAACTCACAAAGCCTAATAAAATATTCTACTTCAACCTTCACTCGATATTTGATTAGGGCAAATTCTGAAAAGTAGTTTGAGAGAACTTGTACTATGTTGCGATAGCGACCATCTACGGGCGAAATCGCATTAATCGAATAGTTTTTTGTCATGTAGTTATACGATTTACAACAAAAATACGGAATCCCAACGATTTGTAACCACCATTCTACTGAATTACCTTTACATAAAAATATAGACTTAATAAAAAATGGGTTTTAGATTATTCGATAATAATAAAAAAAATAAAAAAGAGGACGAAAGGTATTTGGATTTTAAAATAAAAGAAATTGTAAAAATTACAGCTGATGCAGTCAATCTCGTATTTGATACTTTAGATCAAGATTTATCCTACCAGTCAGGTCAATTTATTACCCTGATTGATGAGGTTAATGGAGTTAAAATCAGGCGTGCCTATTCTTTATGCTCAGCACCAAATATCGATAAATATCCAGCAGTAACGGTAAAAAGAGTAGCTAATGGCTTAATGTCTAATCATATAAATGATACTTACCAAGTAGGGCAGAAAATTAAAGTAATGGGTGCGATGGGTACTTTTACTACTAGTTTTGATAGGGATCAAATGAGACATTTGGTATTCATTGGAGGAGGTTCTGGGATTACACCTCTATATTCTATCATAAAGTCGACCCTTAGTTTAGAACCTAAGACAAAGGTTTTATTGATTTTTGCCAATAAATCATCTGCAGATATTATATTCAAAGAGGACTTAATAAAATTAAGCAAACAGTTTAAAAATTTCAATTGGATTAATATTTTAGAGCAAGACGATGAAATTACACCGGCAGATTACCTGGGCAGACCTACAAAATCTATGTTGCATTCTATTCTCAAGAAATTAAATATAATTGGCCAAACCAATTATTTTATTTGTGGACCGGAGGCGATGATGAAAATTATGAAGGCCGGACTAGAGCAATTTGGAATACTATCCGAACAAATTCAGATAGAAAAATTTGTAGGGAATCATCTCATCGAAAATTTTCATGGCTCCAGTAAAGTTAATACGACTATTCACTTGGATGGGACAACTTATGATTTGAATATAAATGGAGATCAGCCCATTTTAGATCAAGCACTTTTGGCAGGTATTGATATGCCTTATTCGTGTAAAAGTGGGTTTTGTACGGCATGTCGTGGTAAGGTATTGTCAGGTAAAGTATCTATAAAAGAAGCAGATGGTCTATCTCAGGAGGAAATTGCAGAAGGGTTTGCACTATTATGTGTTGGCCATGCATTGACACCAGAGTTGAGGCTCTCTGTTGAGTGATTAATTTAAATGTAATGGATTTGTAATTAATTATAAGACTTACTTAATATTAAAGAATTGGTTAGACCTCTAAAAAAAAATTTCATTATTTTTCAATTCTATATTTGCAATTTTATTTCTTCCATTTTGTGGGGAGATTATTAGAGATGAAGACGGTCCGATACCAGGGATTCTGCTGATAGATGAAAGTAAGTCGGCTGTTAGGTTTACTTTTTTTGCCTTGATATTTATTATTTTATTTTTTCAGTAATATCATAAGAGAGGGATTAAAAGTGATTAATCCCAATATTGATTTCTATTTTCAGTTATCTTATTTTTACCATACAAAAATTGAATTTTTTTATTTTAGAACTGACATTAATAATTGTTTTTTGCCATTTATGTCATTCGAGATTATTTTTTCGAA